>NZ_JBEYYU010000029.1:0-111783 GCF_040645755.1 Streptomyces sp. NPDC046716
GCTTCTCGCGCAGTTCCCCGCGCCCCTGAAGCATGCGCTGCGCGCAGCTTCCCCTGGAGCGAGCGGAGCTCGCTTTCAGGGGCGCGGGGAACTGCGCGAGAAGCCACGACGCACCCGCAGCCCGCATCGCAAGGGAGCCACCTCATGACCCCACCGATCACCGACATCGAAGCGAGCAGCACCGACAGCACGGCCTCCTGCGCCGTCACCGGCCTGCGCGTGGTGCTCGGCCGCACCGGCCCCGACGTCGTCGACGACATCGCCTTCGACGTCGCCGCCGGCGAGATCCTGGCCCTGGTCGGCGAGTCCGGCAGCGGCAAGACCACCATCGCCACGGCCCTGCTCGCCCACACCCGCCGCGGCGCCCGCGTCGACGCCGGAGAGGTCGTCCTCGACGGACGCGAACTGCTCGGCGCCCCGCCCGCGGAGGCCCGCAGGCGCCGCGGCTCCGAGGTCGCCTACGTCCCCCAGGACCCGGCCGCCTCCCTCAACCCCGTGATGCGCATCGGTAGCCAGATCCGCGAAGTGCTCGACGTCCACCACGCGGGCACCCCGCCCGAGCGCGACGCCCGCGTCCGCGAGGTCCTCGCCGAGGTCGCGCTGCCCGACGACGACGCCTTCCTGCGCCGCTACCCGCACCAGCTCTCCGGCGGGCAACTGCAGCGCGTCGGCATCGCCATGGCGTTCGCGCTGCGCCCCAAGGTCCTCGTCCTGGACGAGCCGACGACCGGCCTCGACGTCACCACGCAGGCCCATGTCCTCGCCACGGTGCGGGAGTTGTGCGCCCGGCACGACGTGGCGGCCGTCTACGTCACCCACGACCTGGCCGTCGTCGGCGAGTTCGCGCACCGCGTCGCGGTGATGTACGCGGGCCGCATCGTCGAGATCGGCCCGCGCGAGACCGTCTTCGCGACGCCCTCGCACCCGTACACCCGCGCCCTGCTCACCGCCGTGCCCAGCGTCAACGAGGCGCGCGTGCTCACCGGCATCCCCGGCAGCACGCCCTCGCCGGGCCGCCGCCCCACCGGCTGCCGGTTCCGCGACCGCTGCGACTTCGCCGAGGAGGCGTGCGCGGAACGGGAGCCGGAGCTGACCGCCGTCACCGGCGGCGACGTGCGCGCCCGCTGCCGCCGGGTGGACCACGTCCGCGCCCGCCCGCTCACGTTCACCGTCGCCCCGTCGGCCGGCACCGAGCGCCCCGCCCCCGTCCTCACCGTCGAGGGACTGACGGCCCACTACGGCTCCCGGCAGATCCTCCACGGCATCGACCTGACCGTCGGCCGCAACGAATGCGTGGCCGTCGTCGGCCAGTCCGGCAGCGGCAAGTCGACCCTGTCGCGGGCCGTCGGCGGACTGCACGACGAGTGGACGGGCACCGTCACCTTCCAGGACGAGCAGATGCCGCCCGGCGCCCGGCAGCGCGGCCGCGAGCTGCGCAAGGCCGTCCAGTACGTGTTCCAGAACCCGTATCTCGCCCTGAACCCCCGGATGACGGTCGGCAAGATCATCCGACGGCCGCTGGAACTGTTCGGCCTCGCCCGCGGCGCGGCCGCCACCGAGCGCGTGCACGAACTCCTCGCCCAGGTCATGCTCTCGCCCGGCGTCGCCGACCTGCGCCCCGACCGGCTCTCCGGCGGTGAGCGCCAGCGCGTCGCGATCGCCCGCGCGCTCGCCTGCGAGCCCGAGCTGCTGATCTGCGACGAGGTGACCTCCGCGCTCGACGTCTCCGTGCAGGCGTCGATCGTGACCCTGCTCGACGAACTGCGCACCAGCCGCGGCCTGTCGATGCTGTTCGTCACCCACAACCTCGCCCTCGTCCGCTCCCTCGCCACCCGGGTCGCCGTCCTCTCCGACGGCCGGATCGTGGAGGAGGGCCCGACCGCCGAGGTCCTGGACCGCCCCTCGCACCCGTACACCCGGCAACTGCTCGCCGACACCCCCGGCAGGGAATCCGACGACACCCTTGAACCCGTAGGAGAAGGCGCCTGATGGCCACCGCACCCGCGGGCCCCCGGCCCCGCCCCGACGTCGAGTCGCTGCGCGAACCGCAGCGGCTGATCCCCTGCACCACCGAGATCGCCCGGGCCGACGACCCGCAGCCCTGGCCCCGGGCAGAGCGCCCGCTCTCCGCCCGGATCGCGGGCGCCGGCCGGACCATGGACCTCGACGAGTTCCTCGACCTCACCTGCACCACCTCGCTCGTCGTGATCGTCGACGGCACCCTGGTGCACGAGCGCTACTTCCACGGCGTCACCCCCGAGGACCGGCTGCTCGGCAACTCCGCCACCAAGTCGGCGCTCGCCCTCCTGGTCGGGAACATCCCGGACCTGGACATCGACGCGCCCGCGCGGTCGTACGTCCCCGAACTCGACGATCCGGCGTGCGGCTACCGCGATGTGACGATCCGTCACCTCCTGGCGATGACCACCGGCGTGGACTGGGCGGAGGACCACCGCGACCCGGCCTCGCCCGCCGCCCGCCTGGTCGCCCCGGTCCGCGAGGGCAAGGGCGGTCTGCGCGCGCAGCTCACGTCCGTCCCGCCCGGCAGGGCACCGGGCACCGCCTTCACGTACTGCACCGCCGACTCCCTCGTCCTCGACTGGGTCCGCGAGCGCGCCACCGGCCTCGACTTCGCCACCCATCTCTCCCGCCTGTGGAACGCCGTCGGCGCCGAACACCCCGCGGTCGTCGGCCACGACCCGCACGGCGTCGCCATGGCCGGCGGCTCGCTCGCGGCGACGGCCCGCGACTGGGCCCGCATCGGACAGCTCCAGCTGGACGGCAGTTGGGGCGGCCACGCCGTCGTCCCGCGGGAGTGGACCGACACGTCGAGCCGCCCCGGAGCGCCGTTCCTGCACCCGGGCCGGCTGCCGGTCACGATCACCGCGCACGCCGGGTTCGGCCACCACTGGTGGCCCCTGGACGCGACGGGACGCCGCGTCACCGCGGACGGCATGCGCGGCCAGTTCGTGTACGCCGACCGGGACCGCCGCGTGGTCGTCGTCAAGACCTCGGCCTGGCCGCACGGGGACGCCTGGGCCGACATGCAGTACCGCGACCTGTGCTACCTGGCGCTCCCGGCCATCGCGGAGGCGGCGCTGCGGGCCTGACCCCGAGACGCTCTTGCCGGTGCTAGCGCACCGGCGCTAGCGTGAAGGCATGCCGAAGACGCAGCTGAACGTGCGGGTGGACGCGGACACCGCGCGCGCCGCCCGGGAGCGGGCGCTGGCCCGTGGGATGAGCGTGAACCGCTACATCGAGGAGCTCGTCCGGCGGGACGCGGGCGAGCAGGGCCGCATGTTCGTCGACGCCGCCGCCGACTTCATGCAGCGGTACGAGTCGGTCTTCGCCGAGGAGTTCGGCCCGGACACCGAAGGCCGGCGCCGCCCCGTTGAGTGACGCGAGCGGCCCTCCGCACTTCACGGTCGACCTCGCCTGGCTGCTGATGGTCGCCGAACAGAAGACCCCCGGCGACCCGCAGGTCACCGACTGGGGCGCCCTCGTGGCGGCGGTGTCCCGCCACTCCGCGCGCATCCTCGACCTCCCGGTCTACGACAGCCCGCAGGCGCGCGCCGCCGCACTGCTGCAACTCCTCATCCACGTACCGGCGTTGGAGCGGTCGAACGCGATGTACGCCACCGCCGTCGCGTACGCCTATCTGGTCGCCAGCGGCGTGCCGGTGACCACCTCCCCGGAGCAGGTCAGGGAACTCGCCCGCCTGGTGAAGCACGACGGCGCGAGCGTCCACGACATCGAGAAGGAACTGCACGGCTGGAGCCGGTGAGCCCTGCCTCAGGGGAGCCGGGCCGTGCCGAGCACGCAGTACGAGGTGGGCAGCCGCGGCCCGCGATCCGGCACGATCAGCTCCCGGTGCTGCCCGATCTCGAACCCGGCGTCGCGCAGCTCCGCCACCGTGTCGCGCCCGGTGTGACAGCCGCCGAAGAGCAGCGGCCACACCGTCCGGTCGAGTCCCGTCTGCACCCCGCGCATCGCCCGCCCCGGTGCCCGCCCGTGCTCGAAGAACCGCACCTCGCCGCCGGGCCGCAGCACCCGCCGCGCCTCACCCAGCGCCCGCGCCACATCGCGGACACTGCACAGCACGATGCAGAGCACGACGGCGTCGTACCCCTCGCTCTTGACCGGCAGCGCCTCCGCGGCCCCCGGCGCCACATCCACCGGAACCTCCGCCCGCCGTGCCGCCTCGACGGCCAGCCGGCGCAGCCCCCGCTCCGGCTCGATCGCGACGACCTCGGAGACGGCGGCGGGATAGTGGCCGAAGTTCAGCCCGTTCCCCGCCCCGACCTCGAGCACCCGGCCCGAGAGCCCGGCGAGCAGCTCGCTCCGGACCGGGCCCATGAACGGCTCGGCCCGCTCACTGAGCCCGGCGTAGAACCGGGCGAACACCGGGTGCCGTACGGTGTCCCCCGCCGCTTTCCGAGGCCGATCCGTCATCGCGCGCCTCCTGTCGTGTCGTGACGGGAGTCTTCCCCGACGGAGCCGCGCGCCAACGCGCCGCGCGGTTTCGCCCGGTGGCGCGCGCAGCGCATGCCTTCAGGGGCGCGGGGAACCGCGCGACCAGCCACGACGAGAGGCGCGCTCTCAGAACCGGCCCGCGGAACCCCAACGGCGAGCGAACGCGGCCCCGTCCCACACCCCGCCCAACTCAGGCGCCAGCCAGCCCTCGGCCGCCCCCCGGAACTCCGCGACCCCAAGCACCCCGGACGCCTCAGGCACCGCTCCGAGCAGCGCGGCCCCGGCGACCTTCGGCAGGTCCGCCACATTGCAGCGCTCGGCGAGGTCCGGCTCCCGGGGCCAGCTGCCGATGACCACCCCGGCCTGCGTCAGCCCGCGCGCCCGCAGAGCCTCCGCGGTCAGCTGCACCGAGTTCAGCGTTCCCAGCCCGGCCCGCGCCACGACCAGGACCGGCGCCCCGATCAGCCGCGCGGCGTCCGCGAGCGTGGCCCCCTGCCCGTCCAGGTGCACGAGCAGCCCGCCCGCGCCCTCGACCAGCACCAGATCGTGCGACGCCGCCAGCTTCCCGGCCGCCTCGGCGATCTCGGCGGGCCGCACCGGCGGCAGCCCGGCCCGGGCCGCGGCCGTCCCCGGCGCCAGCGGCTCCGGATACCGGGCCAGCTCCATCCCGGTCACCCGGTCACCGGCCAGCCGCACCACCTCGGCGACATCGCCCGGCTCGTCCGGCGCGACCCCGGTCTGGGCGGGCTTGAGCACCGCCACCGAACGCCCGGCCCGCACGGCGACCGCCGCCAGCGCCGCCGTCGTCACGGTCTTGCCGATCTCGGTCCCCGTCCCGGTGACCACCCATACGGTCATGCCCGCTCACCCTTCCCGCGCGGCGGCGCACACCGCACGCGTGATCCGCGCCAGATCCTCGTCGTCCGTGACGTACGGCGGCATGGTGTAGACGAGGTCCCGGAACGGCCGCACCCACACCCCCTCCGCGACCGCGGCGCGCGTGGCCGCGGCGACATCCACCTCGTGGTCCAGCTGTACGACACCGATCGCGCCGAGCACCCGCACGTCCCGGACCCCCGGCACGTCCCACGCCGCCGACAGCCCCTCACGCAGCCCGGCCTCGATCCGCTTCACCTCGGCGAGCCAGTCCTGCCCGAGCAGCAGATCGATCGAGGCGCAGGCCACGGCGGCGGCCAGCGGATTGCCCATGAACGTGGGCCCGTGCGCGAGCACCGGCACCTCGCCGCGCGAGATGCCCTGAGCCACCCGCGCCGTGCACAGCGTCGCGGCCAGCGTCAGATACCCGCCGGTCAACGCCTTGCCGACACACATCACGTCGGGGGTGAGCGCGGCGTGCTCCGCCGCGAACAGCGCGCCGGTGCGCCCGAAGCCCGTAGCGATCTCGTCGAACACCAGCAGCACGTCGTGCGCGTCGCACGCCTCCCGCAGCACCCGCAGATAGGCGGGGGAGTGGAACCGCATCCCGCCGGCCCCCTGGACCACGGGCTCCACGATGACGGCGGCCAGCTCGTGCGCGTGCTCCGCGACGGTCCGCCGCAGCTGCTCCGCGTACGACTCCTCGTACGCGCTCGGCGGCGCGTCCGCGAACACCTGCTCCGGCAGCACACCGGCCCACAGGCCGTGCATCCCGCCCTCGGGGTCGCACACGGACATCGGCTGCCAGGTGTCGCCGTGGTAGCCGCCGCGCCAGGTGAGCATCCTGCGTTTTTCCGGGCGCCCGAGCGAGCGCCAGTACTGCAGGCACATCTTGAGCGCCACCTCGACCGACACGGATCCCGAGTCGGCGAGGAACACGTGCTCCAGGCCGGCCGGCGACATGTCGACGAGCCGCTGCGCGAGCCGGACCGCCGGCTCGTGGGTGAGCCCGCCGAACATCACATGGCTCATCCGGTCCAGCTGCCCGCGCGCCGCCTCGTTGAGGACCGGGTGGTTGTAGCCGTGGATCGCCGACCACCACGACGACATCCCGTCCACCAGTTCGCCGTGCCCGGCGACCCGCAGCCGCACCCCGGCCGCGGACTCCACGACCAGGGGCTGCTGCCGTCCCGGCATGGGACCGTACGGATGCCAGACGTGATCCCGGTCGAGCCGGAGCAGTTCCTCGATGTGCGGATCAGGCATTGGGCGCGAGATCCGTCCCGGCACCCCGGCGGCGTACGGCGACCAGATCGGTCCGCGCCTCCGTCGCCTCGGGCGCCTCCGGGGACCCGGCCTCCTCGGACCCGCAGACCGAACCGCAGCCGCCCGCGCGGTGCTCCGGCAGCGTCACCCGGTCGGTGCCCTCCACCTCGAACCCGGCGTCGGCGATCATCTCCAGGTCCGCCCGGCCCGCCTGGCCCTCACTGGTCAGGTAGTCGCCCAGGAAGATCGAGTTGGCGATGTGCAGGGCGAGCGGCTGCATCGTGCGCAGGTGCACCTCGCGCCCGCCCGCGATCCGCACCTCCACGTCCGGGCAGACGAACCGGACCATGGCCAGAATGCGCAGGCAGCGCTGCGGCGTCAGGTTCCACTCCTTGGCCAGCGGCGTCCCCTCGAAGGGGATCAGGAAGTTCACCGGGACCGAGTCCGGGTCCAGTTCGCGCAGCCCGAGGACGACGTCGACCAGGTCCTCGTCCCTCTCGCCCATCCCGGCGATCAGCCCGGAGCACGCGGACAGACCGGCCGCGTGCGCCTTCCGCACGGTGTCGACCCGGTCGGCGTAGGTGTGCGTCGTGGTGATGTCGCCGTACGTCGCCTCGGACGTGTTCAGGTTGTGGTTGTAGGCGTCGGCGCCCGCGCCGCGCAGCCGTTCCGCCTGCCCGTCGGAGAGCAGCCCGAGACAGGCGCACACCTCGACGCCCTCGTTCTCCGACTTGATCGCGTCGATGGTCGCCGCGACCCGGTCCACGTCCTTGTCCGTGGGACCGCGCCCGCTCGCCACCAGACAGACCCGCTTGGCTCCGCCCGCGACACCCGCGGCGGCCGCCTGCGACGCCTCGTCCGGCTTCAGCCAGGTGTACTTGAGGATCTCCGCCTTCGAGCCGAGCCGCTGGGAGCAGTACGAGCAATCCTCCGGGCACAGGCCCGACTTGAGGTTCACCAGGTAGTTCAGCTTCACCCGGCGCCCGAACCACTGACGGCGCACCTTGCCGGCCGCGGCCACCACGTCGAGCAGTTCGTCGTCCGTCGTCGCCAGCACGGCGAGCGCTTCTTCACGGCTCGGCGTCTCGCGCCGAAGCCCCTTGTCCACCAGCGTGTTCAGCAGGTCCATGAGCCCTGATCCTGGCTCATCGGAGTGTTCCTGCGAAAGGAGAGTTCGTACAAAGGACGGTGCTCGACGTGTGGGTATTGCCACATCCTGGGCCGGTGGCGCGGCGACTAAGGTCTGTGCATTACCTACAAACAGAGGGAGTCATGGCTCCAGCGCACAGCACCCCCGCCCCCGCCCTCGCCCCGGCCTTCGGCTGGCTCGGTGAGCAGCGCCGCGCCCGCGAGGCCGCCGGACTCGTCCGCACCCTGCGCCCGCGTCCCGCCGACTCCCCGCTGCTCGATCTGGCGAGCAACGACTATCTGGGCCTCGCCCGGCACCCCGAGACCGTCGCGGGCGCGGTCGAGGCCGCCCGGAGCTGGGGCGGCGGTGCCACCGGCTCCCGGCTGGTGACCGGCACCACCGAGCTGCATACCCAACTGGAGCGGGAACTCGCGGAGTTCTGCGGATTCGAGGCCGCGCTCGTGCTGTCGTCCGGCTACGCGGCGAACCTCGCGGCCGTCACCGCGCTCGCCCCGCACGGCTCGCTGATCGTCTCGGACGCGGCCAACCACGCCTCCCTGATCGATGGTTGCCGGCTGGCCCGTGCCACCACTCAGGTCGTACCGCACGCCGATCCCGCGGCGGTCCGCGCGGCGCTCGGCGCGCACGACGGCCCGGCCGTGGTGGTCAGCGACACGGTCTTCTCGGTCGACGGGGACCGGGCGCCTCTGGCCGAACTGGCCGGGGTGGCAGGAGAGTTCGGGGCCGGGCTGATCGTCGACGACGCGCACGGGCTCGGTGTTCTCGGCGCGGGCGGACGCGGCGCCCCGCACGCGGCGGGCCTCGCGGGCGACCCCGGCACCGTCGCCACCGTGACCCTCTCGAAGTCCTTCGGCAGTCAGGGTGGTGCCGTCCTCGGACCGGCGTCGGTCATCGAGCATCTCGTCAACACGGCCCGTACGTTCATCTTCGACACCGGCCTCGCACCGGCCGCCGCCGGCGCCGCGCTCGCGGCGCTGCGTCTGCTGCGCCGCGAACCCCGGCGGGCGACACGGGCCCGCGAGGTCGCGGCGACGCTGCATCATCTCCTCGCCGATGAGGGCCTGTCGGCCGTTCGCCCGGAAGCGGCGGTGGTCTCGGTGCGCGCACCCTCGCCCGACGAAGCGGTGCGCTGGGCCGCTGCCTGCCGGGCGGCGGGACTGGCGGTGGGCTGTTTCCGTCCGCCGTCGGTGCCGGACGGCGTCTCACGGCTGCGGCTGACCGCCCGTGCCGACCTCACCGACGAGCAGCTCGCCGAGGCGGTGCGGGTGATCAGTCGAACAGCTCCCCGGGGCGCGGTCAGCGCAGGGAGCCGATGAACCCTTCCCAGGCGGAAGGAGCGAAGAGCACGGCGGGTCCCGCCGTGTTCTTGGAGTCGCGGACGGCCAAGAGGCCGGCCGCGGGCCCCGAGGGCACGGGGGCCGTCTCCACGCAGTTGTTGGCGCCTGTGCTGTAGCTGCTGCGCAGCCACCGCGCGCCGCTCAGCGACGTGCTGTCGGAAACGTACCGAGGCAGTGCATTCATGGTGCCTCCCTGACGCAGTGCCGGTGCGTGACGGAGTGTCGGCGACCCCGCACACCCGGCTATCCGGCGATCTGTGCGATGAACTCGAGCGAGTCCTCGGGCGAAAGAGCGAGTCCTCGAAGAGATTCGAAGGCGTCCGTGTACGCCGTGAGGTCTTCTTTCCGCTCGAGGTAGAGACTACTCGTCAAATGGTCGAGAACAACCACATCCAGATCAGTTGTGTTCGGAAATGAGAACACAACGAAAGGCCCGGTGATGCCGAGGTGCCCACCTGCCGAGAAGGGAAGCACCTGAATCAGGACATGCGGCAGCCGCGCCACCTCGACCAAATGTGCCAATTGCCTTTGCAGAATGTCTTTTCCGCCCACTTCGCGCCGGAGTACCGCCTCGTCGAGGATGGCCGTCAACTGCAGGGGCGTCTGTGAACGCAGCACCTCCTGTCGCGCGAGACGCACTTCCACCAGTGCCTCGATATGCCGCTCGGACATGCCGGAGAGAACGGATCGCGTCACCGCGTAGGCGTACTCCGGCGTCTGCAGCAGCCCCGGCACGACACTGTTCTCCAGCGTCCTGATCTGGCAGGCCTGTGACTCCAGGCTGATGAAATCGCGGTACGCGGGCGGCAGCAGACTGCGGTACGCGTGCCACCAATGGTGCCCGCCGGCGTCCTCGGCCCCTGCCAACGCCACCACGAGTTCCCGTAGTTGGGGGTCCTTCGCGTCGAAGGCGTCGAGCAGACGGAGTACGTCCGAGGCCTTCGCGCCGCTCCGTCCTGTCTCGATCCGGCTCACCTTCGACTGGTGCCATCCGACGAGTCGCGCGGCCTCACCACTGGTGAGCCCGGCGCCCACCCGCAGTGCGCGCAATTCGGCACCCAGCTTGCGGCGACGTACCGCGGGACCGTACTTCATGCTGACTCCTCTGCCCCTCGGGCCGCGCGGCCGTTCTCCCTCCCGGCCCGGTCGGGGACGGCTCCTGAGCAGACGGTAGAGGAACCGGCGTGCGCTCGCCCAAATACGGTCTACCGTCGCAGAGTTCACCGCTTCGGGCGACAGATATATGCATATCTTGGGGGATCGCCACCTTGGAAGCGCATCCAAGTGGTACGCTGGCGCGAAGCAGTAGCCGGGGCCGGTGAAGTGAAGTATCCGCGGCGGGCGGTCGAGCGGCCCCGACAGGAAAGGGACGACTTCGCCATGGCAGACCACCAGGAAGCATCCGTCACACTGCCGAGCGACCCCGCGTCGGTCTCCACGGCCCGGAGGTACGTGAGCAACGTGCTGGCGGAGTGGGGCATGCCGGGTGACGGGGACATCGCCGACACGATCCGGCTGATCGTCTCCGAGCTCGCGACGAACGCGGTGCAGCACACGCGCGGTCTCTCCCCCACGTTCACCGTCGAGCTGGAACTGGAGCGGGACGAGCGGCTGCGGATCGGCGTCACCGACAGCCACCCCCGCTACCCCAAGCGGCTGCCCGCCGCGGTGCAGCAGGACAACGGACGGGGAATGGTCATCATCCGCTGTCTGACGGCGGAGTGCGGCGGCAGACTCTCGGTCTGCCCGACCCCCGAGGGCGGCAAGACGGTCTGGATCGCCCTGCCCTGGAAGAACGCCGTGTCCGACGGGGGAGTCCAGCCGGCCCCCGCCGGCTGAGCACGGTCAGCCGGACGCCCCGTCGTCCGCGGACCCGGTCCGCTCGGCCCGCCCGGTCAGGGAGCGCCGCAGCAGTCCGGGCAGCACACCCCACAGCCCCGCGCACACCAGGAACGTTCCTGCGCCCGCGGCGATGCCGCCGCCCCGGCCGACCGTCACATCGACCACCAGCAGCACCGAACCCGTGAGCGCGAGGGAGAGCGCGGCCATGCCGCAGGCGGCGAGCCGCGACGAGACCCGGACGATCCGGGACTTCGCCCCCATCTGGAACAGCACCCGGTGCACCGCGGCCGGCGCCATCAGCAGCGCGGCCGCGACGACCGCGAGGAGCAGCGTCGTCACATAGGTGGCGCGCTGCACCGAGTCGAGCGTGGGAAAGCGCTGCGTGAACGCGAGGGTCAGGAGAAAGGCGAACAGGAACTGCACGCCGGTCTGGGTGACCCGGAGTTCTTGCAGCAGTTCGCCGAAGTTCCGGTCGGCCCGCTGCAGCGGCGTCTCGTTCCGTTCGTCCATGCGGTGCGAGTACCCCTTCCGGCCGATCGAGACAGGGCGGCGGGCCCGGCGCCGGGCCCGTCACCACATCGTGGCCGAGGGTGGGCGTCAGCGCACGCGGCCGTACCAGACGCTCTTGGTCCAGATCTTCTGCAGCCGCACCACGTCCCCGGTCTTCGGGGAGTGCCAGATCCGCCCCTTACCGGCGTAGATGCCGACGTGGTAGACGCTCCGGCCGGAGTGGAAGAACACCAGGTCGCCCCGCTTGCGATGGGACCCGGAGACATGGCGGGTCTTGTTGTACTGCTGCGCGGCGGTGCGGGGCAGCTTCTTGCCCGCCCGCTTGAACGAGTAGAGCGTGAGCCCCGAGCAGTCGAACCGGTGCGGTCCGGTGGCGCCCCACTTGTACGGCGCCCCCTTCTTCGAGGCCGCGACCTGGAGGGCCTTGGACGAGGCCACGGCCGCCGACGCCTCGGACGCGGCGCCGGGGACCATCAGCCCGGCGCCCGCCACGGCGAGGGTCAGGACCGAGGCGGTCCCGGCCCGGGTCAGCAGCGAGGGGACACGATTGAGCGCGGTCATGCGCAACCCTTCGTCAGCCGCCTGCGAAGGATGACCTGTCGGGTTCGGGCTGGCGAAGATGCCCGGCCGCGGTACGCGGCTTCACCCCAAGGACTGCTCGCAACGGCTGCTGCGGCGGCCCGTCGTGCCTGGGTCCTCCACTCCTGCCGATGCACTCCTGTCGACCTGGCATCCGGGCGGCGGCAGGACTCGGCGTCCGCACGGACCGCCCCGCCGCGGCGGCGGGGGCTTGTCGTCGGAAGGGATCTTGACCCACCTCTGCGGTGAAAACCGAGCTGAACCGGCGGTAAGTGAGGCTCCTCACGCTTGACCCGTTCAGGTGGACAGTGCGGCTTTCGGGGACCGGTGGCCACCCCAGACCACGCCCGCACCAGGCACGGAACCGTAAATTCCGGTGTTCGCCTACCGTCGTCGCGCAACTCTTGCGGTCACGGGGGTCTACTCATATCTACGCCATCCGGCGGTAGCCCGTCTGGCCCGTTTCGCCGCGGGTGCGGACGATGTGGTCGCCGAAGAGCGCCGAGCGACTTCAACTGTCCATCAGGTGACTTTTTCCGGCGGCAATGTGACTGCCTGTGTCCGCCTCTCGCCGTCCAGGACGCGCAGCGCCCGTGCCAGGGTCTCCGCGTGCACCCGGCTCTCGCCCCGCTGGTGCATCAGGGTCAGGGCGTCCCGGAGCGCCGTCGCCCGGGCGACGAGGGCCTGGGCGGCCCGCAGGCCCCGATAGGTGTCGTCGCCGCGCGCCGGGTTGATGCGCGCCAGCAGGTCGACCACGGCCAGATAGTTGTCCACCAGCTCGCACTCGGCGCGGGTCAGCGCGGGCAGCGGCGGCAGTTCGGGTGGGTACACGGCCGCCTCACCTGGAGCCCTGGGCGCCGTGCGTGTTCTTGCGGCTCTGTGTGACGTGGTCCACCAGGCCGTACTCCAGGGCCTGCTGGGCCGTGAGCACGGTGTCGCGCTCGATGTCCGCGGCGATCCGCTCCGCCGGTTGCCCCGAGTGGCGCGCGAGCAGTTCCTCCAGTCGCTCCCGCGTGCGCACCATCTCCCGGGCCTGGATCTCCAGGTCGCTGGGCTGCCCCTGGGCCGGCTCGGGCAGCGCGGGCTGGTCGAGCACCACCCGCGAGCCGGGGAGCATCATCCGCTTGCCCGGCGCTCCCGCGGCCAGCAGGACCGCGGCGACGGACGCGGCCTGCCCCAGACAGGTCGTCGCCACCTCGCACGTGACGTACTGCATCGTGTCGTAGATCGCCGTCATGGCGCTGAACGAGCCGCCGGGGGAGTTGATGTACAGCGCGATGTCCTGCTCCGGTGCGGTGTGTTCGAGGTGCATCAGCTGCGCCATCACATCGTTCGCCGACGTGTCGTCGACCGGTGTTCCGAGGATGATGATGCGCTCCTCCAGGAGCTTGGAATAGGGGTCGAGGGTGCGCTGCCCCGACGTGGTGCGCTCGGTGAACTCGGGCAGGACATAACGGCCGGACGGGCGGTTCATGGAGCCTCCAATGGCGATGCGGGCGCTGTCGGCGCCGCCCCTGTAAAAAATGTACAGGATGTACATCACGTACCCTGGGGAGCATGGCCTACGAGATTCCGGTGACGCAAGCCAGGGCTGAGCTCGCCGAATTGATCAACCGCGTGGTGTACGGCGGCGAGCGCGTGGTCGTCACCCGGCACGGCAAGCCGCTCGTCGCCCTGGTATCGGCGGCTGACCTGGAGCGACTCGAGAAGATGGGGTCCCAGGCCGAGGAGCCGGTGATCACTTCCGTCTCCCGTGTGGGCACCCTGTCGTCCGCTCCGGGCGAACGGCAGCGGTTCGGCATCGCGGCCGAACACCGCGGCCCCGACATGAGGTAGCCGCCCCCTCCCGCACCCCGCTCCGCCGAACAAGAAGACCGCGCGTCCCCGTCCGCTACAGCGGGGACGCGCGGTCGATCGGTGTCCGCCCGGTCCCGGGCGGCGGGGGCCTCAGCCCACCGGCTGAGGTGTCGGGGCGGGGGCGGGTGCCTCCTGCGCCGCCGGTGTCCGCCGGCCGCGCAGCCCTCCGAGAGTCACGGCGACCAGGCCGAGCCCCGCCCACAGTGCGAGCGTGAGTGCCGGTGCCCCGGCGCGCGCCCCGTCGAAGTAGGCGACCGAGCGGAGCAGTGAGCCGCCGGCGCCGGGCGGCAGCAACTGGCCGAGGGCTCCCACCGGTTCGGGCAGCAGCTGCGGCGCCGAGGCCACCCCGGAGAACGGGTTGCCGAGCAGCACCATCAGCAGGGCGCCGACCCCGATCCCGGCCGGACCGAGCAGCGCGGCCAGTCCGGCGACCGTGGCGCCCACCGCGAGCGCCGACAGGCCCAGCACCCCGGCCTCCGTCCACCAGTCGCCGGTCAGCACCCCGAGCCAGCTGTCCGCGAGCGCGGCCCCGGCGATGCCCACGAGGGCCGCGGCGAGCACCAGCGTGAGTGCGGCCCGCGCCCCGCGCAGCCGCATCATGGTCACGAGAGTGCCACCCGCGACCCCCGCGATGGCGAGCGGCAGCACGCTCGAACTCAGGGCGGAGCCACGGGGATCGGCGGCGGGCGCGGGCACCACGTCGACCGTGCTCACCTTCGTCCCCGCCGGCGCCCCGGCGGTCACCGCCTGCTCCAGCAACTGCGCGACGACCGGGCTCGCCGCCGACGCGGTCAGCAGCTTCGGCCCGCCCGGGGCCACCACCACCGCCCCGTATACGGCCCGGTCCTCGACCGCGGCCCGCGCGGCGGCCTCGTCGGCGTACCGGTGAATCTCGAACGCGCCCTTCCGCGCGTCCAGTTGCTGAAGGACCGGGGCCATCGCGGCGGCCGACCCGGCGACTCCGAGCGGCAGATCGCGCGGTGCCGTCCGGACCGCGGGCCAGGCGAACGCCCACAGGGCGAGGGCGGCGAGCACCGGCACGAGCAGGACCGCCGCGGCGGATTTCCGGGTCAGGGCTGACATGTCTCTCCCAGGAGAGCCGGTGACGGCTCAGAGAATGATCGTTCGTTTTACGTGATGCCCCCACTGTCGCGAGCCGGATCGCGGCTTGTCAAGAATGAATGTTCGTTTTAACTTGAGCCGCATGGCCCGTGTATCCCAGGAGCACCTCGACGCCCGCCGCCGGCAGATCATGGACGGGGCCGCGCTCTGCTTCGCCCGCAACGGCTTCCACGCCACGTCGATGCAGGACGTCCTGAAGGAGGTGGGCCTCTCCGCCGGAGCGGTCTACCGCTACTTCAGCGGCAAGGAGGAGCTGATCCACGCGATCGTCACCGAGGCGCTCGACGACGTGGGCGCGGTGTACGAGGAGGCCGCCCGGCAGGTTCCGCCCGCCCTGCCCCATGAACTGGTCCACCGGGTCATGCGGGAGGTGCAGGGGCTGCGGCCGGGGCTGCGCGACGAGGGGGGCAGGCCGGTCTTCGGCCGGCTCATGGTCCAGGTCTGGACCGAGACCCTGCGTGACCCGGCGCTCGCGGTGGCCATCCAGGACGGCTTCGACCGGATCTGTGCGACCTGGGTGGCGATCGTCGAGGGGTATCAGGAGGCGGGTGTCATGCCGGCCGAGGCCGACGTGGAAGCCGTCGCGCGCACGATGATCGCGGCGGTCCAGGGTTTCATCGCCCAGCAGACCCTCTTCAGGGACGTACCGGCGGAGGCGCTCCAGGCGGGGCTGTGGGGTCTGATGAGCATGCGTGAGGTCAGCTGATCACCATGGCGCGGTCAAGGCACGGTTAACGTCGTTGAAACTCCGCAGCATTAGCCTGCGGCCCACGCCACCAGGGGTTTTCGTAACCGGGGTGCGCAAGATCATGCGCATTCCTTGTGTGTTACATCTATATCCGTCGCGGTGGCCGCGGCAGCCGGGCCCCGCACGGCCCGGGTGAAGGACTGTGAGGTGGGACCGTGCAACTGACCCCGCACGAGCAGGAAAGACTGCTCATCCATGTGGCCGCCGACGTGGCCGAGAAGCGGCGGGCCAGGGGGCTGAAGCTCAATCACCCCGAAACCGTCGCCCTGCTCACCTCCCACATCCTCGAGGGCGCCCGCGACGGTCGCACCGTCGCGGAACTCATGGCGTCCGGGAGGAAGTTGCTCACCCGCGACGACGTCATGGAGGGCATCCCCGAGATGATCCACGACGTGCAGGTCGAGGCCACCTTCCCCGACGGCACCAAGCTGGTCACCGTCCACGAGCCGATCGTCTGACGGGGGAGCGGCAGCCATGATTCCCGGAGAGATCCTCTTCGCCGACGCGCCCGTCGCCTACAACGAGGGCCGCGACGTCACCCGTGTGACGGTCCTCAACGCCGCCGACCGCCCCGTCCAGGTCGGCTCCCACTACCACTTCGCCGAGGCCAACCCCGGTCTCGACTTCGACCGCGCCGCCGCCCGCGGCAAGCGGCTGAACATCGCCGCGGGCACCGCCGTCCGCTTCGAGCCCGGCATCCCCGTCGACGTCGAACTCGTACCCCTGGCGGGCCGCCGGATCGTCCCCGGCCTGCGCGGCGAGACCGGAGGTCCCCTCGATGCCTGAGCTGTCCCGCGCCGCCTACGCCGATCTGTTCGGCCCCACCACGGGCGACCGCATACGGCTCGCCGACACCGACCTGTTCGTCGAGATCGAGGAGGACCGCTCCGGTGGCCCGGGCCGCTCCGGCGACGAGGCGGTCTTCGGCGGCGGCAAGGTCATCCGCGAGTCCATGGGCCAGTCGCGTGCCACCCGCGCCGAGGGCACCCCGGACACCGTCATCACCGGCGCCGTGATCATCGATCACTGGGGCATCGTCAAGGCCGACATCGGCATCCGCGACGGTCGGATCACCGGGATCGGCAAGTCCGGCAACCCGGACACCATGGACGGCGTCCACCCGGATCTCGTCATCGGGCCCGAGACCGAGGTCCTCGCCGGCAACGGCAAGATCGTCACCGCCGGCGGCATCGACACCCACATCCACTTCATCTCGCCGACCATCGTCGACGAGGCACTGGCGTCCGGCGTGACCACGCTCGTCGGCGGCGGCACCGGACCGGCCGAGGGCTCCAAGGCCACCACCATCACGCCCGGCTCCTGGCACCTCGCCCGGATGTTCGCCGCGATGGAGAACAGCCCCGTCAACATCGGCTTCCTCGGCAAGGGCAACACCATGTCGAAGGAGTCCATGCGCGACCAACTGCGCGCGGGCGTCTGCGGTTTCAAGATCCACGAGGACTGGGGATCGACCCCGGCCGTGATCTCCGCCTGCCTCGACGTCTGCGAGGAGTCCGGCGCCCAGCTCGCCGTCCACTCGGACACCCTGAACGAGGCCGGCTTCGTCCAGGACACCTTCGACGCCGTCGGCGGCCGTACCCTGCACGCCTTCCACGTCGAGGGCGCGGGCGGCGGTCACGCCCCCGACATGATCACCGCCGTGCAGCTGCCCAACATGCTGCCGTCCTCCACCAATCCGACCCGGCCGCACACCGTCAACACCGTCGAGGAACACCTCGACATGCTGATGGTCTGCCACCACCTCAACCCGGCGGTCCCCGAGGACCTCGCCTTCGCCGAGTCCCGCATCCGGCCCACCACCATCGCGGCCGAGGACGTCCTGCACGACATGGGCGCCATCTCGATCATGTCCTCGGACTCGCAGGCCATGGGCCGCATCGGCGAGGTCATCATGCGCACCTGGCAGACCGCGCACGTGATGAAGCGCCGCCGCGGACTGCTCCCCGGCGACCTGCGCGCCGACAACCGGCGCGCGCGTCGCTATGTCGCCAAATACACGATCAACGCGGCGATCGCCCAGGGCATCGAGGGCGAACTCGGCTCCGTGGAGAGCGGCAAGCTGGCCGACCTGGTCCTCTGGGACCCGCGCTTCTTCGGCGTGAAGCCGCAGGTGGTCATGAAGGGCGGCCAGATCGCCTACGCGCAGATGGGCGACGCCAACGCCTCCATCCCCACCCCGCAGCCGGTGCTGCCGCGCCCGATGTTCGGCGCCCACGGCAAGGCCCCGGCCGCCAACTCCCTCAACTTCGTGACGGAGGCGGCGATCGAGGACGGGCTCGTGGAGCGGCTCGGGCTCGACCGGTCCTTCGTCCCGATCCGGTCCACCCGCGGCCGCGGCAAGTCGGACATGATCAACAACGATGCCCTGCCGCGCGTCGAGGTCGCCCCCGACTCGTTCGCCGTGACCATCGACGGCGAACTCGTCGAACCCGCCCCGGCCGCCGAACTGCCGCTCGCGCAGCGGTACTTCCTGTTCTGACCATGGGACGGGTACGTATCTCATGACACGCGCGACCCTGCTCGTCCTGGCCGACGGCCGCTTCCCCGCCGGAGGGCACGCCCACTCCGGCGGGGCGGAGGCCGCGGTCAAGGCGGGCCGCATCACCGGCGGCGCGAGCCTGGAGGAGTTCTGCCGCGGCCGCCTGCACACCAGCGGGGCCGTCTCGGCGGCCCTCGCCGCAGCGGCGGCGCTCGGCGTCGATCCGGTCGCCCTCGACGCGGGCGCCGACGCCAGAACCCCGTCCGCCGCACTGCGGGTCGCGGCCCGCAAGCTGGGGCGGCAGCTCATGCGGGCCGCTCGCGCCACCTGGCCCCACCCCGAACTCGACGCCCTGGCCGCCCGGTTCCCGAAGGGCGCCCACCAGCCGGTGGTGCTCGGACTCACCGCCCGGGCCGCCGGGCTCGGGCCCGAGGACGCCGCGTACTGCTCCGCGTACGAAGGGATCAGCGGGCCCGCGACGGCGGTCGTGCGGCTGCTCAGCCTCGACCCGTTCGACGCGACCGGGGCTCTGGCGCGGCTCGCGCCGGAGCTCGACCGGGTGGTCGCCGACGCCGTGGACGCGGCGGGGCGGGCCGTCGACCTCGGGGTCGACGCGTTGCCCGCCGCGAGCGCGCCGCTGCTGGAGATCGGCGCGGAGGCGCATGCCGCTTGGCCTGTGCGGCTCTTCGCGTCCTGAACCCCGGGGGCTGCGCCCCCGGACCCCCCTATCGGCCTGAACGGCCTCGTCCTCAAACGCCGGACGGGCTGAATAGACCTTCCCTCTGGAGCCGTGATCGTTATGCACCTCGGACACACCCACGACGAAGCCTCCGCCGTCTCCGCCGACGCCCGGCGGCCCGACGGGACCCGGCGCGCCCTGCGCATCGGGCTCGGCGGACCCGTCGGGTCCGGCAAGACCGCCACCGTCGCCGCGCTCTGTCGGACCCTGCGCGACGAACTGTCCCTCGCCGTCGTCACCAACGACATCTACACGCGCGAGGACGCCGAGTTCCTGCTGCGCGAGGCCGTGCTGCCGCCCGAGCGGATCACCGCCGTGGAGACCGGCGCCTGCCCGCACACCGCCATCCGCGACGACATCTCCGCCAACCTGGAGGCCGTCGAGGACCTGGAGGACGAGGCCGGGCCGCTCGACCTCATCCTCGTGGAGTCCGGTGGCGACAACCTCACCGCCACCTTCTCCAAGGGGCTCGTCGACGCCCAGATCTTCGTGATCGACGTCGCGGGCGGCGACGACATCCCGCGCAAGGGAGGCCCCGGCGTCACCACCGCGGACCTGCTCGTCATCAACAAGACCGACCTCGCCCCGTACGTGGGCTCCGATCTGGGCCGGATGGCCTCGGACGCCAAGGCTCAGCGCGCCGAACTGCCGGTCGTCCTGCAGTCCTTGCGCTCCGAGGGCGGTGTCGGCGACGTGGCCGCCTGGGTGCGCGGCCGGCTCGCGGCCTGGACGGCGTGATGTCGGCGGGTGTCCGGTCCACCGCCCGGATCGCCGCCCGCGGCGACAACCGGGGCGGCACCGCCCTGCCGGTCCTGGAGGGCGAGGGCTCGCTCGCCGTGCGCCGCACCCGGGCCGCGCACGCCGACGAGGCGCGCGTGATGCTCGTCGGCGCGATGAGCGGCCCCCTCGGCGGCGACCGCTTCACCGTCGAGGCCCGCGCGGACGAGGGCGCCCGGCTGCACGTCGGCTCCGTCGCCGCCACGCTCGCCCTGCCGGGCCAGGCCAAGGGCGAGGCCCGCTACGACGTCCGGCTCACCGTCGCCGACGGCGCCCGCCTCGACTGGCTGCCCGAGCAGCTGATCTCGGCGCACGGCAGCGACCTGCGCGTCACCACCCGCGCCGAGCTCGCCCCGGGCGCCCGGCTCGTGCTGCGCGAGGAGCAGGTGCTCGGCCGGGTGGGGGAGGAGCCGGGCCGCCTGACCAGCCGGCTGACCGTCCACCACGCCGGCCGCCCGCTCCTGGACCAGGAACTGGCCTGCGGTCCCGGCGCACCCGGCGGCTGGGACGGTCCCGCGGTCCTCGCCGGGCACCGGGCCCTGGGCCAGCTGATCGTCGTACGGCCGGAGTTCGAGAAGGACCGGCCGGCCGCCGCGGTCCTGGACGAGCGGGGCACGGCCGCGCTCACCCCGCTCGCGGGCCCCGCCGTCCTCGTCACCGCGGTCGCCCCGGACGCCCTGCGGCTGCGGCGGACACTCGACGCGGCATTGCTCCATCTGGCCGACTGACCGCTCACCGGGGCGAGTTATCCCGTTTATCGGATTGGTAAAGATCGGACGTCGCGACTGTCCTCAGGGTGCTCACAGCCGACAGGATCCCGGTACCGGTCGGCAACCCGATCGACGTAATGATCGAATCCATGTACGGGAGGGCTCTCTTGAGACGGACTCGACAGACGGGAAGCGGCAGACGGCGGGTGGCGGCCGGTTCCGCCGGTGCCGTCGCCGTGGCGGCGCTGATAGCGGGAGCGGTCACCGCCCCGTCCGCCAGCGCCTCGGCGCCGCACTCGAAGGGCGCGAGCAGCTTCGACCGCGAGGCGGTGGGCGCGGCGATCGCCGCGGCCAGGGCGGCCAAGCACGGCATCGACTGGCAGGACTGCCCCGCCGACTGGGGTCTGGCCAAGCCGATCCAGTGTGGCTACGTCACCGTGCCGCTCGACTACGCGAAGCCCCTCGGCAAGCAGATCAAGCTCGCCGTCGACCGCGCCGTCAGCACCGGCACCAAGGACGAGCGCCAGGGCGCCCTCGTCTACAACCCGGGCGGCCCCGGCGGCTCCGGCATGCGCTTCCCGACCCGGGTGACCACCAAGAACCCGCTGTGGGCGAAGACCTCGAAGGCGTACGACTTCGTCGGCTTCGACCCGCGCGGCGTCGGCCACTCCGCGCCGATCTCCTGCGTCGACCCGCAGGAGTTCGTCAAGGCCCCCAAGGCCGACCCGGTCCCCGATTCCGAGGCGGACAAGCGCGCCCAGCGCAAGCTCGCCAAGGAGTACGCGGACGGCTGCTACGAGAAGAGCGGCGAGATGCTGCCCTTCATGACGACGCCGAACACCGCGCGCGACCTCGACGTCATCCGGGCCGCGCTCGGTGAGAAGAAGCTCAACTACCTGGGCGTCTCCTACGGAACCTACCTGGGCGCCGTCTACGGCACGCTCTTCCCGGGCCACGTCCGCCGCATGGTCGTGGACAGTGTCGTCAACCCCGAGAAGAGCAACATCTGGTACCAGGCCAACCTGAACCAGGACATCGCCTTCGAGGGCCGCTGGAAGGACTGGCAGGACTGGGTCGCCAAGAACGACGCGACCTACCACCTCGGCGACACCCGCGCCAAGGTCCAGCAGCAGTGGTTGACGCTGCGCGCCGCCGCGAAGAAGAACCCCATCGGCGGGGTCCTCGGCCCGGCCGAGCTGATCGGCTTCTTCCAGAGCGCGCCCTACTACGACTCCGCGTGGGCGCCCACCGCCCAGGTCTGGAGCAAGTACGTCGCCGGCGACACGCAGGCGCTGATCGACGCCGCCGCCCCCGACATGTCGGACACCGCGGGCAACGCGTCCTCGGAGAACGGCAACGCGGTCTACACCGCCGTCGAGTGCGCCGACGCCAAGTGGCCCACCAGCTGGTCGAAGTGGGACAAGGACAACACCGAGCTCCACAAGAAGTACCCGTTCATGACGTGGGCCAACGCGTGGATGAACCTGCCGTGCGCCACGTGGAAGACGAAGCAGCAGACTCCGGTCGACGTGAAGACGGGCAAGGGCCTGCCCTCCGTCCTCATCGTCCAGTCGGAGCGCGACGCCGCCACCCCGTACGAGGGCGCCGTCGAGCTGCACAAGCGTTTCAAGGGCTCCCGCCTGATCACCGAGAAGGACGCGGGCTCGCACGGTGTCACCGGTCTGACCAACCCCTGCATCAACGACCGGGTCGACACGTACCTGCTCACCGGCAAGGTCGACGCCAAGGACGTGACGTGCACCCCGCACGCCACCCCGAAGCCCTGACCGTCGCCTGACGAACGGCCCGGCCCGCCGAGGGCCGGGCCGTTCCGCTATCCGCGCGTCGCCAGCCAGGCGTCCTCGGCCGCGTAGTCGAAGATCCCGGTCGTGTACGAGGCCACCATCTTGGGGAAGCCCTCCTGCCAGTCCCGCTCCCGCAGCCGCGCGGCCAGCCACTCCACCGTCTCGGGCAGGGCCTCGGCGTACGTCGTGACCGGCTTGTACCCCAGTTCGCGCTCGGCGGCGGACATGTCGAGGAGCAGCGGGCGGGGCACCGACCACGGGGAGTCCCCGACGTTCGGCGCCGGGGGAGGCCCGTCGACGAGCACGGTCTCCGTCTCGACGTCCATCAGAGTGTCGATCATCGCGCCGATCTCGCCGACCGTGGGGTGGTCGGGATCCGCCCCGTTCAGCACCCGGGAGCCGGGGCGGGCCGCCGCGAGCCGCACCAGCTCCGCCAGGTTGTGCACGCTCGCCGGGTGGAAGCGGCTCTCGCCGTCGTACGCGAGCACGCGCGTCCGGCGCCCGTCCAGGTTCCGCTTCACGAAGTAGAGCTCGCGCGGGGTGCGGCAGTGCGGGCCGTACACGGCGGACGCGCGCAGCACGGTCGTCGGAAGCCGGTCACCGAGCGCCAGCAGATCCTGCTCGACCCGCACCTTGCGCGCCCGCGACCCGTCCCCAGGCGCCGCCGTCCGGCAGGTCTCCGGAATCGGCACGGGATAGTGCGGCCAGCCGTCCGGCTGGTCCTGCGTGTGGAAGCCGCGGCCCTGCTCGTCCTCGTACACGGCGGCGCTCGACATCAGGACCGCCGAACCGATCCGGCCGGCGAGCCCCACGAGCTGCCGCCCGTGGGCCGGGGTGAAGGCCACCAGGTCGGCGACGAGGTCGACCCCGTCCCCGACGAGCGCGGCCACCGCCGCGTCGTCGTCACGGTCCAGCCGCACCGACCGCACCTCGTCCGGCCAGTCCGCGTCCCGGCCGCCGCCGAGCGAGGCGGCCGTCACCGCCCATCCGTCCCGCGCGAGCGCCCGTACCGCCGGTCGCCCGATCTGTCCCGCCGCACCGATCACCAAAGCCGTCTTCATGCCCGGACCGTACGGTGACCGGGCCGCCGGTGCCCACGGTTTTCTGCTCACCGCAGAGCGGCCCGGCGGCGCGATCCGGACTCAGCTGAGGGGCATCCGCGGGAACTTCCGGGCCTTGGCCTCCTCGGCCTCCGCCTTCACCTGCGCCGCGTACTTGTCGACGTACTCCTGTCCGGACAGCTCCAGGATCGCGTACATGATCTCGTCGGTGACCGCCCGCAGGATCGCCTTCTCGCCGTCCATGCCGGCATAGCGGGAGAACTCCAGCGGCTCGCCGAAGCGGATGGTGATCCGGCGCATGCTGGGGATCTTCTGGCCCGGCGGCTGCGCCTCGAACGTGCCGATCATCGCGCACGGGACCACCGGGACTTGCGCCTTCAGGGCCATCGCGGCGACCCCGACCTTGCCCTTGTAGAGGCGGCCGTCGTGCGAGCGGGTGCCCTCCGGATAGATGCCGAGGAGTTCGCCGCGGCGCAGCACCCCGAGCCCCTCGCGGATCGCGGCCTGCCCCGCCTCCTTGCCGGAGCGGTCGACCGGGATCTGCCCGGCGCTGCGGAAGAAGGCGGCGGTGAGCCGGCCCTTCACCCCGGGCCCGGTGAAGTACTCGGCCTTCGCCAGGAACGTGATCCGCCGCTTGAGGATCGCCGGCATGAGGAAGTGGTCCGAGAACGACAGATGGTTCCCCGCGACGATCGCGGCGCCCTCGTCCGGAACGTGTTCCAGCCCCTCGATGCGCGGCCGGAACATCAGCCGCAGCAGCGGCCCGAGGATCACGTACTTGAGCAGTCGGTAGAACATGGCCGTCGCCTTCCCCCATGCAGCATTTACGGGCGCGAACGCACAGTAACCAATGCTCGGCCCGGGTGTCAGGGGTTGTGCGAGGCCACCATCGCCACCGTGATCAGGCCCAGCACGATCCAGCCGAACCAGAGCCAGCCATTGCTGCCGAGCGCCACCGTGTAGGCGGTCACGGCCACCAGGCCACCGACGGTGAACACGCCCATCGTCTTCGTGGATCCGGGCATCACACACCCTCCTCCCGGCAGCCGGGACGCCGTACGGCGGTGTTGTGCGGCGCCCGTGCCGCGGCCAGAAGGCCATCCTCACCCGGGAACGGCCTGTGGCGCTACTGCCCGCGTGCGTTCAGCGAGGCCAGGTAGGCGTTGTACGCCTCCAGCTCCTTGTCGCCGTCCCGGTCCGCGGCACGGTCCTTGCGCCGCGCCTGGCGCTCCTCGGACTTCTTCCACTGGAACAGCAGGGCGAGCAGGACCAGGACCGACGGCACCTCGCTGAACGCCCACGCGATGCCGCCGGCGGCCGTCTGGTCGGACATCGGATCGAGGCCCAGGGAGGCCGGCGGGTTCTCGAAGGTGCCGACCATCGTGGTGCTGGCCATCATCAGCGCGATCCCGAAGAACGCGTGGAACGGCATGCCCGCGAACAGCTCCAGCATCCGCATCACGTAGCCGGGCCGGTGCGGCCCCGGGTCCACGCCCATGATCGGCCAGAAGAACACCACGCCCACGGCGAGGAAGTGGACCATCATCGCGAGGTGACCGACCTGCGACCCCATCAGGAAGTCGAAGAGCGGGGTGAAGTAGAGGACGTACAGGCTCGCGATGAACAGCGGAATGGTGAACGCGGGATGCGTGATGATCCGCATGTAGCGGCTGTGCAGCAGCATCAGCAGCAACTCGCGCGGGCCCTTGCTGCCGCGCTTGGACGCCACCGGCAGTGCGCGCAGCGCGAGCGTGATCGGGGCGCCCATCAGCAGCAGGATCGGCGACAGCATGCTGATCACCATGTGCTGCACCATGTGCACGCTGAACATGACCATGCCGTAGTCGTTGAGCTTGGTGCACATCACCAGACCGATGGTGAGCACGCCCACGACGAACGAGAGGGTACGGCCCACCGGCCAGGCGTCCCCGCGTCGCGCCAGCCGGACGACGCCCCACCCGTAGAGCGCGAGGGCGAGGAGGCAGCCGACGAGGAAGAAGGGGTCGGCCGACCATTGAAGGCCGTTCCCCAGCGTGAACGGCGGCAGATCCATGCCGTCCATGCCGTGCCCGCTGTGATCCATCGGCCGGCTCCCGGTGCTCGATTCGTACGGATTGTGCGCCACCAGACTAGAACCGCCCCCGGCCGTGACATCGGCCGGGGGCGGTTCTCTGACGGGGTGGGGTCTTTCGGCACGCGCCCTAGAGGACGCACTCCGCCTCGGCGTACCGCTCCTCGGGAACCGTCTTGAGGGTCTCCACGGCCTCGGCCAGCGACACCATGACGATGTCGGTGCCGCGCAGGGCGGTCATGTGCCCGAACTCGCCGCGGTGCACGGCCTCCACGGCGTGCCAGCCGAAGCGGGTGGCCAGGACCCGGTCGTACGCGGTCGGGGTGCCGCCGCGCTGCACGTGACCGAGGATCACCGGCCGCGCCTCCTTGCCGAGCCGCTGCTCCAGCTCGATGGAGAGCTGGCGGGCGATCCCGGCGAAGCGCTCGTGGCCGTACATGTCCTTGACGCCCTCGTCGAACGCCATCGAGCCGGCGCGCGGCTTGGCGCCCTCGGCGGCGACGACGATCGCGAACTTCTTGCCCGCGTCGAACCGCTCGCCGACCTTCGCGGCCAGCTCCTCGATGTCGAAGGGGCGCTCCGGCACGACGACGGCGTGCGCGCCGGCGGCCATGCCCGAGTGCAGCGCGATCCAGCCGGTGTGCCGGCCCATGACCTCGACGATCAGCACCCGCTGGTGCGACTCGGCGGTGGTCTTCAGCCGGTCGAGGGCCTCGGTCGCGACCCCGACGGCGGTGTCGAAACCGAAGGTCACGTCCGTGACGGCGATGTCGTTGTCGATCGTCTTCGGTACGCCGACGATCGGCAGCCCGTTGTCGGAGAGCAGCCGGGCCGCCTTGAGCGTGCCCTCGCCGCCGATCGGGATGATGGCGTCGAGACCGAGGTCGGCGACATGCCCCTTGGCCCGGTCCACGCCGTCACGCAGATGGGCGGGCTGGACGCGCGAGGAGCCGAGGATGGTGCCGCCGCGGGCGAGGATGCCGCCCACCGCGTCCAGGTCCAGCTTGCGGTAATCGCATTCGAGGAGACCCTTCCACCCGTCGTGGAAGCCGATGACCTCGTCGCCGTGGTCGACGACGGCCCGGTGCACGACCGAACGGATCACCGCGTTCAGGCCGGGACAGTCGCCGCCTGAAGTGAGGACACCAATACGCATAAGCCCGGAATACCTTTGCAAACGTGGCCCGATGACCGGACCACGTCGTCCGGCGGGAATGCCCGTACCTTAGCGGCGCCCGGGGTGCCGCCCGTATGGGGCGTCCGCCAGGTGGACAGCCCCGCTCATATGGGCGCGGAAGCGCCCTTCAGGGGCGCGGGACAGTGTCCGTCGGCGGCTGCGCCGCGGGGCGCGATCAGCCACAGCGCACCCGCACACGCCTGACGGCAGAAGAGACCAGACGGTCAGGCGGGCTGCGCGGCGGTCGCGGAAGCGATCCGCTCGTTGCGGAGCGCCTCGTACCACCGGTCGTCGACGGGCGGCAGCGCGTTGACATCCAGGGCCAGCTTCAGCAGCAGGTCGGCGATCTGCGGGTTCCGCGCGAGCACGGGCCCGTGCATGTACGTGCCGAACACCGTGTCGTTGAAGGCGCCTTCGGTGCCGTCCCCCGTGCCGTTGCCCTTGCCGATGCGGGTGCGGGCGAACGGCCGGGCCGACGGACCGAGGTGCGTGATGCCCTGGTGGTTCTCGAACCCGGTCAGCGGCGGCAGCCCCAGCTGCGGGTCGATGTCGCCCAGCACGTCACCGACGCACCGCTCGCCCTCGCCGCGCGTCGAGACGACGTCGAGCAGGCCGAGGCCCGGCTCCCGCTCACCGAGGTCGTTGATGAACTCGTGGCCGAGGATCTGGTATCCGGCGCACACGGAGAACACGATGGCGCCGTTGGCCACCGCGCGCTGCAGGCCGCCGTCGCGGCGCAGCCGCTCCGCGGCCAGCCGCTGCGGCCGGTCCTCGCCGCCGCCGATCAGGTAGATGTCGCCGGAGGTCGGCACCGGCTGGTCGCTGCGGACGTCGGCCCGCTCGACCTGGAGGCGGCGCTGGTTGGCCCGGCGCTCCACCACCAGGGCGTTGCCCTGGTCTCCGTACGTGCTGAGCAGGTCGGGGTAGACCCACACGAGACGCAGGCTGCTGTCACTCATGCTCATGATCCTTCGCTGGCTCTCGTCGTCGGCCGGGGTCAGTTGCCGACGCGGCGGCGGACGTCCTGGAACGCGGTGTAGTTGGCGATCAGCTCGATCCGTCCGGGCGGCGACGCCTGCACGGCCTGGTCGATGGAGTCGCATACCTGGAACTGCAGGCCGGCCACCTCCAGACGCACCGCGAGGTCCAGCTTGCGGTCGCCGATGACGGCGATCGGGTGTCCGGCCAGCCGGGTGTAGTCGACGTCCCACAGCCAGGAGGTGTCGGTGCCGTCCGCGCCCCGCGCGTTCACCGAGAGGATCACCGGGGTCGGCGGCGGGTCGATCAGAGTGAACGTTTCGAGCCAGCCCGCCGGGTTCTTGGCGAGGAGCAGTCGCAGGTCGCGGCCCTGGAACTGCACGACGTCGTAGCGGCCGGCCACGGCCTGCACCTGGTACATCCGCTCCAGGGCGACCTGCGGCGGGACCCCGAAGCAGGCGGCGACGGCGGCGGAGGTGGCCGCGTTCGCCTTGTTGGCCCGGCCCGGGAGCTGGAGGTGGATCGGCCAGGCCGAGCCGTGCGGGTCGAGGACGTAGTCGCCCTGGAGGGCCCAGCTCGCCGTCGGGCGGCGGAAGCCGCACTCGCCGCAGAACCAGTCGTCGCCGGGGCGCTGCATCACACCGCCGCAGGCCGGGCAGGACCAGGCGTCGTCCTTCCACTCCTGGCCCGCGGCGACCCACACCACGTTCGGCGAGGAGGAGGCGGCCCAGACGACCAGCGGGTCGTCGGAGTTGGCGATGATGATGGCCTTCGAACCGGCCAGTCCCTCGCGCCACTTCTCGGCCAGCATGCGGGTCTCGGCGGCGCGGTCGAGCTGGTCGCGCGAGAGGTTGAGCAGCGCGATCGCCTTGGGGGTGACATCCCGGGCGACGCCGGCGAGGTACTTCTCGTCGACCTCGATGACGCCGAACTTGGCTTCCGAGCCGCCGGCCAGCGCGGAGGTGATACCGGCAGGCATGTTCGCGCCCAGCGCGTTCGAGACGACCTCGCCGCTCGCGCGCAGGGCCTCGGCGATGAGGCGGGTGGTGGTCGTCTTGCCGTTGGTGGCGGAGACGAGCACGGTGTCCAGGTGCTGGGCGAGCCGTCCGAGCAGCTCGGGGTCGAGCCTGAGCGCGACCTTGCCGCCGATCACCGAGCCGCTGCCGCGGCCTGCCGCGCGCGACACCGCGGCCGCCGCCTTGCCCGCCGTCACGGCGAGCTTGGCCCGCGGAGTCATCGACTCCGAGTTGCCTGCCATCTTCTTGGGTCCTCCTTGCGTACGGCGCCGCGCCTGCCCCCGGCATCGCTTTCCTGGCCCAGCCTATCGAGATCCCCTGACAAGCCCGAACTGCGGCTCGGGGTACCGGTCGACCGTACCCTTGCGCTCATGCGACACGGCTCTGTACCGGGCGCCTCCGGGCGCGTAAGACCCCTGACCCTGCTCGGTGACCCCGTGCTGCACCGCCCGTGCGCGGAGGTGACGGACTTCGGGCCGTCGCTCGCGGAACTCGTCGAGGACATGTACGCGACAATGTACGCGGCCGAGGGGGTCGGCCTCGCCGCGAACCAGATCGGTGAATCCCTGCAGGTCTTCGTCTATGACTGCGAGGACGACGACGATGTCCGTCATGTCGGTCACCTCGTCAACCCGCGCCTGGTCGAGGCGGACGGCGTGGTGATCCGCGGCCCCGAGGGCTGCCTGTCCCTGCCGGGCCTGGAGGCGGGCACCCCGCGCTTCGACCACGCGCGCGTGGAGGGCCAGAACCTGAAGGGCGATCCGGTGGTGGTCCACGGCACGGGCTGGTTCGCCCGGTGCCTGCAGCACGAGTGCGACCACCTGGAGGGCCGGATCTACGCCGACCGGGTCACGGGCTGGCGCCGCCGCCGCGTCCTGAGGCGGGCGTCGAAGGCGCCCTGGGCGAAAACGCCCCGCTAGGGGCGCGGGGAACGGTGCGGCGCCGCTCTGTCGGGGGCAAGTGGAATCGCCCCGCCAGGGGCGCGGGGAACTGCGCGACAAGCCACGACGGACCGGTACCCGGCGACGCACCGCACAGGCAACGGCGCCGTCCGGATCAGAACCCGGGCCCGCCCGCCTTGTCGCCCGCGGCGGCGAGTCGCCCCCACAGCAGATCGGCGAGCCCCCGCACCAACTCGGCCCGCGAGCACGGCCTTTCGCCGAGCCACCAGTCGCCGGCGGCGTGCATCATCCCGACGATCCCGTGCCCCCACACGCGCGCGAGCTGCTGGCTTCCGGGGCCGAGGTCGACCCGCTCCTCGATGACCTCGGCCAGTTCCTCGCCCATCCGGCGCAGCAGCGGTGCGGAGTGCCGCCCGACGTCGAACCCGGCCTCGACGGGGGCGCCCTCCGCCGGATGCATCAGGAAGCGGTAGACCTGCGGCCTGGCCTCGATCGCCGCGAGGTAGGTGTCCAGCGTGGCCTCGACCCGCTCGCGCCGCTCCGCGGGGGCGTCCAGGGCCGCCCGCAGCGAGGCGAGCAGGGCGTCGGTGTGCCGCGTGGCCAGGGCCGCGTACAGTCCGCCCTTGTCGCCGAAGTGCCGGTACAGGATCGGCTTGGTGATCCCGGCCTCCGCGGCGATGGCGTTCATCGAGGCACCGGGACCGTCCCGGAGCACCACGCGGTCCGCGGCCTCCAGCAGCTCGCGCCGCCGGCGCTCGGCGGCGGACTGCTGCTCCGCGCGCTGGTCGGTCCGTTGCCTGGTCTCCATGACGCTCTCCCCGCCCGTGCGAATGCTTGACGCACGCGAAAGGTAACACCCGCCGCCCGAGCGGGATCGAACGCTCGCTCGGAGGTTGACAGGGGCTACTGGCGAGTAACAGACTCTCGTTACCGCAAGTAACATATGCAGTGCACGCAGCCCTGGAGGGGTCATGGCCGAGTTCACGATGGATCTCAACGACGAGCAGAAGGAAGTCCGTGACTGGCTGCACGGCTTCGCCGCCGATGTGATCCGCCCCGCGGCCGCCGAGTGGGACGAGCGCGAGGAGACCCCCTGGCCGGTCATCCAGGAAGCGGCCAAGCTCGGAATCTACTCCCTCGACTTCTACGCGCAGCAGTTCTTCGACCCGAGCGGCCTCGGCATCCCGATGGCCATGGAGGAGCTGTTCTGGGGCGACGCGGGCATCGCGCTGTCGATCGTCGGCACGGGCCTCGCCGCGGTCGGCGTCCTCGCCAACGGCACCGAGGAGCAGATCGGCACCTGGATCCCGCAGATGTACGGCGATGTGAACGACGTGAAGGTGGCCGCCTTCTGCTCCTCCGAGCCGGACGCCGGCTCGGACGTCGCCGCCATGCGTACGCGTGCCGTCTACGACGAGGCCAAGGACGAGTGGGTGCTCAACGGCACCAAGACGTGGGCGACCAACGGCGGCATAGCCAACGTCCACGTGGTCGTCGCCTCCGTCGACCCCGCGCTCGGCTCCAAGGGCCACGCGTCCTTCATCGTGCCGCCGAACACCCCGGGCCTGTCCCAGGGCCAGAAGTTCAAGAAGCACGGCATCCGCGCCTCGCACACCGCCGAGGTCGTCCTGGAGAACGTGCGGATCCCCGGCTCCTGCCTGCTCGGCGGCAAGGACAAGCTGGACGAGCGTCTCGCCCGCTCGCGCGAGAAGGCCCAGAAGGGCGGCGAGCGCGTGAAGAACGCCGCCATGGCGACCTTCGAGGCCTCCCGCCCCGCCGTCGGCGCGATGGCGGTCGGCACCGCCCGCGCCGCCTACGAGGAGGCGCTGGAGTACGCCAAGACGCGCGAGCAGTTCGGCCGCCCGATCATCGACAACCAGGGCGTCGCGTTCCAGCTGGCCGACATGCGCACCTCGATCGACGCCGCGCGCCTCCTGGTGTGGCGCGCCTCCTGGATGGCGACCACCGGCAAGAAGTTCGAGAACGCCGAGGGCTCCATGTCCAAGCTGTTCGCGAGCGAGACCGCCAAGAAGGTCACCGCCCAGGCGGTCCAGATCCTGGGCGGCAACGGCTTCACGCGCGAGTACCCCGTCGAGCGCATGCACCGCGACGCGGCGATCTACACGATCTTCGAGGGCACGAGCGAGATCCAGCGCCTGGTCATCGCCCGCACCCTGTCCGGCATGCCGATCCGCTAGCGGCCCCCGGTCAGAAGTCGACCAGCGCCCCGCACGAGACGTTCACCGTGGCGGACGTCATCGTGCGGGCGCGGTCGCTGGCCACGAACGCGGCGACCTCGCCCACGTCGTCGAGGGTCGCCGCCCGGCCCAGCAGCGTGGGCTCGGTCAGCAGCTCGGTCAGCTCCGCGCGCCCCTCGAAGTCGGCCGGCAGGCTCTCCGGGATGCCGCCCGTCTTCAGGGTCACCACGCGGATCCCCGAGGGGCCCAGCTCGCACGCCCACTGCCGGCGCAGCCCCTCCAGCGCGTCCAGGGAGACCTTGAAGCCGCCCAGGCCCGGTTCCGTCTGCGTGCCGGAGCCGCCGAAGGCCAGCACCACGCCCGACCGCTGGGCCACCATGTGCCGGGCCGCCGCCCGCGTGGTCAGGAACTGGGTGCGCATCGTGTTCGCGATCGGAGCCAGGAACTCGTCGACCGTCAGCTCCGTCAGCGGCTTCTGCACGTCGCCGACGCCGATGAGGTTGAACGAGATGTCGATCCGGCCCGCCCGCCGCGCGACGTCGTCCACGAAGCCCTGTACGGCGCTCTCGTCGAGCGCGTCGACCTCGAAGGCCTCCGCGTTACCCCCGGCCTCCCTGATCGCGGCAGCGGCCCGCTCGGCGGGTGCCAGGGACCTCCCCGCGAGGAACACCGACGCCCCCTCGCGGGCGAAACCGCGCGCCGCCGCGCCTCCGATCGCTCCGCCACCGCCGTAGACGAGCGCGACTTTCCCGTCGAGCAACACTGGCCTCAACTCCTTCTGGTGGACCCGTCGTCGAGGTGTCCACCATGGCGCAACGGCGTCAGCTGTTCGATGTCGTAGCGCGAACGCAGCTCGGCGATGGCCGCGTGATCGGGCGGACCGCCCGCCGAGAGGATCTCCAGCAACTCCTCGAAGTAGCGCTCGTGATCCGGCGGGGGAGAGGCCTGGAAGAACATCTTCGCCGGGGCGCCCGTCGGATTGGCGAACGCGTGCGGACAGCCCGGCGGCACCACGATCACCGTGCCCGGCGTGGCCCGCACCACCGTGTCGCCCGAAGAGGACTGCCAGCGCCGCCAGTTGTCGGGAGTGCGCACCCGCGGCTCGAAGGCGAGCACGTCCAGCTCCCCTTCGAGGACGTAGAACAACTCCTCGCTCCGCGTGTGCACATGGGCCCCGACGTCGAATCCCGGCGGCACCACGACCTCGAAACTGGACGCGCTGCGCGAATGGTCCCCGGTGACCTTGAAGGTGACCTGCTGGGCGGCCGTCTGCACGGTGCGGCCGTGCCCGGGCGGCACCAGCAGCCCCTGCGCGGGTGTCAGCGCCGTCATCCGGTCGCCGACCAGGTCACCGGAAGGGCCTCGGGGCCGCGGATCAACGCGCCCTTGCGGAAGGGGACCTGCTCCGGGGGCACGTCGAGACGCAGCCCGAGGAATCGGTCGAGCAACGCCCCCACCAGCAGCTCCGACTCCAGCTTCGCCAGCATGCCGCCCACGCAGTAGTGCGGTCCGAAGCCGAAGGAGACGTGCGGATTCGCGCCCCGGTCGAAGTCGATGCGGTCCGGGTCCGGAAAGACGTCCGGATCGCGATTGGCCGCGAGGTACGACACGTAGACCGGGTCGCCCTCACCGATGCGCACCCCGGCCACGTCCACGTCCTCCAGGGCGATCCGGGAGAGGCCGACGGCGCTGCGGTGCGGAATGTAGCGCAGCAGTTCGTCGATGGCCCGGGGGCGCAGCGCCGGTTCGGCACGCAGCCGCTCGGCGAGATCGGGACGCGTGAGCAGGATGTAGACCATGTTGCCGCAGTTGTTCGTGACGGCCTCGCCGCCGATCTGCACGAGGACCGCGAGGCCGACCGCCTCGTCCTCCGTCAGCTCGCCCGCCCCGACCGCCGTGCCCAGCAGAGACGTGACGTCCTCGCCGCTGCCGTCGTCCCGCGAGCGGATCAGCCGGGCGAAGTAGGCCGACATCTCGTTCTTGGCGCGCTCACTGACCTCGGCCCCGTGGGCCGACGACAGGATCAGCTGCGTCCAGGTGTGCATCAGCTGCCGATCGTCCGCGGGCACCCCCATCAGCTCGCAGATGACGGCGATCGGGAACGGCGCCAGCAGCCGCTCGGTGAGATCGGCGGGCGGGCCGTCGCGCAGCAGGCCGGTCACCATCTCGTCGAGCATCTCCTGCGCGCGCGTGCGCAGACTCTCCACCCCGCGCGCGGTGAACGCCGCCGCCACGGCCCGCCTCAGCCGCGTGTGGTCGGGCGGATCGGCGAAACCCACGGCTCCCGCCTGCGGGATGAAGTGCGGTGCGAGCCGAGTGACTTGGCGCCCCACGACGGCCTCGCGGCTGAAGCGCGAATCGTTGGTCACGGTGCGCACGTCGTCGTAGCGCGTGACCAGCCAGGCCCAGCCCTCGCCGTTGGGCAGCTGGATGCGGGTCACCGGGCCCTCGGCCATCAGCTCGGTCAGCACCGGGTCGAAGTCGACCCCGTGCAGGTCCAGGGACGGCCACTGGCGGACCGGCGGCCTGATGGTGGTGTCCTCGGTCATACGGCGGCCTCCACGAGCGCTCCGCGGTCCTCCGAGCGCCGCCAGCGGCCCAGTGACATCTCCGCGGTGATCCCGGGCCCGAACCCGGCGAGCATGCCGCGGGCCGTGTCGTGCGCGCCGCCCTCGTCGAAGAGCCGGCGCAGCGCGTCCAGAACCACGGCACTGGCGATGTTGCCGTACTCCGTGAGCGTCGCCCGACTGAAGCGGAATGCGTTCGGCGGGACCTGGAGGAACTTGCTGAGGTCGTCCAGGATGCGCGGACCGCCCGCGTGAATGATGTAGAAGTCCAGCTCAGAGGCGTTCCAGCCATGCAGCCCCGCCAGTTCCTGGAGCGCCGGAGCGAGCGGTTCCATGGTGGTGGGCACCCGCTTGTCCAGCAGGAAGTGGAATCCGGTGGCGCGGACGTCGTACGCGATCCAGTCCTCGGTCTTCGGGATGAGGTACGAGCCGTTGCGCTCCAGGGTGATGCCGGTTCCGCCGCGCCCGCGCACCACGGCGGCCGCGACACCGTCGCCGAAGAGCCCGTTCGACAGCAGGGAGCCGATGCCCAGGTCGGTCGGCTGGTAGCACAGGGAGCAGAACTCGCAGGCCACGATCAGCGCGTTCGCGTCCGGATAGGCCGTGCAGAAGTCGTGCGCCCGGTTCACCGCCGCACCGCCCGCGGCGCAGCCCAGCTGGGCTATGGGTATCTGCCGGGTGTCACTGGAGAAGTCCATCTCGTTGATCAGCCACGCGGTCAGCGACGGCATCATGAAGCCCGTGCAGGACACGTAGATGATCACGTCGATGTCGGCGGCCCTGAGCTGCGCGTCGTCCAGCGCCCGCCGCACCACCGCGGGCACCCGGGCCTTGGCCTCCGCCTGATAGAGCGCGTTGCGGTCCTCGAACCCGGGGTGCTTCAGCGTCTCCTCGATGGGCTGCACGAGGTGCCGGGTCTGCACGCCCGTGTTCTCGATCAGGCGCAGAGCCAGCGGAAGCTGCGGGTGGTCGGCGTGGTGGGAGCGTGCCAGAGCGAGCGTCTCTTCCATGGTGATGACGTGTTCGGGCACGGAGACAGCGGGTCTGCACAAAGTGGCCATGAGCCTGCGCCTTCTGGTCGCCCCCCGACTGAAGGGTGGTCTCCCCGTCGCAGGGAGGTCCATTCACGATCACCCGCCGCGCGCCGTTCGTCCCGTCGGACTACTCCATGCCGGTCGCGCGGCGCCTGCCGCGACCCGCCCGCGCCCGCCGTCTCGTGCCTAGCCCTGTCCGGTGCCCAGCGCGCTGGCGAGGGCGGCCGCCGGATCGGACGCGGCGGGTCCCGCGGGGGCCCAGCGGCCCCGCTCCTTGCGGTACGGCCACCACCGACCGTCGCGCCCCAGCCGTAGCTGGCCGGTCCCGTCCGGAACCGTCCAGCGGCCGCGCGCGCCCTTGAGCATTGGCCGCTCGTCCTCCTCCCAGGCCGCTTCCAGTGCGGCACGCGCGCGTGCCGCACTCTTCGCGTCGGGAGTCCACGCGTCCTCCAGGACGGCCAGCGCGGCGGCGCCCCCGTGCTCCCAGGCGCGGGCGGCCAGCGCGAGGCCCTCCCGGTCCCGGCCCGTCGCGCGCGCGAGCCGGACGGCGATGTGCTCAGGCGGCGCCGCCGCGGCCAGCCGCGCGGCATCCGACGAGGGCGTCAACTCCTCCGCTATGGGCCGCTGCTGATGACCTGTGGCGAGTGCGTCGGCCAGCAGTCGGTGGGCCTCGGCGGCGGCCTGCGCCGCCAGGAACTCCAGCGCGTCGACGTCCGTGTCCCCGGGCGGCGCCGTCTCGGTGTCCAGGGCCGGCGGCAGCCCGGGCTCGGCCGGCAGGGGCGGCGGCGCGGGCAGCGGCGGCAGGACGATCGCCGACGCGTAGGCATCGGCGGCGTCCACGCCCTCGGCCCCACCGTCCTCCCGGCCGGGCGGCGCGGGGTCGGCGGCGGCCGCGCTGCGCACCTGGAGCTCGTCGAGCAGGGACCGCTCGGACCGCCCGCGCAGCAGAAGCAGCACGAAGGGATCCTGGTCGAGGAGCCGGGCCACCTGGTAGCTCAGCGCCGCCGTGTGCGCGCAGTGGTCCCACGCGTCACAGTCGCACCGTGGCTCCAAGTCGCCGATCCCCGGCAGGAGTTCCACGCCTGCCGCCGCCGCGTCCTCCACCAGGTGCGGCGGCATCTCACGGTCGAGCAGCGCGGCGATGTGCCCCGACCGCTCGACGGCCATGCCCAGGAGGCGGTCCCAGTCGTCGCCGTCCAACTGGTTCAGCAGCACGTCGGAGCGGTGCTGCGCGCCGCCCCGGTCCCGCACGACGGCGGTGATCCGCCCCGGCCGCACCGACACCGCGCCGACCGCCCCGGCCCGCGCCAGCCTCCGGCCCGCCTTGAGCTGGGCGAGATCGAGCGCGGTGTCCTCCAGGGCCTTCAGCCACGCCTGGCCCCACCAGGTGCCCGCGAAGCCCCGGCCCTGGGCGGGAGGCAGGGCGGCGAAGATGCGCTCCCCGGCATCGTCGGCCGCGCCGCCCTCGTCGAACGCGTCCTGGTCGTCGTACAGGTCACTCATCGGGATCCCCCTCGCAGCTCCACCAGATCGGCCAGTTCGGCATCGCTGAGCTCGGTGAGGGCCGCCTCGCCCGCCCCCAGCACGGCGTCCGCCAGCGCCCGCTTGCGGACGAGCATCTCGGCGATGCGGTCCTCGATCGTGCCCTCCGTGATCAGCCGGTGCACCTGGACGGGACGCGTCTGCCCGATCCGGTACGCGCGGTCGGTGGCCTGCGCCTCGACGGCCGGGTTCCACCAGCGGTCGTAGTGCACGACGTGTTCCGCGCGCGTGAGATTCAGACCGGTACCGGCCGCCTTCAGGGAGAGCAGGAAGACCGGCACCTCGCCGTCCTGGAAGCGCCGCACCATGTCCTCGCGCCGCGCGACCGGGGTGCCGCCGTGCAGGAACTGGCTCGCGATGCCGCGGTCCGCCAGGTGCCGCTCCACCAGGCGGGCCATCTGCACGTACTGCGTGAAGACCAGCACGCCCGCGTCCTCGGCGAGGATCGTGTCCAGGAGTTCGTCCAGCAGCTCCAGCTTTCCGGAGCGGCCCGCGATGCGCGGGCGGTCCTCCTTGAGGTACTGCGCGGGGTGGTTGCAGATCTGCTTCAGGGCCGTCAGGAGTTTGACGACGAGGCCGCGCCGCTCGAAGCCCTCGGCGCCCGAGATCTCCGCCAGCGTCTCGCGCACCACGGCCTCGTACAGGCCCGTCTGCTCCTTGGTCAGCGACACCGCCCGGTCCGTCTCGGTCTTGGGCGGCAGTTCGGGCGCGATGCCCGGATCCGACTTGCGGCGTCGCAGCAGGAAGGGCCCCACCAACCGGGCGAGCCGTTCGGCCGCCGCCGGGTCCTTGCCGCCCTCGACGGCCTGCGCGTAGCGGGTGCGGAAGGTGCCGAGCCGGCCCAGCAGGCCGGGGGTGGTCCAGTCGAGGATCGCCCACAGCTCGGAGAGATTGTTCTCCACCGGGGTGCCGGTGAGCGCCACGCGCGCGCGTGCGCCGATGGTGCGCAGCTCCCGTGCCGTCGCCGAGAAGGGGTTCTTCACGTGCTGGGCCTCGTCGGTGACGACCATTCCCCAGGACGCGGCGGCCAGTTGGGCGGCGTCGAGGCGCATCGTCCCGTACGTGGTGAGGACGAACTCGCCGTCCGCCAGGTCCTCCAGCGACCGGCGCCCGCCGTGGAACCGGCGCACCGGGGTGCCCGGCGCGAACTTCTCGATCTCGCGCTGCCAGTTGCCCATCAGCGAGGTCGGACACACCACCAGCGTCGGCCCCGCGGTCTCGGGCGCGGACTGCCGGTGCAGGTGCAGCGCGATCAGCGTGATCGTCTTGCCGAGGCCCATGTCGTCGGCGAGGCAGGCCCCCAGTCCCAGCGAGGTCATCCGGGCCAGCCAGTTCAGGCCGCGCAGCTGATAGTCGCGGAGTTCGGCGGCCAGCGCGGCGGGCTGCTCGATCCGCTGGGCCGGATCCGTCCCCTCGGGGTCCGCGAGCCGGTCCCGCAGCCCCTCCAGCCACCCCGTAGGGCGTACCTCGACCCGGCGGCCGTCCATCTCCGTCGAGCCCGTCAGAACGGCGCTCAGCGCGTCGACCGGGGTGACCTTGCGGTCCTGGTGGGCGCGGGCCCGCCGCGCCTCGTCCGGATCGATCAGCACCCACTGGTCGCGCAGCCGCACCACCGGCCGGTTCGCCTCGGCGAGCCGGTCCAGCTCGGCGCGGCTCAACTCCTGGCCCCCGAGGGCGAACCACCAGTCGAACGCGAGCAGCGCGTCGGCGGACAGGAACGACGGCGCGGCCGACGTGAGCCGGTCCGTGCCGGCGTCGTCCGGCGGCCCGATCACCGCGCGTGCCGTCAGCTTCCGGGCGAGTTCCTTCGGCCAGTGCACCTCGACGCCCGCCGCCGACAGGGCACGGGCCCCGTCCCCGAGCAGTTCGGTGACCTCCTCGTCGGCCAGCTCGACCGCGTCCGGAACGGCGGCCGACAGCAGTGGGGCGAGCGGCGCCCACGCGCGCGAGGCGCGCCGCAGTGCCAGGAGCGCGTCCATCCGGGCCTGCGCGCCGAAGGCCCGCGCGGCCGGGCCGCCGCCCGCCCAGACCTCCGCTGCGTCCGCCATCAGCGTGGGATCGGCGACGCTGTGCAGCTGCGGCACGGCCCGGAACGTCGGCCGCGTCTCCTCGTCGGCGGCCTGCGCCAGGCCCAGCACCTCCACCCGCAGCGAGATCCGCACCCCGGCGTCGTGTCCGGCCGCGACGTCCGCCGCCCACGGACGCAGCTCGGGCACCCGGCGCGGACTCCGCGCGGCGAACGCGGCGGACCCGGCGGCCGCCTGCGCGGCGGGGGAGCGCGGCAGCGTGTCGGCCACCGCGTCCAGGAAGACCCGCAGCAGCCGCTCCGGCGCGTGCAGCCGGGGCGGCTCGTACCCCTCCAGAGGGACGGCGTGCGCCTGCGGCGGCATCGCGGCGGCCAGCTCGCGCACCCGCTCCAGATCCTCCGCGCCCAGCGGGCCGGACCGCCACGCGTCGTGCTCATCGGCGCTCAGCCCGGGCAACAACAGGCCCCGGGCGGCGAGTTGCAGCGCCAGCAGAGCGGCGGCGCCCCAGAACGCCGTCGTCGGGTCCGCGTGCGTGGCCGCCCGCGCGCGCGTGAGCACCGGAAGCGCGGCCCGCACCGGCAGGGCCACGGCGGGCACCGTGAGTTGTTCGCCGGGCAGCACGAGGGGCACCTGGACCCGGGAGCCCGCCGCCGGCAGGGGCACCTCGTCGCCGTCGGGGTGCCAGAAGGCGACGGTCGAGGCGCGCGCCGGATCGGCGGGCAGGAACAGGGCGCCGCAGCGCACGAGTTCCGCCGTCTCGGCGGGAGTGGGTGCGGGATGCGTGTGCTCGGAGATGGCTGCTTCCTCGTTCTTCCGTCTCGGAGGGCTCGGACTCTCGCCTGGTCATCAAATTTGACTACCCGCTCTGGAGGCGCCGAGAGTACACCGCGCGACCCGCCGGACGGACATCCTCCAGTCGTGACCTGGATCACCCCACCCCTAAGGGTGTGGCTAACCCCCGGCTCACGGTGGGCCTGCCCCCTGCGGCAGTCGGGTGGTGGCGCCATGGCCGCCCAAGTCCCCCGATCCGTACGTTTTTCGAGGCCGGGCCGACGCGTAGCCCGCCGCGTCGCCGTCGCCCACCACAGACCGGAGAACAGCCATGTCGCTGGCCGTCGCCGTACCGCCGTCCCCGCCTGAAACCAGCAGCGAATTCACCCCTCTGCTGAGAGACGTCAAGGGGCAGGGACTGCTCGACCGGCGCACCGGCTGGTACGTACGCACCATCGTGGGCAACGCCCTCGCTCTCGCCGCCGTGGTGACCGGTGTGGCACTCGTCGGCGGCTCCTGGTGGGTGCTTGCGCTCGCCCCCGTCCTCGCCGTCCTCGGCGCGCGCGCCGCGTTCATCGGACACGATGCAGGACACTCCCAGATCACCGCGAACCGCTCCGTGAGCCGCGCCATCGGTCTCGTCCACGGCAACCTGCTGCTCGGCATGAGCTACTCGTGGTGGAACCAGAAGCACAACCGCCACCACGCCAACCCGAACCACATCGACAAGGACCCCGACGTCGCCGCCGACGTCCTCGTCTTCACCAGCGGACAGGCCGCCGTGCGCACCGGCTTCCGCGGCTGGCTCACCCGCCACCAGGCCTGGCTGTTCTTCCCGCTCACCCTCCTGGAGGGGCTGGCCCTGAAGGTGTCCGGCTTCCAGGACCTGCGCCGCCAGCGCGGACGCGAGCGCCTGGTGGAGGGCACGCTCCTCGTCGCCCACGTCGTCGGCTACGTCACCCTGCTGCTGACGCTCATGCCGCTCGGCCACGCCCTCGTCTTCGCCGCGCTGCACCAGGCGCTGTTCGGGCTGCACCTGGGGATGGCCTTCGCGCCCAACCACAAGGGCATGGAGATGCCCGACCCCGACGGCGACAAGTGGGGACACCTGCGCCGCCAGGTCCTCACGTCGCGCAACATCAAGGGCGGCACACTGACCGACTGGTTCCTCGGCGGCCTGAACTACCAGATCGAGCACCACCTGTTCCCCAGCATGCCCCGCCCGCACCTGCGCCTCGCGCAGCCCCTGGTCAAGGCACACTGCCGGGAACTCGGCGTCCCCTTCACCGAGACCGGCCTCATCGACTCCTACCGCCAGGCACTGCGGCACATGTATGAAGTGGGAGAGCCGCTGAGGGCCGACATCTGATCCGCCCCCGCCCGCAGGGCGCGGGATCAGGGACATCTCAGGGTCGTCCACAGGAACCGTGGACGACGCGGGCCCGTTTCTCACAGGAGAGGCGAGCCCGCTCCACCCATCCGAGGGCGAGCCGCCCCGAAGGAGGCCAGACACATGTCGAGGAACGCGAAGATCGCCGTGGGAGGCGTGGCGGCCGGGATCATCCTGCTGATCTGGCTGCCCTGGTGGGCGGCCCTGCTCATCGTGCTGGGCGTGCCCACCGCGGCCTACCTGATGCTCGACCCGTCGCAGCGGCGCAGGCTCCGCCGCGTGTCACGCAAGGAGATCGGGCGATAGCGCGACAGAGGCGGCCACGACCTAGGAAGCGCCGACGGAGCAGGAGTTGACGACGTCACCGCTCGCGGGCCGCGCCACCGTGTGGTCCGCGGGCGCCTTCGTGCCGTGCTCCACCCACCGGGTCAGCGTGTCGAAGGCGTCCCGGTAGCACGGCAGGATCGGCCGCAGCCGGTCCGGATACGTGTCGTACAGGCCGTCGGTGTGCGTACCGTCCTGGATCCGGTACGTGCGATGCAGTCGCCCGCGCCCCTGCGTGGCCGTCATCCGCGCGTACACGTCGGCGTCCGTGGCGATCGGCAGCAGTGTGTCCAGATCGCCCTGGAGCGTCACCAGCGGCCTGCCGATGCGCCCGGTCAGCGCCACGCGCCCGACGGCCCGGCGCACCGACGCGGGGCGGTCGGCGTAGCGGTAGGAGGCGTCGGAGGCGCAGGGCGCGAGGATCTCGTCCAGCGTCGAGCCGGCCGAGGCGCCCGGGCACGCCGGGTCGTACCGGGGGTCGAACGCGGCGCGGTACACCTTCTGCGTCAGACCCCAGTACGCCTTCTGGTGGTAGGGCCACAGGAACTCGGAGCCGCGGGCGAATCCGGCCGCGTACATGTCGTCCGCGTCGGCCGTGCCCCGGCCGTACGCCACGGCGGTGGGCAGCGAGGTGAGCAGGCCGGGACCGTGCGCCGTCCACAGCACGCCCTCCCAGTCGACGCCGCCGTCGTACAGCTCCGGGTGGTTCTCCAACTGCCAGCGCGTGAGATAGCCCGCGTTGGAGATGCCGGTCATGTAGGTGCGCCGGGGGGAGTGGCCGTAGCGCAGGGCGACGGCCTTCTTCGCCGCTCGCGTGAGCTGTGTGGTGCGGTCGTTCCACTCGGCGACGGCGTCGCCGGCGCGCGTACCGTCACGGTAGAAGTCCGGGCCGGTGTTGCCCTTGTCGGTGGCCGCGTAGGCGTATCCCTGGGCGAGGACGCGGTCGGAGACGGCCGTGTCGGTCGAGTACTGCTTGCGGTTGCCGGGCGCGGCGGTCACCACCAGGCCGCCGTTCCAGTGGTCGGGCAGCCGGATCACGAACTGCGCGTCGTGGTTCCAGCCGTGGGTGGTGTTCGTGTGCGAGCTGTCGCGGAAGTAGCCGTCGAGCTGGATCCCCGGCACGCCGGAAGGGTTCCGGGTGCCCTTGGCGGTCAGCCCGGCCTGGTCGGCCATGTCGGTGTACCGGGTGCCCGCGAGACCCGCCGTGGTCAGATCGTCGAGGCAGGCCCGCTGCTGGAAGGCGGCGCCCGGCACGCGCGTGAGCTCCTGCCGTGCGCACTGCGCGACCTGGGGCGTGGCCGCACTCGCGAGATGCGACCCGGAAGCGGTCAGCACCACAAGAGCGGCGGCCAGCAGGGGAACGGCTCTGGGCGTACGCATCGAACGGCCTCCTCGTGAGGGGATGAAGAGGCCTCATCGTCGGCGCGGGACACGCGCGTACCTATGGGGCGGGGCCACATCGAGCGTCAACGTCCTGTGTGGCCCGGCGGTTCAGACCGGACGCACCGCCATCTTGTCGAGCGCCTCCAGCAGTCCGGGCAGTTCGGCGCCCCGGCCGACCGGGAGCACTTCGCCCGGTTCGTCGTCGAGCAGGACGAAGGCGATGTCGTCCGTCCGCGCCACCATCGACCAGCCGGGCCCGTCGGCCCGCAGCGTCCTGGCGTCGCCGGACGCGAACGCCGAACGTACGCGGCCCAGCGGAGGCGGCGAGTCCACGTAGCCGCGGACCTCGGCCAGCACCCGGCGGATGCCCTCGTGGGCCTCGCCCGGGGCCGGTGCGTCCGGTGCGCCGTCGCCCGCAGCGGGCGCGTGGTCCGGTTCGCCCACGGCGGCGCCGTCCACCGAGCCGCCGGGCTTGTCGCCGTCCGCCGCGTCCGCCGCATCCGGCTCGTCCGACGGCTCCGCGGCGCCCTCCGTGGCGAACTGGTCGTCGCCGATCTGCGCGCGCCACACGGCCCACTGGAGGGCTATCTCGTCCGCTCCCAGACGCCGCTGGGCCGGCCCCCAGGTCTCCGTGTCGGGCGGCGTGAGCGGTGGTCCGTCGTCCGCCTCGGGGTCGGGCGCCGGGTCGTGCGGCGCGGGGACACCCGGCGCGGACACCGCGAGCGCCAGCGGCCAGCCGGGCAGCGCCGACACCATGCTGTTCTCGTCGGGGGAGAGGTCGTACTCCATGCCGCAGTCCCAGGACGCGATGGCGACGGCGACCAGGGACACGTCGTCGACGACGACCGTCCAGCGCGCGCCGTCCCCGTCCTGGCCGAGCACCAGCCCGTACCCGTCGGCCAACGGCGCGAGTCCCAGCGCGCCGCACGCCTCCGGGTAGTCGTCGCCGAGCACGCTGGGGAACTTCGCGGGTGTCAGCAGCACCGCGGTCAGTACGTACAGCGCGTCGTCCCCGGTGGCGACAGCGTCGTCCGTCCCGGCCATGCCAGCCTCCCCTGAGCTACTTTCCGTCGGCGTGACCTTAGTCAGTCGCGGACGATGTCGTACAGGGGCGATGACCAGGAAAATCAGTCACCGGGACGGACGTGTACGCGGCTCGTGGACGGCATGTCGACAAGGCGTGTGCACTTTGTGTGCCTCACGTGCCTCACGTGCCTCACGTGCCTCACGTGCCTCACGTGCCTCGCGTGCCTCGCGTGCCTCGCGTGTCGAGAGGGGGCGGGGCGTGTTCGGCGATGTCAGCCGGCAGGCAGCCCGAGGAGGCTGCGTGCGACGACGCGGGGCGATTCGTCGCGCTCCCGCGCGAGCGCGATGAGCGCCCGGCACGCCAGTTCGTTGACCCCGAAGGCGAGGGCGTTGGGGTCCACCCAGCTCGCGGCCTCGTCGACGCGGTCCTGGTCGTCCTCGGCACACGCGGTCACGTAGGCGGCCGCCGCTTCGAACAGGTTGGGCGTCCGTCGCGGTCCGCTCGCCGTCGGCCGGGCCCCGGGCGCCGACGGGGCCTCGTCCCGGCGCCGTTCGTCGCGCCGTGCGGACCTCTTGCGCCACGTGCTCCATGCCTTGCGGACTCTGTCGAGCATGAGGGCCACCGTCCCCAGTCGATCGTCATCGGTCGATCAAGCGCCTCGATGCGGCGTCGAGTTGAAGCCATGGTGGCAGAAGGCGGCCGGTCCGGCTCCTGGGCGTCGACCGTCAACTCGCCTCCGGTGCGAGGGAGGTGAGCATCTCGCGCAACCATGCGAGTTCGGTACGGCTGGTGGCTCGCGCGATGGTCAGGATCCCCCGACGGAAGGGGTCGTCCAACTCCTCGGCGCGCAGCGGTCGTTCGCCCGCGTAGAAGAAGCTCGCGGGCTCCTCCAGGAAGTCGAGCCGCTGACGCAGCACGTCCGCCTGTTCCCGCGGGTCCGCCAGGTGCCGCAGGAACGCGAGCACGGTGAACCAGCGGTTCTCGTCGGTGATGTCCGCGCGGGCCGGCGCCCGGAGCCTGCGCCGCAGCTCCTCGCGACCCGCCTCCGTGAGGCTCAGCGTGTGCCGGGGCGCCGCCACCGCGCCGGGTTGCGTCTCCCGCGTGAGCAGCCCCGCCTTCTCCAGGCGCTTGATCGCCGGGTACAGCGTGCTCTCGGCGACGGGCCGGACGTGACCGGTGAGCGCCGTGATGTGTTTGCGCAGCTCGTAGCCGTGCAGCGGGGCGTCGTAGAGGAAACCGAGAATGGCGAGCTCCAGCATGGCGACATTGTGACGCACGGAGGCCGCCGCCGGTGTACATCACATTCCGAGTACCTCGCATCCGCAATACTTCGACACCGATGTATTGTCGGAGATCCAGGAAGTGACGGTCGAAGGGATCGGGGGACCGATCCGGGTGAGGAGTGCCTCATGCGGCAGGCGTCGTTCGATGCGCGGGGGAGCCGTGTCCGATGGACGGAGGTGGCGGGCGCGGAGCCGGCCCGGGTGTACGTCCACGGCCTCGGCGCCGCCTCGACCGTCTATCACGCCCATGTCGCGGCCCGGCCCGAACTGGCCGGACGCCGCTCGCTGTTCGTGGACCTGCCCGGGCACGGCATCAGCGACCGGCCCGCCGATTTCGGCTACACGCTGGAGGACCACGCGGACGCGCTGGCCGCCGCACTCGACGCCGCGGGAGTGAGCGGGGCGGAGATCGTCGGGCACAGCATGGGCGGCGCCGTGGCGATCGTCCTCGCGCACCGGCGGGGCGATCTCGTGTCACGGCTCGTCGTCACCGAGGCCAACCTCGACCCGCACCCGCCCCGCACCGCGGGCAGCAGCGGCATCGCGTCCTACGAAGAGGACGCGTTCGTGACCGGGGGAGGCCACGCGCGCGTGCTGGAGCACGTCGGTCCCTTGTGGGCGGCCACCATGCGTCTCACTGACCCGCTCGCCCTGCACCGCAGCGCCGTCGGCCTCGTGCGCGGCACCGAGCCCACCATGCGCGACATGCTGGAGACCCTGGAGGTCGACCGCGTCTACCTGCAGGGAGCGCTCAGTGGCGAACTGCCGGGCGCGGAACGCCTGACGGCGTCGGGTGTCCGGGTCGTCGACGTGCCCGGCGCCGGGCAAAACGTCATGTTCGACAACCCGGACGCCTTCGTGGCCGCCGTGTGCGGGTGACGAGTCCCGACCGGGTCCGGCCGGCTCAGCCCGCGCGCACCGCCAGTGCGAGGAAGCGCGTGTCCTCGTCGACGTACGACGTCAGCCGCCAGCCCGAACCGGCAAGCAGCGGGCTCAGCTGAGGCTCCGCCCGCAGGTCGTCCGGGGTGAGCTGCCGTCCGTGGCGCGCGGCCAGGGCGGCCCGGCCGATCGGATGGAAGAGGGCGAGGACCCCGTCCGGCCGCACCACACGCGCGAGTTCGCGCAGGTTCTCCTCCGGATGCGGCAGGTGGGAGATCAGCCCCGCGCCGAAGACCGCGTCCAGGGCGCCCGTCCGCAGCGGCAGCCGGGACACGTCCGCCAGCAGCAACTGCCCGTCGCCGTCCCGGCCCGCACGCACGGCCGCGGCCAGCATCGCCGGTGTCAGATCGGCGCCGAGCACCGTCCCCGAGGGACCCACGGCCGCACGCAACGGAGGCAGCGCACGGCCCGTCCCGCACCCGGCGTCGAGCACTCTGCCGCCGCGCCGCAGCCCCAGCGCGGACACCGCGGCCGCGTACGCCGGACCGTCGTCGGGAAAGCGCGCGTCCCAGTCGGCGGCCCGGGCCGAGAAGAACTCCTGCACGCGTGTGGGGTCATCGCTCATGCGCACCATGATTGCGCAGCCCACTGACAGCGAAGGCGGCACGACAGGGGGACGCGAGGTCGAAAGGTCCCTATCCGAACCGAAAGTGTCGCAAGCGCGTACGGTGCACACGTTCGACCCTGGCGCGATCGTTCAGTGCCGCATCTCAGTCATCTTCCAGCACCTTTCGAAATGCGCCCCAGCCGTGCGCCCCCGGCGGGGCTAGCGTCCCTGGGCCATGGGACACCTGGACCACGCCACCTTCGGCTGGCTGACCCCCGTGCTGTCGTATCTGATGGCCTGCATCGGCGCGGCGCTCGGCCTGCGCTGCACCGTGCGCGCCCTCAACGCGACCGGGCGCACCCGGCGCAACTGGCTGATCACGGCCGCCTCGGCCATGGGCACCGGGATCTGGACGATGCACTTCGTGGCGATGCTCGGCTTCGGCGTCACCGGGACCGAGATCCGCTACAACGTGCCGCTCACCATCCTGAGCCTCGTCGTCGCGATGGCCGTCGTCGGCGCCGGGGTCTTCGCCGTCGGCTACAGCCGCGAGCGGAACCGGGCCCTCGCCCTGGGCGGCCTCACCACCGGGCTCGGCGTCGCGAGCATGCACTACCTGGGGATGGCGGCCCTGCGCCTGCACGGCAGCGTCGGCTACGACCCGCTCCTGGTGGCGCTGTCCGTCGTGGTCGCCGTCATCGCCGCGACCGTGGCGCTCTGGGCGGGCCTCAACATCAAGTCACCCGCGGCGGTGGCGGTCGCCTCCCTGGTCATGGGCGGCGCGGTGAGCAGCATGCACTACACCGGCATGCTCGCCGTGAGCGTGCGGGTGGCGCCCGCCACGACGTCCCTGCCCGGCGCCTCGGTGATGCAGTTCGTCTTCCCCCTCGCGGTGGGACTGGGCTCGTACCTCTTCCTGACCTCGGCGTTCGTCGCGCTGTCCCCGACCGCGCACGAACAGCGGGCCTCCGCGTCGGCCCAGCAAGCACTGGAGGGCAGCACCACCCGCTGACCATCGGCCGCGACGCGTCCGCCGACCCCCATCCCGATCGAGGAGCCCATGCGCCCGTCCCGCAGTACTTCCGGCTCAGGCCCGCCACCGATGTCCGCGCCCAGGACACGCGGACGGCGCGCGCACGCCGGGCCGCCCGCTGCCGAGGACGCCGCCACCGATGCCGGGCTCGCGCCGAACGGCCGACCCACGCGCGCGGGCCGGCACCTGCGTCCCCGTACGGTCCGGGCGAAGATCATCTGCCTGCTGATGGTGCCCGTCGTCTCCCTGCTCGCCCTGTGGGGTTACGCGACCGTGGCCACCACCCAGGACGTCGCACGGATCCGGCAGGCGCAGCAGGCCGACTCCACGGTGCGGGGGCCCGTCACCCGGGCCGTGGCCGCGCTCCAGGCGGAGCGGGAGGCGGCGGTCGGCTACGCCACCGCGCCCGCGGCCGACCGCGGCGACGTGCTCAAGCGGCTCGGCACCGCCAGCGACCGTGCCGTCGGCGCCCTGCGCCCGGGCCGGGGCACCACCGTGGCCGACGGCGTGGACCTGCCGCACGGCGTGGCCGACCGGCTCGCCGCCTTCGTGGTGGGCGCCGAGGAACTGCGCACCGTGCGCACCGCGGTCCTGGAGCGCCGCACCGGCTGGGACGCCGCCTACGCGCAGTACACCAGGAGCATCGACACGGCCTTCACGACAGTCGGAGCACTCACCGGCATCCAGGACCCGGCGGCGGGCACCGACGCGCGCGTGCTGCTCGAATTCGGCCGCGCGGCCGAGATGCTGTCCCGGGAGAACGCGCTCCTGACGAGCGCCCGCCTCACCGGAGACCTGGACGACACACGGCTCCGGCTGTTCATCGGAGCCGCCGAGACCCGCAGGACGCTGACCGACACGGCCGCCACCGATCTGCGCGGACCCGCGCGAGCCACCTGGAACCGCCTCGTGGAGGGGAGCGCGTACGGCGACGTACGCACCGTCGAGGACCGGACGCTCGTCGCGCGGCCCGGGCGCAAGGCGCTCACCGGAGCCTCCGCGGACACCTGGGTCGTGGCGCACGCGACCGTGCAGGACGGCATGCGCGCCGTCGGGGCCGACGGCGCCACGTCGAGCGCCGACCCGTTCACCAGGGGGCTGTTCTCACCCGCGGGAGCGGCCGTGATGTTCGGTCTCGTCGCCGTGGTCGCCTCGCTGGTGATCTCCGTCCGGATCGGCCGCGGCCTCGTCGTCGAACTGATCAGCCTGCGCAACACCGCCCTGGAGATCGCCCGGCGCAAACTCCCGCAGGCCATGCGCAAACTGCGGGCCGGCGAGGAGATCGACGTGACGGCGGAGGCACCCCAGGGGCCGCCCGCGGAGGACGAGACCGGACAGGTCTCGGAAGCGCTCACCACGGTGCACCGCGCGGCCCTGCACGCCGCCGTGGAGCGCGCCGAACTCGCCAACGGCATCTCCGGTGTCTTCGTGAACCTGGCCCGGCGCAGCCAGGTCCTCGTCCACCGTCAACTCGGGCTCCTGGACACCATGGAACGCCGCGCCGAGGACCCGGGCGAACTGGGCGACCTCTTCCGTCTCGACCACCTCACTACCCGGATGCGACGCCACGCGGAGAGCCTCATCATCCTCTCCGGAGCCGCACCGGGCCGCGCCTGGCGCGTGCCCGTCCCGCTGACGACCGTCTGCCGCGCCGCGGTCTCCGAGATCGAGGACTACGCGCGCGTGGAGGTACGCCACCTCGCTGCCGTCGACGTCGCGGGCGCTGCCGTCGCCGACCTCACCCACCTGCTGGCCGAACTCGTCGAGAACGCCGCCCAGTTCTCACCCCCGCACACCAAAGTGCGCATCAGCGGTGAGCCCGTCGCCAACGGCTACGCCATCGAGATCGAGGACCGCGGTCTCGGCATGGGCAGGGAGGCCCTCGACGAGGCGAACGAACGCATCCAGCAGTCCGAGACACTCGCCCTGTTCGACAGCGACCGGCTCGGCCTCTTCGTGGTGAGCCGCCTGGCCCGCCGGCACGACATCAAGGTGAACCTGCGCACTTCCCCCTACGGGGGCACCACCGCCGTGGTCCTCATGCCGACCTCCTTGCTGCACAAGAGCGGCACCGAGACCTCCGACGCCCCCCGTCCCCCGTCCGAAGAAGAGCGCCGCTACGCGCGCGTGCCCGAGCCCGAAGCAGCGCCCATGAACGGAAAACCCGTCCCCGCACCCACGTCCCGCCCGGCACTCGCCCCCTCGGCGGGACCGGCTCCCGACGAGACGCCGCACCCTCCCGGTGTCACCGCGCTCCGTCTGCGCGTCCCCCAGGAACCGGACGGCGAGGAGGCTGTGGACTCGAAAGGCCTGCCGCGCCGGGTGCGCCAGGCCAGCCTCGCGCCCCAATTGCGTACGCGCCCCGAGGACCGGCCCTCCTCCGTGCACAGCGTTCCGGAGCCGGGGGAGCGCACCCCCGAACAGGTCCGGGCCCGGATGGCGTCCTTCCGGGACGGCTGGATCCGGGGCGGCGGACGTCCACCAGGCAGTGAAAGCAGCGGAGGAGACCTCACATGATCAAGGAACCGACCACGGGCACGTCCCACGGCTCCGGCGAACTCGACTGGCTCCTCGACGACCTGGTCACGCGGGTCACGGAACTCCGGCACGCCGTGGTGCTCTCCAACGACGGCCTGGCCGTCGGCGCCTCCAACGGTCTCGGCCGCGAGGACGCCGAACACCTCGCCGCCGTCGCCTCCGGGTTCAACAGCCTCGCCAAGGGCACCGGCCGGCACTTCGGCACCGGCGGCGTGCGGCAGACCATGGTGGAAATGGACGACGGGTTCCTGTTCGTGGCCGCAGCCGGGGACGGCTCCTGCCTCGCGGTCCTGAGCACCGCCATGGCCGACATCGGGCTCGTCGCCTACGAGATGGCACGCCTGGTGCGGCGGGTCGGCGAACACCTGCGGTCACCGGCCCGCTTCGGCGGACCGTCGCCCACCGCGGGTTGAGGGAGGCGGCTGACGCCCCATGGACAACGACCTGGACGACACGCCCCACCCGGACGACGACCTGTTCGACGCGCCCCACCAGGGCGCGGAAGCCCGCACGGGTCCACAGGAGCGTGGCAGTCCCGAGGCGCCGGGCAGTCAGTGGTTCGACCACGAGGCCGGACCGATGGTCCGCCCCTACACGGTGACCGCCGGCCGAACCTCGGCGGGCCCCCGGGGAGCGCAGTGCGACCTGATCGCCCTGGTGTCGCTGGACTCCGCCGCGCCGGACGGCCCCGACGACACCGGGCTCGGGCCCGAGCACCGGTCGATCATCGAGCTGTGCCGCGCCGAGACACAGACCGTCGCCGAACTCGCCGCCGGCATCCAGGTCCCCGTGGGAGTGGTCCGGGTGCTCCTCGGCGACCTGCTCGAACTGGGCTGCGTCAAGGTCAGCAGCCCGGTTCCGCCCGCACGGCTACCGGCCGAAACGATCTTGAGAGAAGTCATCGATGGACTCCGAGCACTCTGACGCCACGGCCGACAGCGCCGCCCTGGCCCTGAAGATCCTGGTCGCGGGCGGCTTCGGGGTGGGCAAGACCACCCTGGTCGGCGCGGTCAGCGAGATCCGGCCGCTGCGCACCGAGGAACGCCTCAGCGAACTGGGCCAGTCGGTGGACGACACCGCGGCCGTGGCCCGCAAGACCACCACGACCGTGGCCATGGACTTCGGCCGCATCACCATCAGATCCGGTCTGTCGCTCTACCTGTTCGGCACGCCGGGCCAGGACCGCTTCTGGTTCCTGTGGGACGAGCTGTCGCAAGGGTCCCTCGGCGCCGTCGTCCTCGCGGACACCCGGCGGCTCGAGGACTGCTTCCCCGCTGTGGACTACTTCGAGCACCGCCGTATCCCGTTCGTCGTGGCGGTCAACTGCTTCACCGGCGCCAGGGCGTTCGGGGCGCACGAAGTGGCACAGGCCCTCGACCTCGACCGCGGGACCCCCGTGGTGCTGTGCGACGCGCGCGACAAGGACTCGGGGAAGGAGGTGCTGATCCGGCTCGTCGAGTACGCCGGGCGCATGTACACCGCCCGGCTGCTCGACTCGGTCGGCTGACCGGACCGGCCCGCTCAGTCGGCTACGTCACCGAGCGCCACGACCTTGTCGACACGGACCCGGACGACGAGTTCGCCGGGTACGCCGTTGCGTCTGCCGAACTCCTCGGCACGGTCCGCGCCCATGTACCGGCCGCCGATCCGGGTGGCCGAATCCACCAGCTCGACCGGGTCCTCGCTGAGTTCGGCGTGCCCCTGGATCGTCACGAACGAGAACGGCGGCCGTTCGTCGTCCACGCACAGGGCGACGCGGCCGTCGCGGGCCAGATTGCGGCCCTTGACCGTGTCCTTGCCGGTGTTGAAGACGATGTCGTCGCCGTCCAGTACGAACCAGACCGGCGCGATGTGCGGACTGCCGTCCGCCCGCACCGTGGACAGCTTGGCCGTGCGCGTGCCCTCGGAGACGAAGGCATGCCATTCCTCATCGGTCATCTTGTGTGCCATGCGCCCATCCTGCTTGCCCGGAGAGCAGCCGTGGGGAAGGCTTGCGAGGCAGATCCCCCGGGCAGGGGAGCGCCGTGCCCGGGGACGGGGAGTCACAGGGGAGCGGGGAGACAGGAACATGGCGGAGAACACGGGACTCGGTTGGCTGCTCGACGACCTGACGGGGCGCGTCGAACACGTGCGGCACGCCCTGGTCCTGTCCAACGACGGCCTGGTCACCGGTGCCAGTTCGGATCTGGGCCGCGAGGACGCCGAGCACCTCGCCGCTGTCTCGTCCGGACTGCACAGCCTCGCCAAGGGATCGGGGCGGCACTTCGGCGCGGGCGGCGTACGGCAGACGATGATCGAGTTCGACGACGCCGTCCTGTTCGTCACCGCAGCCGGGGACGGCAGCTGCCTGTGCGTGCTCAGCGACGCGGAGGCCGACATCGGCCAGGTCGCCTACGAGATGACCCTTCTGGTCAACCGGGTCGGCGAACACCTCGGGGTCGGCAAGCGGCAGCCGGAGAGGACGCCCGCAGGAGAGTTCTGACCTGCGGGTTTGCGGCGCCGGAAGAGTTATCCACAGGCTTGCACGGGCTGGATCGATCCGCGCTACGGTTTTCCCGGGTGGTCACGGAGAGTGACCATTTCGTATCGTTCGACGGGGGAGAACCATCGTGCAAGGCAACACCATGACCAGGCCCCAGGGCAGCGCGGCGCGCGAACTGGGTCTGAAGCGAGGCGAGTTCGATCTGGCGGTGCGGCTCGGCCGGATCCGCACCGTCGCGGCACCCGACGGCGGCCTGCGCCGGGTCCCGCGCGAAGAGATCGACCGCATTCGCGAAGCCGAAGGATTTCCGGACGCCCTGCGTGAGCAGGTCCGCGTGGTGGGCACCGCGCAGGGCGCGTCGATCATGGACATCTCGTCGAGCCGGTTCACCCGGCTCGCGCGCGCCGGGATGCTGACGCCCGCGAAGTTCTATGTGAACCGCTACCGGACCGTGGTCTGGCTCTACCTGGCTCAGGACCTGAGGGAGTTCGCGCGGTCCGAGGTCCACGCCCCGCTCCTGACCGGCCGGGCGCCGGCCGCGATGCGCGCCCGGATCGCGGCCGGTGAGGACCTGCGGCCACGGACCTGGCGGTCCCGGCACGCCCGATACCTGCTCGGCCAGTGCGGCGATCCCTGGGAGCGGGCCGCCGCGATCACCACGTTCCTCGACGCGGACCTGGTCGCCGAGCTGGTCGAGTGCCCCCACGAGCGGACCCACCTGCTGCGGCTGCGGCCCCACGAGAGCTGGTACGGAGCCCCGGATTCGCCCACCGCGCAGGTCGTCGAGCGGATCCTCGTCGCCGACGCCCCGGACGAGATCAGCTGGCTGCGGGCCCATCTCTTCCTGAGTCTGGAAAGGGCCCGCCGACTGCGACCGGCGCCGCCCCTCGCCGCTCCACGGCCCGCACCCGGCGGACCGCACGCGCCGACACCCCCGAAGGGCCCCGACAACTTCACGGTTCCGGCCCCGGCCGAGCCGTCCCGGAGCCTGTGGGGGCGCCTGCTCGGCAGACGAGGCTGAACTCCCCAGCGGGAGCGCCTATTCGGAGCCGTCCGCCGAGCCGCCGCCCTCGACGGCGTCCAGATCCCGCGCGTAGTACTCGATCGCGGGCCGGTACCCCACGATGTCCGGATCGGCGCTGGTCGCGGCCAGCACCGTCAGCAGCATCCGCATGCCGTCATGAGCGCGCCCCACGTTGTACAGCGCCATCGCCAGGAACGTCTTGAGGGCGTTGTCCTCGGGGAACTCGACGGTCGCCCCGCTCAGCGTGGCCACGGCGTCCGCATGGCGGCCGAGCGTGCGGTAGGTACTGCCGAGGCCGAGCATCGCACCGCGTCGGTCCTCCGCGGACAACCCGGCGCCCGCGAGCGCGTCGACATAGTGCGGGACGGCGTCCGCCTCGAGGCCGAGGACGTCATGGACCCACGCCGTCTGGAACGCGACACGGGCATCCTCGGGGAACCGGGCACGAAGGGCGAGCAGTTGCTCACGCGCCTCCTCCCGGCGGCCGCTCTCGCGCAGCCGCACGGCCTGCGCCAGCAGCGTCTCCGGATCGTCCGGCTCCACGGCGCTCACGACCCGAGCTTCCGGAACAGACCCTCCTGCACCACGGACACCAGCAGCCGCCCCTCGGCGTCGTAGATGCGGCCGCGGGCCAGACCGCGGCCACCCGTCGCGATCGGCGACTCCTGGTCGTACAGGAACCACTCATCGGCACGGAAAGGACGGTGGAACCACATGGCGTGGTCGAGCGAGGCCATGTCGAAACCGCGCGGACCCCACAGCGGCTCGATCGGCAGCCGCACGGCGTCGAGGAGCGTCATGTCGCTGGCGTACGTGAGCGCGCAGGTGTGCACGAGCGGGTCGTCGCCGAGAGGGCCGACCGCGCGCATCCAGACGGCGCTGCGCGGCTCGGCGCTCTCGACCTCCTCCGGGGTCCAGCGCAGCCGGTCCACGTAGCGGATGTCGAAGGGCTGGCGCCGGGCCATGCGCTCCAGCGCCTCGGGCAGCGCCCCCAGATGGCCCCTGATCTCTTCGGCGATGGTCGGCAGCGACTGCGGGTCCGGAACCTCCCGGGCCGGCGGCAACTGGTGCTCGAAGGCTCCCTCTTCGGGCTTGTGGAAGGAGGCGGTGAGATTGAAGATCGTGCGACCCTGCTGGACGGCGGTGACCCGCCGCGTGGTGAACGAGCGGCCGTCGCGGACCCGCTCGACCTGGTACACGATCGGCACGCCCGGACGACCCGGGCGCAGGAAGTACGCGTGCAGCGAGTGCACGGGACGGTCGCCCTCGGTGGTGCGGCCCGCGGCCACCAGGGCCTGCCCGGCGACCTGCCCGCCGAAGACACGCTGCAGGGACTCCTGCGGGCTGCGCCCACGGAAGATGTTGACCTCGATCTGCTCCAGGTCGAGCAGGTCGACAAGCCGCTCCGCGGGATTCGTCATGCGTGGTTCTCTCTCGTGTGGGCGCCCGGACGGATCCGGCGCGGGGACGCGGCCGGACCCTGACGTCCGGCCGGCCGGGAGACTACAGCTGACCGACGTCCGTGACCCGGACGACGGCGCGGCCCTCGGCGTCGGAGGCCGTGAGGTCGACCTCGGCGCTGATGCCCCAGTCGTGGTCGCCGTTCGGGTCGGCGAAGGTCTGGCGGACCTTCCACAGACCGTGCTCGGGATCCTCCTCGATCATGAGCAGCTTGGGGCCGCGCGCGTCGGGTCCGGTGCCGAGGTCCTCGTACTCGTCCCAGTACTTGTCCATGGCGTCGCCCCAGGCGTCGGCGTCCCAGCCGGCGTCGCCGTCCAGCTCGCCGAGTTCGTCGACGTTGTCGAGCGCGGCGAGCTCCACCCGGCGGAACATCGCGTTGCGGACGAGGACGCGGAAGGCGCGCGCGTTCGCGGTGACCGGCTTGACCTGGTCGGCCTTCTCCTGGGCCTCCTCGGCCGTCATGACCTCCGGGTTGGCCAGCTGCTCCCACTCGTCCAGCAGGCTGGAGTCGACCTGGCGCACCATCTCGCCCAGCCAGGCGATCAGGTCCTCCAGGTCCTCCGACTTGAGGTCGTCGGGCACGGTGTGGTCGAGCGTCTTGTAGGCGCTGGCCAGGTAGCGCAGGACGATGCCCTCGGTGCGCGCGAGCTCGTAGTGGGAGACGAACTCGGTGAAGGTCATCGCCCGCTCGTACATGTCCCGGATCACCGACTTCGGCGACAGCGGGTGGTCACCGACCCACGGGTGGCTCGTGCGGTACGTGTTGTAGGCGTGGAAGAGCAGGTCCTCCAGGGGCTTCGGGTACGAGATGTCCTGAAGCCGCTCCATGCGCTCCTCGTACTCGACCCCGTCCGCCTTCATCAGGGCGACGGCCTCACCGCGCGCCTTGTTCTGCTGGGCGTGCAGGATCTGCCGCGGGTCGTCGAGCGTGGACTCCACGACCGACACCATGTCGAGCGCGTACGACGGCGACTCCTTGTCGAGCAGGTCGAAGGCGGCGAGCGCGAACGTCGACAGCGGCTGATTGAGCGCGAAGTCCTGCTGGAGGTCGACGGTCAGCCGGACGATGCGGCCCGTGGCGTCCGGCTGGTCCAGCTTCTCGACGATGCCGCCGTCGAGCAGCGAGCGGTAGATCGCGATGGCCCGGCGGATGTGCCGCAGCTGGGCCTTGCGCGGCTCGTGGTTGTCCTCGAGCAGCTTGCGCATCGCGTCGAACGCGTTGCCGGGGCGGGCGATGACCGACAGCAGCATCGTGTGCGTGACGCGGAAGCGGGAGGTCAGCGGCTCGGGATCGGAGGTGATGAGCTTGTCGAAGGTGCTCTCGGTCCACCCGACGAAACCCTCGGGAGCCTTCTTGCGGACGACCTTGCGCCGCTTCTTCGGGTCGTCGCCCGCCTTCGACAGCGCCTTCTCGTTCTCGATGACGTGCTCGGGCGCCTGGGCCACGACGAAGCCCGCCGTGTCGAAGCCGGCCCGGCCGGCCCGCCCCGCGATCTGGTGGAACTCACGGGCGCGCAGTGTGCGCACCCGGGTGCCGTCGTACTTGGTGAGTGCCGTGAACAGCACCGTTCGGATCGGGACGTTGACGCCGACGCCGAGGGTGTCGGTGCCGCAGATGACCTTCAACATGCCCGCCTGGGCGAGCTTTTCGACGAGGCGCCGGTACTTGGGCAGCATGCCCGCGTGGTGCACGCCGATGCCGTGCCGCACGTAACGGGACAGGTTGCGGCCGAACTTGGTGGTGAACCGGAAGTTGCCGATCAGCTCGGCGATCTGGTCCTTCTCCTCGCGCGTGCACATGTTGATGCTCATCAGCGCCTGCGCACGCTCGACGGCCTGCGCCTGCGTGAAGTGCACGATGTAGACCGGAGCCTGCCGCGTGTCGAGCAGCTCGGTCAGCGTCTCGGTGAGCGGCGTGAGCCGGTACTCGTAGGACAGCGGCACCGGGCGGGTGGCCGAGCGGACCACCGAGGTGGGCCGACCGGTGCGGCGCGTCAGGTCCTTCTCGAACATCGAGACGTCGCCGAGCGTCGCCGACATCAGGATGAACTGCGCCTGCGGCAGTTCCAGCAGCGGGATCTGCCAGGCCCAGCCGCGGTCGCCCTCCGCGTAGAAGTGGAACTCGTCCATGACGACCTGGCCGATGTCGGCCTGGGCACCGTCGCGCAGCGCGATGGAGGCCAGTACCTCGGCGGTGCAGCAGATCACGGGCGCGTCCGCGTTGACCGACGCGTCGCCCGTGAGCATGCCGACGTTCTCGGTGCCGAAGATCTTGCACAGCTCGAAGAACTTCTCGGAGACGAGTGCCTTGATCGGTGCCGTGTAGAAGGTGACCTCGTCACGTGCGAGTGCGGCGAAGTGCGCACCCGCCGCGATCATGCTCTTGCCGGAGCCGGTGGGCGTCGACACGATCACGTTCGCACCCGACACCACCTCGATCAGCGCCTCCTCCTGGTGCGGATAGAGGGTGAGACCACGCTCCTGGGCCCACGACTCGAAGGCGTCGTAGAGGGCGTCCGGATCTGCGGTCTGCGGGAGCTGATCGATAAGGGTCACGTCACCATCTTGCCTGGCTTCCGCTCCGATCCGGCAATCGGATGCCCGTACGAAGATCACGAAGGTTACCCTGGGTCGCCGACGGGGCGTCAGGGTGCGCACACCCTCAAGGGGTCAACAGAGCGTCGGTACAAGGGACATGTCGACACGACGCGGACGGTCGGCACAAGTGGGACAGGGGCGGAACAGAGCCATGATGGGACCGGCACACTCGTTGTCAGGAGCGGCGGCCTGGCTGGGGGTGGGCGCGGCGGCGGCGGCCGCGGGGCACCCGATGCCCTGGCCGGTCGTCCTGGTCGGCGCTCTGATCTGCGCGGGCGCGGCCCTCGCCCCCGACCTCGACCACAAGGCGGCGACCATCTCGCGCGCCTTCGGCCCGATCTCCCGATGGCTCTGCGAGATCGTCGACAAACTCTCGTACGCCGTCTACAAGGCGACCCGGAAGCCGGCCGACCCCCGTCGCTCGGGCGGACACCGCACGCTCACCCATACGTGGCTGTGGGCCGTCCTGATCGGTGCCGGCGCTTCGGTCGCGGCGATCACCGGTGGCCGGTGGGCCGTCCTCGGCATCCTCTTCGTCCACATGGTGCTCGCCATCGAAGGACTGCTGTGGCGGGCCGCCCGCGGCTCCAGCAGCGACGTTCTGGTCTGGCTGCTCGCCGCGACCAGCGCCTGGATCCTCGCCGGCGTCCTGGACCAGCCGAACAACGGATCGGACTGGCTGTTCACCGACCCCGGCCAGGAGTATCTGTGGCTGGGCCTGCCGATCGTGCTCGGCGCCCTGGTCCACGACATCGGGGACGCCCTCACGGTCTCGGGCTGCCCGATCCTGTGGCCCATCCCCGTCGGCCGCAAGCGCTGGTACCCGATCGGCCCGCCCAAGCCCATGCGGTTCCGGGCCGGCAGCTGGGTCGAGCTGAAGGTGCTCATGCCCGTGTTCATGCTGCTCGGCGGAGTGGGGTGCGCGGCCGCGCTCAACTTCATCTGAGCCCCGCCGCGCACCACCCCCCGGCACGGTCACCCGTGCCAGGACCGCCACAGGGCGGCGTACGCCCCGTCGGCCGCGACCAGCTCGTCATGGCTGCCCAGCTCGCGGATACGGCCGTCCTCGACCACGGCGATCACGTCCGCGTCGTGCGCGGTGTGCAGCCGGTGCGCGATGGCGACGACGGTGCGGCCGTCCAGGACCCGCGCGAGCGAGCGCTCCAGGTGGCGGGCCGCACGCGGGTCGAGCAGCGAGGTCGCCTCGTCCAGGACCAGAGTGTGCGGGTCGGCGAGGACCAGCCGGGCCAGGGCGATCTGCTGGGCCTGGGCGGGCGTGAGCGCCGTCCCGCCCGAGCCGACCTCGGTGTCCAGGCCCTCGGCCAGACCCCGCGCCCACCCGTCGGCGTCGACCGCGCCGAGCGCCGCCCACAGCTCGGCGTCCTCGGCGTCGGTGCGGGCCAGTCGCAGGTTGTCGCGGAGCGAGCCGACGAAGACGTGGTGCTCCTGATTGACCAGCGCCACGTGCGAGCGGACCCGCTCCGCCTGCATCCGGGACAGCTCGGCGCCGCCGAGCGTGACCTGCCCTGTCCGCGGCGCGTAGATCCCGGCGAGCAGCCGGCCCAGCGTCGACTTGCCCGCGCCGGACGGGCCGACCAGGGCGAGCCGGGTGCCAGGCCGCACCTCGAGGGACACCTCGCGCAGCACGTCGACGCCCTCTCGGTAGCCGAAGTGCACCTCGTCCGCGTGCACGTCACGCCCGTCGGGGCGGACCGAGGCGTCGCCCGCGTCCGGCTCGATGTCCCGTACGCCGACGAGCCGGGCCAGGGACACCCCGGCCACCTGGAGCTCGTCGTACCAGCGCAGGATCAGGCCCACCGGGTCCACCAGCATCTGCGCGATCAGCGCGCCCGTCGTCAGCTGGCCGACGTCGATCCAGCCCTGGAGGACGAAGACGCCGCCGATCAGCAGGACGGACAGCAGCACCAGGACGTGCACCGCGTTGATCACGGGGAAGAGGACCGAGCGCAGATAGAGCGTGTAGCGCTCCCACGCCGTCCACTCCTTGACGCGGCGCTCGGACAGCTCCACACGGCGCTCGCCGAGCCGGTGCGCCTCGACGGTGCGACCGGCGTCCACGGTCTCCGCGAGCGCCGCGGCGACGGCCGCGTACCCCGCCGCCTCCGAGCGGTACGCGGACGGTGCCCGCCTGAAGTACCAGCGACAGCCGATCACCAGGACCGGCACCGCGATCAGGATCACCGGGGCGAGGGGCGGCGCGGTGACCGCGAGCCCGCCGATGAGGAGGGCCGCCCACACGACACCGATGGACAGCTGCGGCACGGCCTCCCGCATCGCGTTCGCCAAGCGGTCGATGTCCGTGGTGATCCGGGAGAGCAGATCGCCTGTGCCGGCCCGCTCCAGGACGCCCGGCGGCAGCCCGACCGAGCGCACCAGGAAGTCCTCGCGCAGATCCGCCAGCATCCGCTCGCCGAGCATCGCCCCGCGCAGCCGCACCTGCCGCGTGAACACGGCCTGCACGACGAGAGCGAGCGCGAACACGGCGATGACGCGCTCCAGGTGCAGGTCGCGCAGCGCGCCCGCGCTGTCCGTGACGTCCTCGATCACCCCGCCCAGCAGATAGGGCCCGACCATGGACGCGACGACCGAGACCGTGTTGACGCCGATGAGCAGCAGAAAGGCACGCCGGTGGCGCTGGTACAGCTCGCGCACATAGCCGCGCACCGTCGCCGGTGCGCCGACCGGCAGGGTGTTCGCGGTGGTCGGGGCCGCCGGATCGTAGGCCGGTGGCGCTACGCCGATCATGCCGTCTCCTCGATGTCGATCTCGATGTCGGCTTCGTCGGCCGACCGTGGTCCCGAGCGCACGGCAGCGGGCTCTTCGTCGGTCTCGCGGGTGACGACCGCGCGATACCGGGGTTCTGTACGCACCAGTTCGCGGTGCTCGCCGACCGCGACGGCCGTGCCGTCCTGGACGAACACCACCCGGTCCGCACGGTCCAGGAGCAGCGGGGACGAGGTGAGGAGCACCGTCGTGCGGCCCTGCCGCAGGGCGCGCACCCCCTGGGCGATCCGGGCCTCGGTGTGCGAGTCCACGGCGGACGTGGGCTCGTCGAGGACCAGTGCCTCCGGGTCGGTGACCAGCGACCGGGCCAGCGCCAGACGCTGGCGCTGGCCGCCCGAGAGGGAGCGGCCGCGCTCGGTGATCCGCGCCTTCATCGGATCCTCGTCCAAGGACGCCTGCGCCAGGGCGTCGAGGACGTCCGCGCACTGCGCCGCGGCCAGCGCCTCGTCGGGCCGGACCGACCCGGAGGACGGCACGGAGAGGAGTTCGGCGAGGGTGCCGGAGAGCAGCACCGGGTCCTTGTCCTGGACGAGCACGGCCGCGCGGGCGACGTCCAGCGGCAGCTCGTCCAGCGGCACCCCGCCCAGCAGGACGGAGGGCAGCCCGGACTCTTCGGCGTCGCCGGCTGTGCCGTCCGCGGTGTCCGGAGCATCGGTCGGCTCCGTCGAGGCGGGGTGTCCGCCGAGCCGGTCGGCGAGCCGGCCCGCCAAGTCCGGGTCACCGCACACGACGGCGGTGAGGAGCCCGGTCGGAGCGAGCACACCGGTGGCCGGGTCGTACAGATCGCCGGACGGCGCCGGCGCGTCCAGGAGTCCGCCCGCGGGCTCGGTGACGCGTTCCAGCGAGAGCACCCTCGCGGCACGCTGCGCCGACGGCCGGGAGAAGGAGTACGCCATGGCGATCTCCTCGAAGTGCCGCAGCGGGTAGTTGAGGGTCATCACCGCGCTGTACACGGTGACCAGTTCCCCGACGCTGATCCGGCCCTCGCGGGCGAGGTGGACGCCGTACCAGACGACCACGATGAGCAGCAGCCCGGGAAGGAGGACCTGGATCGCGGAGATGAGCGACCACATGCGGGCGCTGCGCACGGCGGCCTTGCGCACCTCCTGCGAGGCGCGGCGGTAGCGGTCGAGGAAGAGTTCCTCGCCGCCGATACCGCGCAGCACGCGCAGTCCGGCGACCGTGTCCGAGGCGAGTTCGGTGGCGCGGCCCGCCTTCTCCCGCTGGTGGTCCGCGCGCCGGGTGGCGCGGGGCAGCAGTGGCAGGACGGCGAGGGCGAGAATCGGCATGCCGACCGCGACGACGGCACCCAGCGCGGGCTGGTACACCACGAGGGCGACGCAGACCAGGACGACGGTGAGCGCGGCGGCGGCGAAGCGCGACAGCGCCTCGACGAACCAGCCGATCTTCTCGACGTCACCGGTGGACACCGCGACGACCTCACCGGCGGCCACCCGCCGGGTCAGTGCGGCGCCGAGCGCGGCGGTCCTGCGGGCGAGCAGTTGCTGCACCCGGGCGGCCGCGGTGATCCAGTTGGTGACCGCGGTGCGGTGCAGCATGGTGTCGCCGAGGGCGATGGCGACGCCGAGCAGCGCGATCAGCCCGCCGGCGGCGGCGAGCCGGGCGCCGGAGCCGTCGACGACGGCCTGCACGGCGTAGCCCACGCCGTAGGGGAGGCCGGCGATCGAGCTGAAGTGGAGCAGTCCCCAGGCGAGGGACTTGAGCTGGCCACCGATCTGGTTCCGGCCGAGCCAGAGCAGGAACCGGGGGCCGGAGCGCGCGTCGGGCACGCCCGGATCGGAGTACGGAAGGTCGGAGATCTGCATGACGTCCCAGGTATCGACATGTCGATAAGAAGATGAAGGGGATGGCGAAGTCGGCGGAGACGGAGAAGAGAGAGGGGAGAGGGAGGAGGTCGCGAGGGGCGAAGCGAGGGAGAAAGAGGAGATCAGGAGGGGTGGAGACGGGAAGCGGGCGGGAAGAGCGGAAGCGGACGGAACAAACCGTGAAAGGTTCGCGCCCCTCAGTGACCGGAGGCAAACGGTTTTTTGTCGGGCGGCAAAGATTCGGCCGGGTACGACGGTGGCAACCGGGCCCGACGCCGGAGTTCGCCGGTCGGGGTGCGAGCATGGAACGCATGCGTATTGCGGGTGCGGTTCGGGCGGGTGTCGCGGCGGCGGCCTGCGGGGTGTTGCTGACGACGGTGGCGGCGTGCGGCGCGGACGGCGGAAGCGCCACGTCAGGGGCGCACAGCTCCGAGGACGACGCGCACACCGACGCGGCGCGGGCGGCCGACTCGAAGACGATCCCCGACGTCGGCGCCCGCTACCAGAAGCAGATTCCGGCGAACTCACGGCAGGTCGTCGCGGTCTACGGGGACGGGAAGAACTCCGCGGACTCGACGATCGTCCTCTACACCAAGTCGGGCGACACCTGGAAGAAGGCCCGCAGCTGGTCCGGGCACAACGGCAAGAAGGGCTGGACGACGAACCACCGGGAGGACGACAAGCGCAGCCCCGTCGGTGTGTTCACGCTCAGCGACGCCGGAGGCGTCCTGGCCGACCCGGGGGCGAAGCTGCCCTACACGCAGACCGCGTCGATCCAGGCTCCGCACTACTGGGCGAAGTCGCACTGGCACGACTTCGACTACGTCATCGCGATCGACTACAACCGCGCGAAGGGCACCCCGCCCAACGATCCGACGCGTCCGCAGGGCCAGACCAAGGGCGGCAGCATCTGGCTGCACATGGACCACGGCAGCGGCACCTCGGCCTGCGTGAGCCAGTCGAAGGCGAACATGGAGTACCTGCTGAAGACACTCGACCCCGCGCAGCACCCGGTCGTGGTGATGGGGGACAAGGCCGAGCTCAAGGCGGCCTGACAGCAGGCCCGGTCTCAGCGGGCCCGCCGGGGACGGCCACGGTGCGACAGCCCGTGAAATACCGCCCGATGCCGGAGGCACCGCGCGAACGGGCGAGCGGAACGGGCCCGTTCGCGGAATCGGGCGGCGGACCCCAGCGGGCGTAGCTGATGCGGCCCGAGTACGGGCGCCCGGGACCGTACCGGTCCCGGGCGAGTCGGCCGGAGGCTAATCCTCGGCAGGCTTCTCCGAGTCGACGCCCCCGCGCTTCGTGCGCCAGCCGCCGCGCGTGAAGTCCGGGATCGGCTGGGGCGCGCCCTTCGCCTTGATGGAGAGATGGCTCAGCGGTACCGGCGAGGTCCAGGTCGCCGCGTCGTACACGTCGAAGTCCGGGACAAGACCGAGCCGCATCGTCTGCATCAGGCGGTAGATCATGATGTAGTCCATCCCGCCGTGGCCGCCGGGTGGATCGGCGTGCTCCTTCCACAGCCAGTGGTCCCAGTCGGCGTACGTCGAGAAGTCGCCCCAGGCGTCGTCCTTGTGGTCCGGCTCGATGTAGATGCGCTCCGGATAGTCCTCGAACACACCCTTCGTGCCGCCGAGTTGATTGATCCGCGAGTACGGGTGCGGGGTGCTGACATCGTGTTCGAGCCGGATCACCCGGCCCTTCGCCGTCTGCACGAGGCTGATCGTGCGGTCCGACTCGATGTAGGACTCCTTCCAGCTCGGATCGCCGGCGGGCATATGGGCGGCCCGGTACTCGGCGAGACCGAGGGACGGAGTGCCGAAGCTGGAGATGTGCGTGACCCGGTCACCACGGTTGACGTCCATGTAGTTGGCGACCGGACCGAAGCCGTGATTGGGATAGAGATCGCCGTGCAGCCGGGTGTGCCACAGGCGGCGCCACGGGCCCTCGTAGTAGTCGGGGTCGAACATCAGGCCACGCAGATCGTGGTTGTACGCCCCCGCACCGTGCAGCAGTTGACCGAACTTGCCCGCGTGAGCCATCCGCAGCACCCGCATCTCGTTGCGGCCGTAGCAACAGTTCTCCAGCTGCATACAGTGCCGGCGGGTGCGCTCGGAGAGGTTCACCAGCTCCCACAACTGGTCGAGCTGGAGCGCGATGGGGCACTCGACGCCGACGTGCTTGCCGTTCAGCATCGCCGTCTTCGCCATCTCGAAGTGCCAGTCCCAGGGCGTCGCCGCGTACACGAAATCCACGTCGCCGCGCTTGCACAGATTCTCGTAGTCGTGATCGCCCTTGGTGTACGTCGCCGGGGTCGGCTGCCCCGCGGCCGTCACCTTGGCGGCGGCCCGCTCCGTCTTGTCCTTCACCGGGTCGCACAGCGCGACGACCCGCACGCCCGGCATCGCCAGGAAGAGGTCGATCATGCTGCCACCGCGATTGCCGAGGCCGATGATCCCGACGCGCACCGTGGTCCGCCGCTCGAACGGGACACCGATCATCGTCGCGCCCTGCCGGGCGGGCACCGCGCTCGCCGACGTGGGCTCCTGCGCGGCCGACGCGGCGTGCGCCGGACCCGACTCCAGCGCGCCGAGCCCGAGGCCGATCCCCGCCCCGGCGACACCCGCCGTGCGCAGCACATCGCGGCGTGAACGGCCCTCGGGCTCAGGGGTGTCGAGGGGAAGGCTGTCGTCGTGCATCGGACCTCCAGGGTGGTGGGTGCGGTGCGTGGCAAACGCAAGCCACCCTGGAGGCGGGGAGAGCGGGGCGCAAGAGCCCCGAGTGGTCGGGGAGTTGGACTTCCTTTACCGGGCCTTTGGACTCCCGTGCACGGACCGATCGCCGCGCGCGGGACGGGTCGCACGCTCCAGCTCCACGAGAACCGAGTAGTAGGTGCGGCCCGTGGCGTGATCCATGCCGACCTCGCACATCCGGTTCGCCGACAGATGCGCGTCGTAGGAGCGGGACGTGACCTCCGCGGCCTCCTTCGCCGTCGCCGACTCGGTCAGCTCCTTGTGGAGCATGCCGCGGTCGCCCGCGAAGGCGCAGCAGCCCGCGTCGTCCGGCATCACGACCTCGTCGGCACAGGCCTCCGCGACCGCCCTCAACTGGTCCACGTCTCCCAGGTGTTCCATCGAGCACGTGGGATGCAGCACGGCCGAGCCGACCGTCCGCTCGATCGTGAGGCGCGGCAACAGCTCGTCGGCCGCCCACACCAGGGAGTCGACGATCGTCAGCTCGGCGTGCAACGCGCGGTTGTCGTCGGTGAGATACGGCACCACCTCGTGCGCGATGCCGAGCGTGCACGAGGACGCGTCCACGACCAGCGGGAGACGGCCGCCGGCGGTCCAGCCCCAGGCCGCTTCGACGATCCGGTTCGCCATGATCGTGTTGCCCTCGTCGTAGCCCTTGGAGTGCCAGATCGTGGCGCAGCACGTCCCGGCCACGTCGTCGGGGATCCAGACCGGCTTGCCCGCGCGGGCGGAGACCGCGACGACGGCCTGGGGGAGGGAGACGGAGCCGGGCGTGCCGAAGATGCGGTTCACACACGCCGGGTAGTAGACGGCCGTGGCGCTCGCGCGGGCGGTGCGCGGCAGCTTGCGGGCCGCCGCGGCGGGGATCTCCGGCAGCCATTCGGGGACGAGGTCGGGGCGGATCGCCTTGCGGGCGGCGGTGGTGACGCCGGTCAGCAGCCGGTCGCCGATCTTCCCGGCGGCCGCCACGGCGAGCCGGGCCGACGCCTCGACGGCCTTGAAGTTCTTCGCGGTGAGGGCCGCCACCTTCTCCTCGCGCGGCGAGTGCCGCGCGTGCCGGAAGCCCTTCATGAAGGCGCCCGTGTCGATGCCGACGGGGCAGGCCAGCTTGCAGGTGGAGTCCCCGGCGCAGGTGTCGACCGCGTCGTACCCGTAGGCCTCGATCAGCTCGTCCTCGACCGGTGAGCCCGACGGCTGGCGCATCATCTCGCGGCGCAGCACGATCCGCTGCCGCGGCGTCGTGGTCAGGTCCTCGCTGGGGCACGTGGGTTCGCAGAAGCCGCACTCGATGCACGGGTCCGCGATCAGCTCCACCTTCGGGATCGTCTTCAGGCCGCGCAGATGCGCCTTCGGATCGCGGTCCAGGACGATGCGCGGGGCCAGCACCCCGTCCGGATCGATGATCTGCTTGGTGCGCCACATCAACTCCGTGGCCCTGGGGCCCCATTCGAGCTCCAGGAAGGGCGCGATGTTGCGGCCCGTGGCGTGCTCCGCCTTCAGCGAGCCGTCGAACCGCTCCACGGTCAGCGTGCAGAAGTCGTCCATGAAAGCCGCGTACCGGTCCACGTCCGCCGGTGTTCCCGCGTCGAACGCGAGCAGGAAGTGCAGATTCCCGTGCGCGGCATGCCCCGCCACGGCGGCGTCGAAGCCGTGCCGCGTCTGGAGTTCCAGCAGCGCCTCACAGGCCTCCGCCAGGCGCGCGGGCGGTACGGCGAAGTCCTCCGTGATCAGCGTCGTGCCCGAGGGGCGCGACCCGCCCACCGCCGTCACGAACGCCTTGCGCGCCTTCCAGAAGCCCGAGATCGTCTTCGCGTCCCGCGTGAACTCATTGGTCACCGAGGCGACGGGCGCGACCAGGTCGAGCCCGTCGAGCACCTGCGCCGCCTTCTTCTCGTACGCCGCCTGCCGCTCCTCGTCCGGCGCGCGGAACTCCACGAGCAGCGCCGTCGTCTCCTTCGGCAGCCGCGCCCAGTCCTGCGGCACGCCCTGCACGCTCACCGAGGCACGCAGCGTGTTGCCGTCCATCAGCTCGACGGCCAGCGCGCCCGCCTCGTTGAAGACCGGCACCGCCGCGGCCGCCGCCGGGAGCGAAGGGAAGAACAGCAGCGCCGTCGACACCCTGCGGTCCAACGGCAGCGTGTCGAAGACGACTTCGGAGATGAAACCGAACGTGCCCTCCGACCCCACCATCAGGCCGCGCAGGATCTCGACCGGCGTCGAACCGTCCAGGAACGCGTCGAGCCGATAGCCGTTCGTGTTCTTGATCTCGTACTTGGCGCGGATCCGCCGGGTCAGTTCGGTGTCCGCCTCGATCTCGCGCTTGATCGCCAGCAGGCCCTCGCAGAGCGCCGGCTCGGCCTGCGCGAGGCCGGTGTCCGCCGCCGGGTCCGCGGTGTCGACGACCGTGCCGGACGGCAGGACGAACGTGAGCGAGGCGAGCGTCCGGTACGAGTTGCGCGTCGTGCCCGCCGTCATGCCCGACGCGTTGTTCGCGACCACGCCGCCGACGGTGCAGGCGATCGCGCTCGCCGGGTCGGGGCCCAGGACCCGCCCGTGACGCGCGAGCGTGGCATTGGCGCGCACGATGGTGGTGCCCGGACCGATCCGGGCCCGCTCGCCGTCGCCGATGACCTCGACGCCGGCCCAGAACCGCCGCACGTCGACGAGGATGTCCTCGCCCTGCGCCTGTCCGTTCAGCGACGTGCCCGCCGCGCGGAAGACGACCTCGCGGCCCTTTCCGTGCGCGTACGACAGCACCGCCGAGACGTCGTCGATGTCCTCGGCGACCACCACGACCTGCGGCACGAAGCGGTACGGGCTCGCGTCCGAGGCGTAGCGCACCAGGTCAGAGATCTTCGTCAGCACCTTGTCCGCGCCGAGCAGCTCGGTCAGGTCCGTGCGCAGCGGCTCGGGGGTGCCGCCGGCCTGCCGGTCCTGAACCCGGTCGGGCGCCGGATCGGACGGGCGGGATCCCGGACGCAGGGCTTCCGGCTTCGGCTCCAGCAGCGGCATGGCCTCTCCTCGATCGGCGGACGGTCAGTGGTCCGCGGTCTCACGGTGTCGCGGTGTCAGCAGTCCCGCTCTCGCGGGGCCTCGAACAGGGCGTTCAGCAACACCGTCAGCTGGGCGCGCTGCTCCGTGTCCAATGGGGCCAGGATCTCCTCTGCCGCCGCGCGGCGCGCGCTGCGCAGCTCCCGCAGGGCGGACCGGCCCCGCTCCGTGAGCTCGATCCGGATGACCCGGCGATTGGTGGGGTCCGGCACCCGACGGACCAGCTCGCCCGCCTCCAGGCCGTCCACCACGGTGGTCACGGCGCGCGGTACCACTTCCAGGCGCTCGGCCAGATCGGCCATCCGGGGCGGTGTGTCGTAATGGACGAGGGCGCGCAGCAGCCGGGACTGGGCGGGGGTGATCCCGACCGGCTCCAGCTGGCGCTTCTGGATGCGATGCAGGCGGCGGGTCAGCCGCAGCAGCTGTTCGGCGAGGAACCCGTCGGCGTCCGGGGTGTTCATGCCGGGAACATTACCAGGACTTTGTGCATTGTGAGTATAGGTAACAATGAGCTATGCTCCTCAAATCGCTCAGAATCGCAGAATCTAGGAGGCCCATGCCCCGCGACGACATCACCTGGACGCCGCCCCCCGACGCCAAGAGCTCGGGGCAGCCGCGGCAGATCCGACGCATCCTGTCCCTCTTCCGCCCCTATCGCGGCCGCCTCGCCCTCGTCGGGCTGTTGGTCGGCGCCGCATCGCTGGTCACGGTCGCGACACCGTTCCTGCTCAAGGAGATCCTCGACGTCGCCATCCCGCAGGGCCGCACCGGGCTGCTCAGCCTGCTGGCCCTCGGCATGATCGTCAGCGCCGTCGTCACCAGCGCGTTCGGCGTACTGCAGACCCTCATCAGCACCACCGTCGGCCAGCGCGTCATGCACGACCTGCGCACGGCCGTCTACGGCCGGTTGCAGAGCATGTCCCTCGCCTTCTTCACCCGGACCCGCACCGGCGAGGTCCAGTCCCGCATCGCCAATGACATCGGCGGCATGCAGGCGACCGTGACCTCCACGGCGACCTCTCTGGTCTCGAACCTGACGAGTGTCGTCGCCACGATCATCGCGATGGTCGCCCTCGACTGGCGCCTCACGATCGTCTCCCTGCTTCTGCTGCCGGTCTTCGTGTGGATCAGCCGCAGGGTCGGCCGCGAGCGCAAGAAGATAGCCACCGAGCGCCAGAAGCAGATGGCGGCGATGGCCGCCACGGTCACCGAGTCGCTGTCCGTCAGCGGCATCCTGCTCGGCCGCACCATGGGCCGGGCCGACTCCCTCACCCGCTCCTTCGCCGACGAGTCGGACGGCCTGGTCGACCTCGAGGTCCGGTCGAACATGGCGGGCCGCTGGCGCATGGCCATCATCTCCATCGTCATGGCCGCCATGCCCGCGGTCATCTACTGGACGGCCGGCATGGCCCTCCAGTTCGGGGGCCCCACGGTCTCCATCGGCACGCTCGTCGCGTTCGTCTCGCTCCAGCAGGGCCTGTTCCGGCCGACCGTGAGCCTGCTGCAGACCGGCGTCCAGATCCAGACCTCGCTCGCCCTGTTCCAGCGCATCTTCGAATACCTCGACCTGCCCGTCGACATCACCGAGCGCCCGGACGCCGTCCACCTCGACACCGTCAAGGGAGAGGTCCGCTTCGAGGACGTCGAGTTCCGCTACGACGCCGCGGACGACCGGCACGGCCCGGTTCTGGACGGCATCGACCTCACCGTTCCCGCGGGTGGCAGCCTCGCCGTCGTCGGTCCCACCGGCTCCGGCAAGTCCACGCTCAGCTATCTGGTGCCACGCCTGTACGACGTCACGGGCGGCCGGGTCACGGTCGACGGCGTGGACGTGCGCGATCTGGACTTCGACACCCTCGCGCGGTCCATCGGCGTCGTCTCCCAGGAGACCTATCTGTTCCACGCCTCGGTCGCGGAGAACCTGCGGTTCGCCAAGCCCGACGCGACCGACGCGGAGCTGCACGCCGCTGCCCGGGCCGCGCAGATCCACGACCACATAGCCTCGCTGCCCGACGGCTACGACACCGTGGTCGGCGAGCGCGGGCACCGCTTCTCGGGAGGCGAGAAGCAGCGGCTGGCCATCGCCAGGACCATCCTGCGCGACCCGCCGATCCTCATCCTGGACGAGGCGACCAGCGCCCTCGACACCCGTACCGAGCACGCCGTGCAGGAAGCGATCGACGCTCTCTCGGCGGATCGCACCACGCTCACCATCGCGCACCGCCTGTCCACGGTCCGTGGCGCCGACCAGATCGTGGTCCTGGACTCCGGCCACATAGCCGAGCGCGGCACCCATGACGAGCTGCTGGACCGCGACGGCCGGTATGCGGCGCTGGTGCGGCGCGACGCGCAGCTGGAGAAGACGGCGGCGTGAAGCAGGCCCCGCCGTGGGCACTGGCCCACCCGGGGGCGGTGCGGGTTGCGGAATGAATATATGTCGCACCGGAGTGAAGATATGCCGTAATTGCCCCGATATGCGGGTTACCGTTTCCGCATGCTGAACGAGACTCCGCGACGGAGCACGATCCGACTCACGCGCAGAGGGCGCATCGTCCTGCTGGCGACCGGGGCCGTCGCGGCGGCCACCGCGGTGGTGGTACCGCTGGCCGTGTCCGGTGACGGTCAGGGCAGCCCCGAGGCGCTGACCATTCCCGAGGGCTGGCGGTCGGGCCAGGTCTACGACGCCGTCGACAAGGTGCTCGGTGTGCCGGCCGGTACCACCAGGAAGACCGTGCCCAAGGCGGGCCTCAAGCTGCCGAGCGACGCGTCGGGCAACCCCGAGGGCTATCTCTTCCCGGCGACGTATCCCCTGGGCGACAAGTCGACACCGCAGTCCCTGCTCTCGTACATGGTCGACACGGCCAACAAGAAGTTCCACGGGCCGAACTCCACGGCAGGCGCCCAGCCGAACACGGTGAGTCAGTACCAGATCGTCACCATCGCGAGCATCGTCGAGGCCGAAGCCGACAACAAGGAGGACATGGGCAAGGTCGCCCGGGTCGTCTACAACCGGCTGAACCACGGCATGCCGCTGCAGATGGACTCCACGCTCAACTACGGGCTCGGCCGTTCCACGCTGGAGACCACCGAGAAGGACACCAAGAGCGACAGCCCGTACAACACGTACGCGCGCATGGGCCTGCCGCCGTCACCGATCGGCAACCCCGGCGAGCAGGCGCTGAAGGCCGCCGCCGCTCCGCCCGAGGGCGACTGGCTGTACTTCGTCACGGTCAAGCCGGGGGACACCCGCTTCACCGCGGACTTCGCGGAGCAGCAGAAGAACGTCGCGGAGTTCAACAAGAACAAGGCGGCGCAGAAGAAGGACGGCTGAGGCCCCGGGCCCGTGCCGGTACGGCGGGCGCGGCCGGACGTGCCGCGCCCTCGACACGGCTCAGGCCACGACCGCCGATTCCGGCTCGCCGCGGCCTTCCCGGTCTGCCCGCGCTCGACCGTCCGCTTGCCCTTCCCGGTCCTCCCGGTCGAGCAGCCGCTGGATCTCCCGTACCGCGGCGCGCCCCGCACGGTTCGCGCCGATGGTGCTCGCCGACGGCCCGTACCCGACGAGATGCACCCGCGGATCGAGCGCCGCGCGGGTTCCCGCCATCCGGATGCCGCCGCCGGGCTCGCGCAGCTTCAGCGGGGCGAGGTGGTCGATCGCGGCGCGGAAGCCGGTGGCCCACAGGATCACATCGGCCGCGACCTCACGCCCGTCGTCCCAGGCCACACCCGTCGGTGTGATCCGGTCGAACATCGGCAGCCGGTCCAGGACGCCGTTCGCCCGGGCCTCGCGGATCGCGTCGTTCACCGGCAGCCCGGTCACCGACACCACGCTCAGCGGCGTGAGTCCCTGCCGCACCCGCTCCTCGACCAGGGCGACCGCGGCCCGGCCCCGCTCCTCGTCGAAGGGGCCCTCGCGGAAGACGGGCGGCCGCCGCGTCACCCAGGTCGTCGAGGCGGCGTAGGGGGCGATCTCCATCAGATGCTGGGTCCCGGACGCACCCCCGCCGACCACGACCACCCGCTGTCCCGCGAACGCCTCGGGTCCCGGGTACCGCGCGGTGTGCAGCTGCCGCCCGCGGAACGTCTCCTGGCCCGGATAGCGCGGCCAGAACGGCCGGTCCCAGGTCCCCGTCGCATTGATCAGGGCGCGCGTCGACCAGACCCCGTCCGAAGTCTCGACGAGCAGCCGCCCGCCGTCCCCCTCGCGCACCGTCCGCACCTCGACGGGCCGCCGCACACGCAGCCCGAAGGTCTTCTCGTACGTGTCGAAGTACTCGGCGATGACCTGCGACGACGGCCGCGCCGGATCGGCGCCGGTCAGCTCCATGCCCGGCAGCGAGTGCATCCCGTGCACCTTGCCGTACGTGAGCGAGGGCCAGCGGAACTGCCAGGCGCCGCCCGGCCGGGGCGCGTGGTCGAGGACCACGAAGTCGCGCTCCGGCTCGAAGCCCACCCGCCGCAGATGGAAGGCGGCGGACAGGCCCGCCTGCCCCGCGCCGATGACGACGACGTCGACCTGCCGCGCGCCGTCGGCGCCGGTGGCTGCCTCTCGTACCCCGATCTCGTTCACATTTCTACCAACTCGGCCGGGGTCCGGGATCTTCCCGGACCCCGTACCGTCGTGCAGCCCGGGCTCAGCGTCCGCCGGCCACCAGGAGCGGCGCACCGCTCGTGGCCGCCACCGGCGCCACGAGCCCCCGCGCCACCAGTTCGGGGATCACGCCCTCCCCGAACCAGTACGCCTCCTCCAGATGCGGATAGCCGGAGAGCACGAAGTGCTCGATGCCGAGCGCGTGGTACTCCTCGATCCGGTCGGCGACCTCGGCGTGGCTGCCGACGAGCGCCGTCCCCGCGCCGCCGCGCACGAGACCGACCCCGGCCCACAGGTTGGGCGAGATCTCCAGGCCCTCCCGGCTGCCGCCGTGCAGCGCGAGCATCCGCTGCTGGCCCACCGACTCGCTGCGCCCGAGCGCGGACTGTGCCGCCGCGACCGTCTCGGGGGAGAGGTCGTCGAGCAGCCGGTCGGCGGTGGTCCACGCGTCGCGCGCCGAGTCGCGGGTGATCGTGTGCAGCCGGATCCCGAACCGCACGGTCCGTCCCTCCTTCTCGGCGAGGGACCGGATCCAGTCGATCTTCTCCTTCACCTGCTGCGGCGGCTCGCCCCAGGTCAGATAGACATCCGTGTGCCGCGCGGCGACCGGCCCGGCCGCGGCCGACGAACCACCGAAGAAGATCTGCGGCACGGGCTCGGGCGGCAGCGCCGAGTAGCCCGCGTCGATCCGGTAGTGGTCGCCCGCGAAGTCGTACGGCGCCTGCGCGTTGCCACCCCACACGCCGCGCACGACGGAGAGGAACTCGTCGGTTCGGGCATAGCGGTGGTCGTGGTCGAGGTGATCGCCGTAGCGGCGCTGCTCGGCCGAGTCGCCTCCGGTGACGACATTGAGCAACAGCCGCCCCTGAGTGAGGCGTTGATACGTCGACGCCATCTGCGCCGCGAGCACCGGAGAGATCACTCCGGGCCGGAACGCGACGAGGAACTTGAGCCGGCGCGTGTGCTGGGCGAGCGCCACGGTCGTCAGCCAGGCGTCCTCGCACCAGGTGCCGGTCGGCGTGAGAACCCCTTCGAAGCCCAACTGCTCGGCCGCTTTGGCGATCTGGATCAGGTAGTCCAGGCTGGGCGCTCGCACCCCGGCGACCGCACCACCCGGTGTGCCGCCCAGCGCGCCGCCGCTGAACGCGTGCCGGTCGACCAGGGTCCGGCCGTCGCCACCGGTCGGCAGGAACCAGTGCAGGGACACGGTCATGATCAGGACTCCTTGGCGTAGGTGCGCGGGGCGGTGCTGGAGGCCGGCAGTTCGCCGTTGAACCGCGTGTCGACGAAGTCGGCGAAGTCGACCTTGCGCGGAATCAACTTCAACTCCGTGAAAGCGTCCGCTATTTGCTGCTCGGAGGCGATGACGCCCTTGTCGATGGCGACGGTCACGCGCGTGCCGTTCGTCCGCTTCACCGCGTCGAGCGCGACGTCGTAGGGCAGACCGGTGTCCTTCGCCCAGACCTTCGCCCACTCCTCGGGGTGCTTGTAGACCCAGTTCTGGGCGCGCCGCAGCCGGTCCAGGTAGTCCTTGATGGCAGCGGACTTCTTCTTGTCGGCGAGAGCGGTCGGGGAGGCGACCTGGAAAGCCAGCCCGTTGGTCACTCCGTCGCCGTCGGTGAGCACCCGGCCCTGCTTCGCCCGCAGCACCTGGGAGGTGTACGGGTCCCAGACCGCCCACGCGTCGACCTTGCCGCCGGTGAACGCGGCCAGTGCGTCGGCCGGTTGGAGGTACTTCACCTTGACGTCCCCGAACCCGAGCCCGGCCTTCTTCAGGGAGGCGACCAACTGGTAGTGCGCGGAAGAGCCCTGCGCCACCGCGATCGACTTGCCCTTCAGCCCGGACGGCGTCCGCAGCGCGGAGTCCTTCGGTACGAGGATGGTGTCGCCCTTGGCGGTGCCGTGACTGGCCGACACCACCTTGATCTTCGAGTCGGCGCCGGCCGCGAAGACGGGCGGGGTGTTGCCGACGCCTCCGACGTCCACGGCCTTGGCGTTCACGGCTTCGAGCAACGGTGGTCCGGAGGTGAAGGTGGACCAGCGGATCTTGTAGTCGAGGTCGTCGAGCTCACCGGCGGCCCGCAGAACCGCTTCCGAACCACCCTTCTGGTCACCGACGTTGAGCGTGACCGAGCCCTTTCCGTCGGTACCGCCACCACCCGCGCCCGCGGTGGACGTGGTGGCGGAGGAGGCGCCGGAGCAGGCGGCGAGGAGCAGGGCGAGCGGGGTGAGCAGAGCGGGGAGGGGGAGGCGTCGCATGGCCGAAGTCCGTTCGGGGAGGTGGAGGGTGAGAAGGAGGAGGGAGGGGCGGTCAGCTCACGGGTTGTTGCGCGAGCTGCGCGGAGGAGGCGTCCTGCCGGTGGTGGGCGCCGTTCTCCCCGTCGGGTGCGGCGCTGTCCGGGCTGCCGCCGTCGGGGTCGTCGTCGACACCGAGCCGCCGCAGCAACTCGCCCCGGATCTCGGCGAAACGGGGATCGCCGATGTCACGCGGCCGGTCGAGACCGATCCGGGTCTCGTACGCGATGACGCCGTCGTCCATCACGAGCACCCGGTCGGCGAGGAGCACCGCCTCCTCGACGTCGTGGGTGACCAGCAGGACGGCGCAGCCCCGGCGCTGCCACAACTCGCCCACCAGACGTTGCGCCTTTATTCGGGTGAGCGCGTCCAGCGCCCCGAACGGTTCGTCCAGCAGCAGGAGTTCGGGTTCACGCACCAGGGCGCGGGCGAGCGAGGCGCGCTGGGCCTCGCCCCCGGAGAGGGTCTTCGGCCAGGCATTCGTGCGATGCGCGAGGCCGACCTCGTCCAGTGCCCGCTCGGCGACGTCCCGTCCCGGGGAGCCGGGCAGGCCGAGCAGGACGTTGCGCCACACCCTCTTCCACGGCATCAGGCGGGGTGCCTGGAAGGCCACGGCCTTGCGGCGCGGTACCAGGACGGTGCCCTCGATGTCCCGGTCGAGTCCGGCCAGGATCCGCAGCAGCGTCGACTTGCCGCATCCGCTGCGCCCGAGCAGGACGACGAACTCGCCCTCGGCCACGTCGAGGTGGAGATCGTCGATGACGGCCCGCCCGTCGAAGGCGCGGGTGAGCCCTGCGACGCGTACCGCGGAGCGGGCGGTGGTGGGCGGGGTCACCGGCCGGTGAACGTCGGTCGCCATTGCAGCAGCAGCCTTTCGAGGGTTCGGACGACGAAATCGGCGAGCAGGCCGAGGAACGCGTAGACGATCAGGCAGACGACGATGACGTCCGTCCGCAGGAAGTCCCGGGCCTGCACCATCAGGAAGCCGATGCCGGCGTCGGCGTTGATCTGCTCGGCGAACACGAGCGCGAGCCAGGAGATGCCGAGCGAGTAGCGCAGCCCGGTCATGGCGCCGGGCAGTGCGCCGGGCAGGACGACATGGCGTACGAGACCCCAGCGGCTCAGCCCCAATGACTCGCCCGCTTCGACGAGTTGGGTGTCGACGCCACGGATTCCCGCGTAGACGTTGAGGTACAGGGGGAACGACACGCCCAGCGTGATGATGGCGATCTTCGGGGCCTCGCCGATCCCGAACCAGATGATGAACAGCGGGATGAGCCCCACGAACGGCACGGTCCGCAGCATCTGCACGCTCGCTTCGACCAGGTCCTCGCCGATCCGGAACAGGCCCGACACCAGGGCGAGGCCGACCCCGACGACGACGCCGAACAGCAGCCCCAGCGCGACGCGTTGCAGCGAGACGCCCATGGCGGTGGGGAGCGAACCGTCGGCGAACAGATCACGGGCGACCCGCGCGATGGTGCCCGGCGGGGCCAGTACCTCGGGCGTCAACACCCCTGTGGAGCTGAGCAGTTGCCACAGCGCGAGCAGGAGGAGGGGGCCGGAGGTGCGGCGCAGCCACCGGGGGAGACGGGTGCGGCGGGCGGAAGAGGGGACGATCGGCACCAGTTCCGGCTCGGCCGTGGTATCGGCGGCGGGCCGGGCCGATTTCGCGGCACCGGACGTACCGGATATGTCGCCGGAGGATTTCTGGGGCGGGGCATGGCTGATGCTCATGGCACTCCAGGGCAGGGGAGGGTGCGCTCCGGTGGCGGTCGCGGCGGCACGGGACGTGCCTCAGCGACGTGTCGGCGCGTGCGTGTGCCGAAGCGGAACGGGAGGAGGAGAGAGGGGAAGAGCGAGGAGAAGGGCGTCAGCAGCCGCGGCGACACGCGGCGGAGGCCACCCGCAGCAGGTCGATGTGACCGCGCGTGGTGAGCAGGGCTGAACGCAACATGCGCCAGAACGTAGCCACCTGTCGACGTACCGTCAATGCCGTCTCGCTGGGTGGACCCCTGTACCAGGGTGCGGGATCAGGGCCGACGGCGTTGCGCGGCCCGGCGGCCCCGGTGGGCGACAATGGCGTGTATGTCCGATGCCTTCACGACCCATGTCCTGAACGTCACGACCGGCTCCGCCGAGCGGATCGTCGACCTCACCCGCGACTGCGAGGCCTTCCTGCGGGACGCCGCCCGCGGCCGGGACGGCCTGCTCAACATCTTCGTCCCGCACGCCACCGCGGGCATCGCCGTCATCGAGACGGGCGCGGGCAGCGACGACGACCTCCTCACGGCCCTGCACACCTTGCTCCCCGCAGACGACCGCTGGCAGCACCGCCACGGCAGCCCCGGCCACGGCCGCGACCACGTCCTCCCGGCGATCGTCCCGCCGCATGCGACGTTGCCGGTGATCGGGGGAGGAATGGAACTGGGGACGTGGCAGTCGGTGTGCCTCGTGGACACGAACGTGGACAACGCCAACCGTCAGGTTCGGTTGAGCTTCTTGGGCGGGTGACTCGTCGACCACAGGACCCGCGGTCCTCGCGGGTCCTGGCGCGGGGCGCGGCCGGACCGTGGTGGCTGCTTGCGTCAGTGGGTGAGGCTTTCGACTCGATGTGCGAGGGCGGAGTTCATCGCGCGGAACTGGGGCAGCGTGTCGGAGGTGAGCTTGCCCTGGGCGAACGGGACGGCGATGCCGGTGAAGCGTTCGCTCTGCGTGAGGCGGACGCGGTCGGGGCCGATGCGTTCGATGGTGAAGCGGTGCTCTCCGTCCGCGATCCATCCAGGCCCCATCTTCCCGAGCCAGCGCAGTTCCTTGCCCGGGTTCGCCTTCTGCACCTCGGGCGTGAACGTGGAGTCGCCGCTGTCGTCGTGCATGACGACGCGCAGCCGCGCGCCTTCGGTCAGGCGGCCGCCGGGAGACGTGACCTGCGCCGAGGTCATGAACGGGTTCCACTGTCCGTAGGCCGCGAAGTCGGTCAGCACCTGCCAGGTCTGCTCGGGCGTCGACCGGATCTCCGTCGATGCGGTCAGCCGGATCGGATGGTGGGTCGACCATGCCGTGTACCCGGCGAGGAGCAGGGCCACCGCGGACAGGGCCGTGAGCAGGCGGCGTGGACGTCGGCGGCGCCGGATCGCGGTGGGCGAAGGCGTCGTGGCGTGCGGTCGGGCTTGTGTGGCGGTGCGTGTCATCGTGGGCCTTCTTTCGCTTCGGGAGGCGAACGCATGGCTGGACACGTGCAGTGGGTCAGGAGGTGGCGCCGTCCAGGGCGCCGGTGACGAGCCGGTCGACGTAGGCGGCGTCGATGGGGCGTCCGGTGACGAGCAGGCGGTAGTACAGCGCCCCGGCGAGTTGGTCGAACAGCACCTCGGGGTCGGTCTCGGCCCGCAGTTCGCCGTGGAGCCGGGCCTGTTCGAGCAGCGTGACGACGAGTGCGTTGCGTCGGGTGAACATGGCCTGGACGGCGGCACCGACATCCGCGTGGCGTGCGGCGGCCGCGGCCACCTCCGCGACCAACCCCGCGGACATGTCTCCGGCCGTGGCGGGACGGGCGACTTGGCGCATGCGATTGAGTCCGTCGGTGATCGCGTTGAGATAGGCGGTGAGATCCGCGCGCACGTCGCCGCTGTACGCCACGGGCACGGCGTCCTGGATGCGCGCGACCACGGCGACGATCAGGTGGTCCTTGGTGGGCCATCGCCGGTACAGCGTGGTCTTGGCGACGCCTGCCCGAGTGGCGGCCTCGTCGACGGACATCCGGTCGTACCCGCGCTCCAGAAGAAGGTCGCCGGCCGCGTCGAGGATGCGCGCATCCGCTTCCTCGTCGCGTGGGCGACCGCGCCGGCCCGATGTTCCCATGCCCACTCCCTATTTCGATACAACTGTTTCGTAAATCAAGGTAGAGGCCCCTCCCTCTTTACGCAACTGTCGTAGCGATAAAGGTTCTTGTCCGCTGCGAGTGGCGTCCCTGCTTCCGCGGGCGCAGGTCCGATGCCCTTACGCTGGTGGACCTGTCACACCTGAACGAAGGACGTACATGGCTCGCCCCTACGCCCCCGGTCCGAAACAGTTCGTCTTCGCTGCCGGCGACGGCAAGGACCAACAGGTCTCCGTGGGCGATCCGCAGGAGGCCTACGTGGCGTTCTCCGCGTTCTTCCGTGGTGGGGACGCCGACACCTACACCATCGACGACGAACCGTCGGGGCAGAGTCTGATACTCATGCCCGGGCAAGGGCTGATCTCGCGGATCAAGGACGCGGACCGGCCTCGGCCGGAATACCTCCAGATCGGCAGGGCCAACCGGTACCTTCCGAGCGCGATGCTGTTCTTCGAGAACGGATGTGCCGGCCTCGACCACTTCGGGCAGTGGTTCTCCGACCTCGCCGACCTCGACGCGTCGCCGGAGACGCGCGGTGCCGCCCGCGCCGCCACGTTCACGACGGAAGCGGCGGCCATCGAAGAAGTCGCGCGGATCTGGGCGGATTCGGGCTGTGTGGACCCGAGCGACCAGTACTACGTCTTCTTCGACTCGCACGATGTCGACGACGATCGAGCCGACCGAGCCGTACTGCTCACGTTGATCGAGTTCCTCGGCGTCACGCGAGTCGACGCCCCGTCCGGGGCCGCCGGGGGCGAGGTCTGGGTGCGCACCGACCCGCGCCTCGACGCCGCGGCCGCACGGTGGTCGTGAGTCCATGAGAGACGTCGTTTTCACGCGGCAGAGCGGCTGGATCCCGAGCGTGGTGCGCGAGGACGGCGAGCTGAAGCTGATGCTCGGTGCCGGGGCCGACGCCAACCACGAGCCGCGCACGTTCACGTGTCCGATCGGTGAAGCCCATCTCGCGGTGATCCGGGCGGACCTGGCCAGGCACCTGCTGCTGTGGAGTGCGGTTCTTCCGCTGTGCGACGCCGCTGGTACCCGGGGCCGGCTCGACGAGAACGCCGCCGTCGCACTCCTGGACCCGGTCCTCCTTGCCCCGCCCGAGGACGTCGACGCGTTCTTCCGGCGCATCCCGTGGGACAGGAGCCGGCTCATCGCCCACGGCGCCGACATCGGCCTGCTCGAACGCGGTCAGGTGTGCGCGGCGATGCGCGCGGCGACGGAGACGTCGAACCACAAACGTGCGCAGGAGTACCACGCGAACCGCCGTCGCGCCGAGCGCGGAGCCGTGCTCGGTCCGCTCGACGCCGCGCTGTTGAGGTACACGGGCCAGTATCTGCACGGCGCGACGGTTCCGAGGCGGCTGCCCGACGCCGTCGACCCCGCCCTGCTGCCCGAGGTCATGCGGGTGATCACCACGGCGGAGCAGGCGTGCGCCGGGATGCGGATCGGCCGCGATCCGCGACGGGGGAAACGCGCCACGGACCGGCGCGACTGGGACCGGATGGAGACGGCGGTCGAAGCGGCGGTGCGCCGTGCCCACCCCGAACTCGTCGATGACGCGGTGCGCACGGTGGGATTCCTGATGTGCTCGGAGGCCGCGGACCGCTCCAGGAACACACCCGTGGAGGACGACGAGGAGGCTGCCGGCCACAGTGCGGGGAGGAAGACGGCCCTGTCGTTCACCGACGACAAGGGCGTCGAGAAGAAGTGGCTGCGGGACGGTCCCCGCGGTGCCGCCACGGAGTTCTGGGAGTTCGTCGGCGATCGTTCCGCCGGGGACAACGAAGTGTTCACCATCGAGGACGAGGAGATGGGCGAGGGGGTCCAGCTCCACTTCTACGCGGACTCCATCGCCCGGATCACGACGCTGCGCGAGGGCGACGGCAGGTCGGATCCGGAGTACCGGGTCGAGTACAGCCTGGTCGACGGGATCGGCGGCTACCGGAACCTGGTGAGCGCCTTCGTCCGCGGTGGCTGCGTCGCACTCGAACAGTACGGTCCCTGGATGTCGGACGTCGCCGAGTTCGAGCGTGCCCGACGGCGGCGCGACTGCCGTTAGCCCCCGCGGGAGTCGGCGCACAGGGCGAGTGGGCGGTCGGCACGATGCGGCGGTCGTCCCCGGCGCCGGTTGTCTCCCCGCGCTTCGTCCTGGCGGGCCGAGGGTTCGGCTGCCGCCGACCTCTATGCAGGGCGCGACCACTCGTCGATCCTTTGTAGCCGTGACACACACGACGAGCGAAACCACATGGCCCGGCAGCATCGGTGCCCTCACCCTGTTCGTAGAGGACTTGGAGGCCACGAAGCGGTTCTACCAGGACGTCTTCCGCCTGCCGGTGACCTTCGAAGACGGCAACTCGGCCGTGTTCACCTTCGGCAACACCCTCATCAACCTGCTGCGGTCCGCCGCGGCACACGAGTTGATCGCGCCCGCGCACGTCGCCGGCTCCGAGGCCGGCTCCCGCCTGCAGCTCACCCTCCCCGTCGACGACGTGGACGCGATGTGCAAGGAGCTGACCGCCCGGGGTGTGTCGCTGCTGAACGGTCCGATGGACCGGCCCTGGGGGATACGGACCGCCAGCTTCCGCGATCCGGGGGGCCACATCTGGGAAATCGCGCAGTGACCGCTGCCCCGTCCGCGACCTCGACGGCGACCGAGGGCGGTCCACGGCGGCAGGCGCGGCTGTCGCTCGGCGGTTGACGTGCCCCTCGCGGCCTGCGGACGCCCGCGGTCGGCGCCCGGGGCGGGCACGTCAGCGCGCCGTCCCCAGCGCCGCGTGGGCCTCGGTGAGCCGGTCGACCGCGGTGTCCAGCGCCTCCGGCGGGAGGGTGAAGGGGATGCGGAGGTAGGCGTCCAGGGCGCCGTCGGGGGAGAAGTGGAAGCCCGGGGTGAGGGCCAGGTCGCGGGTGGCCGCCAGGGTGGTCAGGCGGCGTGAGTCGGCGCCGTCGAGTTCGAGCCACAGGGAGAGACCGCCCTGCGGCAGCCGGACGCGGCACCACGGCAGGGACGCCAGCCGTGCGGCCAAATGATCGCGCTGCCGGCGCAGTTGGGCGCGACGGCGGTCCAGGATCGCCTCTCTGTGTTCCAGGAGCCGGGCGGCGACGAGCCGGTCGAACGGCGAGGGGGCGAGCGCCGCCGCGAGCGGATGCGCGGCAAGCCGGCGGACGATGTCGGGGTGGGCGCGGATCCAGCCCACGCGCAGGCCCGGCCACAGTGACTTGCTCAGCGAACCCACGTACACGACGTGCCGGTCACCGGCGCGGGCCGTGACCCGGGGCGGCGGCGCGGCCCCCTCGCGCAGATCCAGGTCCCGCAGGGTCTCGTCGACGACGGTCAGGGTGTCGTGCGCGCGCAGCCGTCGCCCGAGCTCGGCGCGGTCCTCCTCGCCCATCAGCAGGCCGGTGGGGTTGTGGAAGTCCGTGACCAGATAGGTCAGGGCGGGCCGGGCCGCCGTGAGGGTGCGGTCCAGGGCGGGGACGTCCCAGCCGGTGGGCGTGAGGGGCTGGGCGACCAGCCGGGCGCCCGCGCCCCGGAACAGGGCGAGGGCGCCCGGATAGGTCGGCGAGTCCAGGACGACCCTGCTGTTCGGCCGCAGGTACGCGGCGCTGAGCAGGCTCAGTGCCGCGTCGGCGCCGCTGGTCAGCAGGACGTGTCCGGCGTCGGTCGGGAATCCCTGCGAGCTGTGGAGACCGGCGACACGGGTGTGCAGCTCCGCGCTGTCTCCCAGCAGCGCGGCGGGCAGCGCGTCGGTCGCCTCCCGCACGGCCTGGAGCAGTTCGTCGAAGGGCGCCGCGGGCTCCGCGACGGTGAGGTCAAGCGGCGCTCCGTTCCGGCCCGCCTCGCCCCGGTCGCTGGCCCACGGCGAGAGGCGGTCGTGCAGCCGGGGCGGCAGGGAGACCGTGCTGCCGGAGCCGGTGCGGGTGACGATCAGCTGCTCGGCACGCAGGAGCTCGTAGCCCGCCGCCACGGTGCCGCGCGCCAGGCCCAGCTCGCCGGCGAGGAGCCGCTCGGCCGGAAGCCGCGCGCCGAGCGGCAGCCGGCCGTCGCGGACGGCCTTCTCCACGGCATCGGCCAGCCGGCGCGCCAGCGAGCCGTCACCGGCCCGCCAGTCACCGAGCAGCCGGGGAAACCGTGACGCCGGGACGCGCCGCACCACACCGTCCATCTGGTCCACTTTACGCGGATTGGACCACGACGGCCCGATCGGTGCCGCCTAGCGTCGAGACGAACCAGACCGCTCTCGCCGTCGCCCCTCGCCACCGCCCGGGAACCTCATGCCTCTGCACTACCGCCACGTCGACGTGTTCGCCTCGCAGGCGTACACCGGCAACAGCCTCGCCGTCTTCCCCGACGCCCCCGGCCTCTCCGCCGCGCGGATGCTCGCGATCACGCAGGAGCTCCGCCACTTCGAGTCGATCTTCCTGAGCAGGGCGGAAGGCGCCGATCACGTCACCGCCCGGGTCTTCGACCTGTTCGAGGAGCTCGACTTCGCCGGACACCCGGTTCTCGGCGCCGCCGCCGTCCTGCACGAGCACGACGGGACCCCCGGCCCCCGGCGCTGGACGTTCCACCTCCCCGGCCGGACCGTCGAGGTGTCCACCCGGCGCACGGCCGGCGGGTACCACGCGGAACTCGACCAGGGAGCGCCGGACTTCCTCGCGACCGTGCCGGACGAGGACAGGGCGGAGATCGCGGCGGCCCTGAACCTGCCCGACGGGGCTCTCGCCGATCTCCCGCTGCGCACCGTCTCCACGGGCCTGCGCTATCTCGTCGTGCCCGTGGTGGCGGGGCTCGCCGAGGCGAGGATCGTCCGCGACGACTTCGCGGAGCTGGTCGGACGGTACGGCGCGCAGTTCGCGTACCTGCTCGACGTCGAGGCGCGCGAAGGCCGCCACTGGAACAACGACGGCGTCCTGGAGGACGTCGCGACCGGCAGCGCGGCCGGCTGCGTCGGCGCGTACCTGGCCCGGCACCATGTCGTGCCCGTCGACGAGGAGTTCACCCTGCGGCAGGGGCGCTTCGCCGGCCGCCCCAGCCTCCTCACCGTCACGGCGCAGGGACGCCCCGACGCGCTCCACAACATCCGCGTCGGCGGCGACGTGAGCACGGTGGCCCGCGGAACCCTCGACACCCTGCCCGCACCCACCCCGCCCGCGAACGCCCTGCCCGAGTGAGGACACCTGCCATGCCCGACTTCGCCGTGCACACGGCCGACCGTATTCGCGCGGCCGTGGACCTCGCCGACCTGGTGGAGCCGGTCGCCGACGCCTTCACCGCGTACAGCACCACCGAGGGCGCCCGGGCGCCGGTCATGGTGCTGCCCGTCGCCCTCGGCGGCGACGCCCACATCAAGGCCGCCCACCTCCCCGGGAGCCGCCACTTCCTCGTCAAGGTCGCCAACTGGTTCCCGGGCAACCGGGCCCGGGGACTGCCCGAAGGCGGCGGGTTCGTCGCGCTCTTCGACGCGTCGACCGGAGCCGTCGCCGCCGTACTGGAGGACGAGCACCATCTCTCCGATCTCCGTACGGCCGCCGCGGGAGCCGTCTGCGCCCGTGCGCTGTCCCGTCCGGACGCGACCCGCGCGACCGTCCTCGGCACCGGGCGGCAGGCCGGACTCCAGGCGCGGGCCCTGACCCTCGTCCGCCCGATCCGCGAGCTCCACGTCTGGGGCCGCGACCACCGCCGGGCGACCGCCCTCGCCGATCGCCTCGCCACGGAGCTGCCGCACGTCGACGTCGTCGCCGCCGCCGATCCCGAGCGGGCCGTGCGCCGGTCCGACATCGTCGTCACCGCGACGGCCAGCCCCACTCCCGTCCTGTTCGGCTCCTGGCTCCGCCCCGGTCAGCACGTCACCGCTCTCGGCGCCGACGACCCGGACAAGCGCGAACTCGACGCCGCCTGCCTGCGCCGCGCCACCCGCGTCATCGTCGACAGCCGCGAACTGGCCCTGTGCCACGGCGATCTGCACGCGGCCGTCGCCGACGGCGAGATCACGGCGGACCGCGTCGACGGCGAGATCGGCGAGGTCCTGGCCGACCGGGTTCCGGGACGGCGCGCACCGGACGACATCACGGTCGCCAAGCTCATCGGCATCGGCCCCCAGGACCTCGCCGCGGCCGAGACGGCCCTCGCCCGTCTCCGGCAGCGATGAAAAGACGGGTGCTGACGAGAAGACGGGTGTTACCGTTGCCGGTGAAGTGACGACAAGGTCGCTTACGGAGATTGCGGGAGGTGAGTTGCATGGTCGCTGTGGAGACCACCGCTGTCCGCGGTGCCCGGATCATCCTCACTTCCCGGGCCTCGTCCTGACCCTCGCCTGCCTTCCTCCTCCGGAGGAGTAGTTCCGGCATGCCTGCCGTCCGGCGGGGTCCCCGTCAAGGGTCTCCACTGTGTCTCATCACCTCACTCCACCTCCATCCGATCTCCCTTCCTCCGCGTGCGTCCGCACCCCGGCCGACTACGGCTGGGACGCCGAACGCGAGCGTTCCTTCGCCCCGTCGCGGGCCGACGGGCTGGTTCCCGGACGTGTCGTACGGGCCGGGCGCGGCCTGTGCGACGTCGTCGCCGAGACCGGTCCCGTGCGCGCGGCGACCGTCCCCGCGCCGGGCGCCGATGACCGTCCGACACCGTGCACCGGTGACTGGGTGGCCGTCCGTCCGGCCGTCGCGGCCGTGGCGGAGGTCCTGGAGCGCCGGACCGCCGTGGTCCGCTCCAGCGCGTCGCGCACCTCCCGAGGCCAGGTTCTGGCCGCCAACGTCGACACCGTGGCGGTGACCGTCTCCCTCGCCGATCCGCTCACGCCGGGGCGGATCGAGCGGATGGTCGCCCTGGCCTGGGAGAGCGGCGCCACCCCCGTGGTGGTGCTCACCAAGGCCGACCGCTGCGCCGACCCCGCGTCGGCCGCCGCCGCGGTGGCAGCGGTCGCCCCGGGCGCCGAGGTGCTGGTCACCAGCGCCGCCACCGGCGAGGGCATGGACGTCCTCACCGCGGCCCTGTCGGGCACCGTCGTGCTGCTCGGGCCGTCCGGCGCGGGCAAGTCCACCCTCGGCAACCGCCTGTTGGGCGAGGACCTCCTCACCACGGGCGCCGTGCGCGACAACGACGGCAAGGGCCGGCACACCACCACCTGGCGCTCGCTGCTGCCGCTGCCCCACGGCGGGGTCCTGCTCGACACCCCGGGCCTGCGGGCCGTCGGCCTGTACGACGCCGACGAGGGCCTGGGCCGGACCTTCGCCGAGATCACCGAACTCGCGCGCGACTGCCGCTTCGCGGACTGCGCCCACACCACCGAGCCGGGCTGCGCCGTGCTGTCCGCCGTCGAGGACGGGCACCTCACCGGGCGGCGCCTCGACAGCTACCACCGGCTGCGACGCGAGAACGCCCACGCGGCCGCCCGCACCGACGCGCGGCTGCGCGCCGAGCTGGAGCGGCCGAAGAAACACGGCGCGCGCCTGCGCCGCGCCATCAAGCAGTCCCCGCACTTCAAGGCATGACAGAAAGGACTCAGGTCATGGACCTTCCCCGTATCTTCACCATCCGCGAGAGCGGCCACCGGATCCACAACCCGCTGACCGCGGTCAAGCTCGCCTCCCTCGGCGAATCGCTGCGCCTCGCCCCCGGCACCCGGATGCTCGACCTGGCCAGCGGCTCGGGCGAGATGCTCTGCACCTGGGCGCGTGACCTGGGCTTCACCGGGACCGGCGTCGACATCAGCACCGTCTTCACCGAGCAGGCCCGGGCCCGCGCCGTCGAACTCGGCGTCGCCGACCGGGTCGCGTTCCTGCACGGGGACGCCGCCGGCCACGTCGCGGACGAACCCGTCGACCTGGCCACCTGCGTCGGCGCCACCTGGATCGGCGACGGACTCGCCGGAACGGTCGAGCTGCTCGACCGCAGCCTGCGTCCCGGCGGCCTGATGCTGATCGGCGAACCGTACTGGCGGCGGACCCCGCCCGACGAGCGGACCGCCAAGGACTGCCACGCCACGGCCGTCGCCGACTTCCTCGAACTCCCGGACCTGATCGGGCGGTTCCAGGGCCTCGGGTACGACGTCGTGGAGATGACGCTTGCCGACCAGGACAGCTGGGACCGGTATGCCGCCGCCCAGTGGCTCAGCATGCGCCGCTGGCTCGACGCGAACCCGGACGACGACATGGCGCCCGAGGTGCGGGAGGAGCTCACCGACGAGCCCGCCCGCTACGCGCGCGCCACGCGTGAACATCTCGGCTGGGGCGTCTTCGCCCTCATGAAGCGCTGACGCACCCGTCGGACTTCATGAAGAAAGCCCCGCTCCTCCCGCAGTCGGGGGAGCGGGGCGTCGGCCGAGGGCGCCCGGTCAGTGGGCGAAGCCCCAGTCGAGGATCTTCGCGGCGTCGGCGAAGACCTCCTTGTCGGCCCCGACGATCGCGCCGACCAGCGTGCGGTTGTCGCGCTCGGCGGCGAAGACGAGGGAGTAGCCGGCCTCCGCGCCGCTGCCCGTCTTGATGCCCAGCGCGCCGTCGTAGCTGCTCAGCAGGTCGTTGGTGGTGACCCAGGTGTAGTACCGGGTGTGGCCGTTGGCCGCGGGGGCCTCGGTCTCGAACTTCTTCGTCTTCACGATGTCGGCGAACACCGGCTGCAGCATCGCGCGCTGGCCCAGCTTGGCCAGATCACGGGCGGTGCTGCGGTTGTCGCCGTGCGAGATGCCGTCGAACGAGTCGAAGTGCGTGCCGGTCATGCCCAGCTGCTGCGCCTCGGCGTTCATCTGGCTCTCGAAGTCGGCGACCCGCGCCTCGACGGTGTCCCCGGTGCCGAAGCTGTCGGCCAGGGCCATCGCGGCGTCTCCGCCGGACGGGATCAGCATGGCGTGCAGCAACTGGCGGGCGGTCAGGGTGTCGCCGGTCTGGAGGTCGGCGGTGCTGGCCCCGTTCTCCTGGACGTAGTCGCGGTACTCCTGCTTCACCGTGATCTGCCGGTCCAGCCACTCCGGGTGCCGGAGCACGACGAGGGCGGTCATGATCTTGGTGGTGCTGGCCATCGACACACTCTGGTCGGCCTCGGCCCCGGCCCACATCTCCCGCTCCTGGCTGCCGTCACGGGCGTCCAGCAGGTAGGCGTTGGCGAGTGCGGTGTCGGGGACGTCCTGGGACGTGGTTCTCGTCTCCGACGCGCTCCGGTCCTGGCCGGCGGGCGCGACGGCGTCGGTGCCCACCCGGTCGCTCTCGCTCGCGGAGTGTGTGGTGGGCAGGGTGTCGGCCTGGGCGAGGCCGCCGGCGGTGATCGGCAGGAAGGCGCCGAACAGCGCGACCGTCGCGACCCGGGCTCCGGTGCGGTGGAGCCGGTTGGGGCGGGCGTGGCTACCCATAGGCATCCCTTCTCCCGGCGCCGGGACGACGCCGGTTTCGTCATAAGGAAAAGATCAGTGCATACCGAACCTACTTGCGAGCCGACAGCGCATGTCAAGATCGCCATGTCATAACCGGGTAACAGGGTCAATGGTTCTGACGATCCATGAAGATTGCGTGCAGGCACCTGGTGGATCTCGTGTCGCCGCGCTGCCTGAGAGGATGCGGGCATGAAGACGATCTCCTTCCCCCGCACCGAGCTGCGCGCCTCGAACGTCGTCCTCGGGCTGATGCGCATCGCCGAACTCCCCGACGAGGACATCCGCACGCTGTACGGCAGTGCGCGGGACGCCGGCGTCAACACCTTCGACCACGCCGACATCTACGGCCCCACGCGCCACGCCTGCGAAGAGCGCTTCGGGCAGGCCGTCAAGCTCACCGCCGCCGAGCGGGAGTCGATCGTCATCCAGAGCAAGGTCGGCATCCGGTCCGGCTACTTCGACTTCTCCAAAGAGCACATCCTGCGCACCGTCGACGAGTCACTGGCGGCCCTGCGCACCGACTACCTCGACCTGCTTCTGCTGCACCGGCCCGACACCCTCGTCGAGCCCGAGGAGGTCGCGGCGGCCTTCGACGAGCTGCACACGGCCGGCAAGGTCGTGAACTTCGGTGTCTCCAACCACACCCCGGGCCAGGTCGAGCTCCTCAAGACCGCCGTGCGCCAGCCCCTGGTCGCCAACCAGGTGCAGCTGAGCATCACCCACTGTCCGATGATCGCCTCCGGGATCGCCGCGAACATGGCGGGACTCGACCAGTCCGTCAGCCGTGACAACGGCCTGCTCGACTACTCCCGGCTCAACGGGATGACGCTCCAGGCCTGGTCGCCGTTCCAGAAGGGCTTCTTCGACGGGGTCTTCATCGGCGACCTCGACACGCACCCCGAACTCAACGCCGTACTCGACGAGTTGGCCGCCAAGTACCAGGTGACGCCGACCGGCGTCGCCGTCGCCTGGATCACCCGGCACCCCGCGAACATGCAGGTGGTCCTCGGCACCACCAACCCGGGCCGGGTGGCCGAGTCCGCGGCCGGCTCCGAGCTGCCGCTCACCCGCGAGGAGTGGTACCGGCTCTTCACCGCGGCCGGGCACACGCTCCCGTAGCCGGACGCGCCCCGCTCAGGCCAGGCCGGGGGCGTCCCAGACGGGGAACCACCGGCTCAGGTCCGGCTCCACCCGCAGGTCGTCGGTGAGGGCGGCGCGCACCTCCAGCTCCAGGGAGTTGTCCCGCTTCTGCCCCTCCTTGGGGGCGAAGGGGTAGAAGGTGCCGCGCTTGTAGAGATAGACGAGCGCGACGGAGCGTCCCTGGCCGTCCTCGAAGGCGACCAGGGAGCAGAGCAGATGCGGACCGAACCCGCTCTCCTCCAGCGAGGTGTTCACCGCGTGCAGGTCGTTGACCAGACCCGCCACGTCGTCCGGCGTGTGGCGCACCTCGAGCCACGTGTAGCCGAGGCCGTCCTGGGTGAACGTCACGGGGCCGTCGAGGAGTTCGCCCATGTCCTCCTGGATGCGGGCGAACGCTCCGCCCTCGACGGTCGCGAAGCAGACGGACCCCGCCCCGGTCGGCACGAGCGACGCCGCGGCCTGCAGGGTGATGGCGGCCGAGGGGAGGGCGAAGAGCTGGTCGAGGTCGGGGCGGACCGGTTTGCTCCGGCCGAGGATGGCGTCGAGGAATCCCATACGGCGTCCTGGTTCCTTCCCGTGGTGGCTACGGGCGGCCGAGCTGCGCCGAGATGCGGCCCAGCTGGTCGAGGCGCTGTTCGAGCGTCGGGTGCGAGGACAGCAGCCGGTTGACGCTCTCCTTGTTGAACGCGGGGGCGAAGAAGAAGGCGTTGAACGGCTCGGCCTTGCGCAGGTCCCGGGTCGGGATCCGCGCCATCTGGCCGGTCACCTTGGTCAGCGCCGACGCGAGGGCGGAGGGGCGGCCCGTCAGCAGTGCGGCCGCCCGGTCCGCGGACAGTTCGCGATAGCGCGACAGCAGCCGGGTGAGCAGGAAGCTGATGGCGTACACGACGGCGCTGACCGCGGTGACGATCAGGACGGCCGCCGCCGCGTTGTTGTCGCGGTTGCCGCGGCCCATGCCGCTCCACAGGGCGGACCGGGTGATCAGCCCGGCCAGCACGCCCAGGAACGAGGCGATGGTCATCACGGCCACGTCGCGGTGCGCCACGTGCGACAGCTCGTGCGCCAGGACGCCCTCCAGCTCCTCCGGCTCCAGCCGGCGCAGCAGGCCGGTCGTGGCGCACACCATCGAGTTCTTCTGGTTGCGGCCGGTCGCGAACGCGTTCGGCACGTCGGAGTCCGCGACGGCGACCCGCGGCTTGGGCATGTCCGCCAGCGCGCACAGCCGGTCGACCGCGGCGTGCAGCTCCGGCGCCTGCTCCGGGGTGACCTCGCGCGCGCCCATGCTGAAGGCGGCGATGCGGTCGCTGAACCAGAACTGGGCGACGAACAGCGCGCCGGCGAACAGCAGGATCACCACCCACGCGCCCTTGAGCAGGACGACGAGCACTCCGACGATCACGACGTACAACAGCCCGATGAAGAACATCGTCGTGACCATGCGCGAGGTCAGCCCACGGTCGGGGGCGAAGCGGGTCTGCGCCATGGCTCCTCCAGGTCTCCGGTCTCGATTCTCCCCCTTTATCGCTGTTGGCGGCATAAACAGTGCCGGGGGATCCGTCCATGTGCCGTAGAGGCTTTCGGCCCCCTCGGGGGTCGTGAACCGGACGGTACAGTTGCCCTTATGTCGGATTTGTCCAGCCAATCTTTCCAGGGTTCCGATGACAGGGGGACATCCGCGCACGACGCTCCGCCCGTCCTGTCCGGGGCCCGACTCCTCCTGGCGGACCGCGACGAGCGGACGGCGTCCGCCGCCGCCGAGGCGCTGCGCGACGGCGGAGTGGCCCAGGTGCACACCGTCGGATCCTCCGCCGCGTTCCTCGAAGCCGGACGCAGACCCCCGTCACCCGTGCGGGCCTGGGACATCGCCGTCTGGGACACCGGGCTCGGCGGGGACGACGACGACCTGACCGCGTTCCTCGGCGAGTGGTACGCACAGCACCCCGGCGTACCGGTGGTGGTCACCGAGGAGACCCCGAGCACCCGGCGCGCGCTGGCCGCCCTGCGCGGCCGCGCCGCCGACATGGTCGAACGCGGCGACCTGCCCGGGCTGATCGCCGCGGTCGGCCGGGCCCGGCACCAGGCCTCCGTACCCGCGGCCGCCGGCCCGGCACCGAAGCCCGTCAGCATGCTCGTGGTCGGCGCCCACCCGGACGACGTCGAGATCGGTGCCGGCGGAATCATCCACCTGCGGGCCGGCGACGGCTGGGACATCACCGTGCTGACCCTCTCCCACGGGGGAGGCGGCGGCGACCCCGAACGGCGGGGCGACGAGGCCCTGGACGCCGCGCGGGTCATGGGCGCGCGCCTCGTCATGGAGGACCTGCCCGACGGCTCCATGACCGACGACAGCGCCACCGTCCGCATCATCGAACGCACGGTGGCCGAGACCCGGCCGGACGTCGTGCTCGTGCACTCCGACAGCGACACCCATCAGGACCACCGGGCGGTGCACCGCGCCACGCTCGTCGCCTGCCGCCGCGTCCCACGCCTGGCCTGCTACCAGTCGCCGTCGGCCACCGTCTCCTATCACCCCAACCGCTTCGTCGGGCTGAGCGAGTCCGACCTGGAGGCGAAGCTGGCCGCGATCAGGGCGCACGGCTCCCAGGCCGGCAGCCGCTGGTACCTCGACGAGGACCTGCTGCGCTCGACCGCCCGCTACTGGGGCCGCTTCTCCCAGGCCCGCTACGCCGAACCCCTGGAGGTCATCCGTGACGCCACACCGCTCGGATTCTTCGCAGGCGACCATGGCTGAGCCGACCCGGTCCGGCCCGGCCGCGGCCCCCGATCTCGCGGCGTCCCTCGGCCGGCCGCCCCGCGTACTGGTCACGGGCGCCGGCGGACCGTCCGGCGTCTGCTTCCTGCGCGCCCTCGACGGCGCGGCCGAGCGGTACGCCGCCGACATCGACCCGCTCGGCGCCGGCCTGTACCTGGTGCCCCGCGCCTACCGGCTGCTGCTGCCGCCCGGCGACGACCCGGCGTTCGCGCGGGCCGCCCTGGCCCTGTGCCGCAGATACGCCGTCGACGTGCTCGTCCCCACCGTGGACGCGGAACTCGTGGCGCTCGCCCGCGCCGCCGACAGCTTCGCCGACGCCGGGGTACGGGTCCTGGTCCCGGGCGCGGAGGCACTGGAGACCTGCCTGGACAAATGGCGGCTCGCGCAGGCGTGCGAGGGCGCCGTACGGGTGCCGGTCACCCGGCTGCTCGGCCCCGCGGACGCGAACGCCGACCGTGGCTTCGAGGGCGGTTTCCCGGCCATCGCCAAGCCCCGGACCGGCTCCGGCTCGCGCGGCGTGACGCTCGTCGAGGACGCGGCCGGCCTCGCCCGGCTCCCGCAGGACGGCTCGTACCTGGTGCAGGAGATGCTGCCGGGCACCGAGTACTCGGTGGACGTGCTCACCGACGGCACCGGACGGGTGGTGGCCGCGGTGCCGCGCGCCCGCGACAAGACCGACTCCGGGATCGTCGTCGCGGGCCGTGTCCTGCACGCGCCCGAGCTGTCCGCGCTCGCCGAGGCCACGGTGCACACGCTGGGCCTGCGCGGTGTCCTCAACGTCCAGGTGCGCGAGGACCGCGACGGCCGGCCCGCGCTTCTCGAGGTCAACCCCCGCCCGCCGGGCGGACTCTCGCTCACCGTCGCCGCCGGGGTCGACATGCCCCGCTGGGCCGTCGCCGGACTCCTCGGCGCCGCCCTGCCCGACCGGATCGCCCACCGCGAGACCGCCGTCGTCCGGCACTGGCAGGACGTCGTGCTGCACCCCCGCGAGCTGGGCGACATGGGAGACGCGACGGAGAGCGGCACCGGTGCGGGCGGCGGGGCGGGAGGCCCGCGATGAGCCCCCGGCCCCCGTTGGTCCTGCGCGCCGACTTCCACACCCACACCGACTACTCCGACGGCCACGACCCACTGGACCAGGTCGTCGCCGCCGCCGAGCGCGCCGGGCTCGGCACCCTGATCGTCACCGATCACGTACGCGCCGACACCACCTATCTGCCCGAGTACGTGGCCGCCGTGCGCGCCGCCCGCATCACCACCCCCGTCAGTCTGGTCTGCGGGGTCGAGGCCAAGATCATGGACACCACGGGCCGGATCGACCTGCCGGACGACCTCACCGGCATCGACCACGTGGCCCTCGCCGACCACCGCTTCCCCCTCCCCGACGGACCCGCCCACCCCGACGAGGTCCGCGAACGGCTCGCCACCGGCGTCCTCACCCCCGACGCGGCGCTGGAACTCCTCGTCCGGGCCACCGCCCGGGCCGTCCGCGCGGTACCGGCGGGCCGCAGCGCCCACGTCGCCCATCTGTTCAGCGTGCTGCCCAAGGCCGGGCTCGACGAGGCGGCCGTCGACGCCGCGCTCCTGGAACCGCTGGCCCGCGCCTGCCGCGGACACGGAGTCCCTGTCGAACTCAACGAGAAGTGGCGCTGCCCCGCCCCGCGCACCGCGGCCCTGCTGGGCCGCGCCGGGGTGCGGCTCGTCGCGGGCAGCGACGCGCACCGGGCGGACGCCGTCGGTGTCTTCCCCTGGGTACGGCAGGCCCTGGCCGAGGCGGAGGAGCGATGCACGTCCTGAACGAGATCGCGCAGACCGCCGCCGAGGTGACCGTCTTCCTCGGCGCGGTGCCGCTGGTCATCGGCGTGATCCAGTTTCTGCTCATCGGCCTGCAGCGGTTCCGGCACCTCTACGAGGACCGGGACGACCTGTACCTGCCGCGCACCGCCATCCTCATTCCCGCGTGGAACGAGGCCCCCGTCCTCACCGGCTCCGTCGAGGCCCTGCTCGCCCTCAACTACCCGGGCGACCGGCTGCGCGTCGTCATCATCGACGACGCCAGCACCGACGAGACGCCCGAGGTGATGAACGCGCTGATCCGCCGCCACCCCGGCCAGGTCCGGCACCTGCGCCGCGAACAGGGCGGCCAGGGCAAGGCCCACACCCTCAACCACGGCCTCGCCCACGTCCTGGACGACGACTGGGCCGAGGCCGTGCTCGTCATGGACGCCGACGTCGTCTTCGAGCACGACGCGCTGTGGCGGATGACCCGGCACCTCGCCGACCCCGAGGTGGGGGCCGTGACGGCGTACATCAAGGAGGGGAGCGGGAAACAGGGCAACTACCTCACCCGCTACATCGCCTACGAGTACATCACCGCTCAGGCCGCCGCCCGGCGCGCCCAGAACGTGCTGGGCGTCGTCGCCTGTCTGGCCGGCGGCGCCCAGCTCCACACCCGGGCCAACCTGGAGGCGATCGGCGGCCGGTTCGACACCAGCACCCTCGCCGAGGACACCGTCACCACCTTCGAGACCCAGCTCGCCGGGCGGCGCGTCGTCTTCGACGGCTACGCCACCGTGCTCGCCGAGGAACCGGCGGGCCTGGCCGGCCTGTGGAAGCAGCGGCTGCGCTGGGCGCGCGGAAACGTCCAGGTCACCCGCCGCTACCGCGGCGTCTGGTTCCGCGGCCGGGCCTCGGGCGGCACCCACCGGCTCGGCTCGTTCCTGTTCGGACTGATCTGGTTCTCGCTGCTGGCCACTCCGCTGCTGCTGGTGGCCTGCTCGGCCTCCCTGCTGTTCCTGTACTTCACCGACCCCGGCCACGTCTGGCCGCGCTTCCACGCGCTGTGGGTGATCAACCTGATCTGCTACCTGCTGATCACGTTGCTCTCGGCGGTGATCGACCCCGGAACCTTCCGCCGCAGCTGGTTCGAGGCGCTGATCTACCCCGGCGTGATCGCCATCTGCATCCTCGTGATCACCGCGCTGCCCGGGGTCTTCGTCCCGCTGCTCGACCGCATCGGCCTGCTGCCGCAGGACGGCTCGGTCCACCCCGTGATGATCGGCGTCTACGCCTGGCTCGCCCTGTCCATGCCCATCGCCTGGTGCGCGAAGCTGCTGACCGGAACCCGGCTGCGGTGGCTCGCGCCGCCCCTGCTGCACCTGGCCGGATACGGCTCGCTGCTGGCCGCCTGTCTGGTCGCGTCGTTCGTCCAGGAACTCCGGCACGCCCAGATGACCTGGGACAAGACCGAGAAGACCGGAAAGGTGGCGGCGCCGCGATGACAGCTCACGAGGGGCCCGAACGGCCGGAGCCGTTCGACGACAGGGCGCTGGCCGAGCGGGCCCGCGAACTCACCCGCCGGGACCGGCGGGCCGACCGCCGGCTGTTCTGGCTGGAACTCGGCGTGGTGCTGGTCATCGTGGCACTGCTGGTGGCCCGCTGGTGGTGGCTGCTCTGACGGCGCGGCCGTCGCGGCCGGGGGATCAGTCCAGTACGAACGGGTTGGCGCGCTGTCCGGCGAGCGCGAACCAGGCCGTGGTGCCCGTGTGCAGACTGGCGTAGAGCCGGTCGCCGTCGCCCGTGTCCAGACCGTCGGAGGACGCCGCCACCAGGCCGTAGCCGTCCGCGCCGGGTGCGCTGGCCTGCGCCTCGCGCAGGGACGCGAGCAGCCGGTCCGCCCGCGCCGCGTCCCCGTCACCGTTCCTGGCCCGCAGCGCGCACACGACGTGGCTGGTCCCCTCGAACCACACCTTCGAGGTGTCGGCGTCGCTGACCGACACCCCGACGAAGCCGTCGTCCTCGGCCGCGAGCCGCCGCAGCGCCCAGTCCAGGGACGCCGCGTGCCGGCTGTCGCGGGTGGCCAGGTACGACCAGGTCTGCGGATCCTCCGGCACCGGGCTGCGGTTCACCGTGCTGCCGTCGGTGCCGGTGCCGGTCCAGAAGGCGCCCTGCTCCTCGTCCCACATCGCGTCGAGGAACGCGGCCGCGGTGTCGGCCCTGCCGCCCCAGGCGTCGTCGCCCACGGTGTCGCCGAGCGCCCGGAAGAACCCGGCGACGTCGGCGTTGTGCTCACTGGAGCGCCACGCCACCTGCTTCCCGGCGGAGGTGATGCCGCCCGCGTACCCGGCGGTGCCCGTCGACCGGAACACGTGGTCCTGGATCCACCGCGCGGCCCGCAGCGACCCGGAGCGGAACGCGGCCGTGCCCGTGGCCCGGTGCGCGTGCAGCAGGGCCAGGCCCGCCCAGGCCAGCGTGCCGGTGAAGACGTCGTCGGCGGCGGCCTCCGGCACCTTCGCCCCCGACGGCGGCCGCCCCGAAGCGTAGGACTGCCGGAGCCTTCCGTCGTCCTCGGCGTCCTGCTCCTGGAGCGCCACCAGGGTCCGGGAGAGCGCGGCGGCCCGGTCCAGGTCCGCGTCCCGGCCCCGCCGGCAGTACGCGATGATCACGAGCGCGACGTCGTAGGTGAAGGCCACCGTGGAGTGATGGCGCTCCATGTAACCGCCGGTGTAGCTCCGCGGCAGCCCGCCGGGGCTGCCCGCTGCCTCGTCGACCCGACGGTCCAGGAACGTGTACGCGCGTCCGACGGCGTCCTGCGTCGAACGGCCGGAGGCCGTCCCAGACCCCGACGAGCAGCCGCCCAGGGCGCAGCCCGTCAGCAGTGCGGTGAAGGCGCGGCGGCTGATCGCGAAGTGCGGCATCCCTCCATGGAATCCCATGGAATGGCTTTATGGGTGCATATAGCGGTGTATGTGCCGTCGTACTCCCCGTGCTAGCGTGATCTGTTTCCCGCCGCGCCCTCCTCGGTACGGTCCCCTGAGAGGAAGGCTCTCCGTGAGCGATTCAGCACCCGCCGACTCCACGCCCACTCCCGCGCTGCCGCCCGTGGCGTCCTTCGCGGAGCTGGGGCTGCCGGCCGAGGTGCTGCGCACGCTCGACGAGAGCGGGGTGAGCGAGCCGTTCCCCATCCAGGCGGCCGCGCTGCCGAACGCGCTGGCGGGCCGGGACGTGCTCGGCCGCGGGCGCACCGGATCCGGCAAGACGCTCGCCTTCGGCCTGGGACTGCTCGCCCGCACGGCGGGCCGGCGCGCCCAGCCCAAGCAGCCGCTCGCGCTCGTCCTGGTGCCCACCAGGGAGCTGGCACAGCAGGTCGGCGAGGCTCTCACCCCGTACGCGCAGGCGCTGCGGCTGCGCCTGGCGACCGTCGTCGGCGGTGTCTCCATCGGCCGGCAGTCCGCCGCGCTGCGCGAGGGCGCCGAGATCGTGATCGCGACGCCCGGCCGGCTGCACGACCTGATCCAGCGCAAGGACTGCCGGCTGGACCGGGTGCGCATCACGGTCCTCGACGAGGCCGACCAGATGTGCGACATGGGGTTCCTGCCGCAGGTCACCGAGGCCCTGGACCTGGTGCGTCCCGACGGGCAGCGGATGCTGTTCTCGGCGACCCTCGACCGGGACGTCGATCAGCTGGTCAGCCGCTATCTGCACGACCCCGCCGTCCACGAGGTCGACCCGTCCGCCGGGGCGGGCACCGCGATCGAGCACCACGTCCTGCTCGTGCACGGCCCGGACCGGTACGCCGTGGCCACGGAGATCGCCGCCCGCGACGGCCGCGTCCTGCTGTTCCTGGACACCAAGCACGGCGTCGACCAGCTCACCCGCCATCTGCGGGCCAGCGGGGTGGCCGCCGCGGCCCTGCACAGCGGCAAGGCGCAGCCGCAGCGCACCCGGACCCTGGCACAGTTCAAGGACGGCCAGGTCACCGCCCTGGTGGCGACCAACGTCGCGGCGCGCGGCCTGCACATCGACGACCTCGACCTGGTGGTCAACGTGTCCCCGGCGACCGACCCGAAGGACTATCTGCACCGGGCGGGCCGCACGGCCCGGGCCGGCCGCTCCGGCACGGTCGTGACCCTGGTGCTCTCGGGCGAGCGCCGGGAGACCGGCAAGGTCATGGCGGAGGCCGGCGTCCGCGCCACGACCACCAAGGTGCGCTCCGGCGAGGCGGAACTGAGCCGGATCACCGGCGCCCGCAAGCCCTCCGGCGTCCCCCTCGACGGCGGCCCCGCCGCGGCCCGGCCCAAGAACCACAACGCGCCGTTCCGGGGTCTGGGCAGCAGCAAGGACCAGGGCGCCTCGGGTTCCGGTTCCGGCGGCAGGTCCTCCCGCAAGTCGAGCGAGGCCCGCAAGCTGGCGGAGGCCCGCAAGGCGGCCCGGGTGCGGCGCGGCGGCTGAGCCCCGCTCAGCCCAGTCGCGCGAGCAGCTCCGCGGCGAGCAGCGCCGAGGAGGCCGGGTTCTGGCCGGTGACGAGGTTGCGGTCGGTGACCACCTTCGGCGCCCACGGCTCGCCCGCGAGGACCCGCACACCGGCGTCGGTGAGCCGGTCCTGGAGGAGCCACTTCGCCTGGTCCGCGAGGCCGGCCTGGGCCTCCTCCTCGTTGGTGAAGGCGGCGACCTCGTAGCCCTGGAACGTGTTCGTGCCGTCCTCGCGCACCGCGGCGAGCAGCGCGGCGGGGCCGTGGCAGACGACGCCGAGCGGCTTGCCGGAGTCGAGCGCGCGGGTCAGCAGCGCGCCGGAGTCGGCGTCCACGGCGAGGTCCTCCATGGGCCCGTGGCCGCCCGGGTAGAAGACGGCGGCGTAGTCGTCCAGGTCCACCTCCTCGAGCTTCAGCGGGGACCGCAGCTCCGCCATCGCGTCGAGGCTGCGCGCGATCCGGTCGGCGCCCTCCTGGCCGCCGTTCATCTCCGGCGCGAGGCTTCCCTCGTCGACCGTGGGCACGACTCCGCCCGGCGTGGCGACGACCACCTCGTGGCCCGCGGCCCGGAACGCCTCGTACGGCGCGGCGGCCTCCTCGGCCCAGAAGCCGGTGGGGTGCCGGGTGCCGTCGGCGAGGGTCCAGTGGTCGGCGCCGGTGACGACGAAAAGAATCTTCGACATGGGGGTCAGCTCCGTGTTCCGCGAGGGGTACGACGATCAGTGACCTCGACCGTAGAACCGATCCGCCCCGGAGATCCACCCGAGCCCCGCATGCGGGGGAGCCGCGATCACGCCGCGGCCCCGCCGTTCCCCAGCAGCCGCGCGAGCACCAGCATCGTGTCCAGGCGGCCCTGCCCGCTCGGCTGGGCGTCCCGGGTGACCTCGGCGATCTGCCGCAGCCGGTAGCGCACCGTCTGTTCGTGCACGTAAAGCCGCCGGGCCGTCACCACGGCGTTGTCGCCGCTGTCGAGATAGGCGAACAGGGTGCGCAGGAGCGGGCCCCTGCGCCGCTCGGGCAGGTCGAGCAGTGGTCCGAGCGTCCGGACGGCCGCCGCGTCGAGCAGATCACCGGACCGGGACGCGGTGAGCGTGGCGAGATGGTCGGCGCAGCGCAGCGGCCGGCCCGCGGGCAGCACCCCGCGGCGGACCAGGTCGACGGCGTGCCGCGCCCAGCGCAGCGAGTCGGCGGCCCGGTCGACCGGCACCACGGGGCCGAGCGCGGCGCCCCTCGTGCGCAGCAGCGGGAACCCCGCGCGTTCGCCGGGCACGATCAGATACGGCGCCTCGGGCGCGTCCTGCACCAGCACCTCGTCGGGCAGGGCCGCCGCGCGCGGCACCGTGCCCGGCGGCAGGGCGACCACGGCGACGGCGTCCGGCAGCGGCCAGGCGGCCGCATCGGCGAGCGCGGTGAGCGAGGCGCTGTCGACGGTGAGGTCGGCGACCAGCGCGTCCCGCAGCCGGGCCCGCCGCCCGTCGAGCGCCGAGCGTGGCCCGTCCTCCTGGGCGAAGCCACCCAGCGCGGACTCGGTCGCCGTGCGGATCAGCACGAACGTCGTCTCGATCAGGCATTCGAGTGTGGACTCCGGCCAGCGGAACCGGTAGGCGGCCCTGATCAGCCGTCTGCGGGCCACCTGGCCCGCGACGCCCAGGGCGGTGCCCAGCGTGTCGACCGGATAGCCGGCCCGGCAGTGCAGGGCCCCGATCCGCTCGTAGAAGGCGGTGAGATCCGACAGCGGGGCGGCGCCGCCGGGTCCCGGTGTGCCGAGCGCGGCGAAGAACAGACGGACGGTCCGGTCGACCACCCGGTGCACCGAGAAGTCCCCGGTGCGGTCGAACGCGGCGGCGTACGCCGGGAGCCGGGCGGCGACCTCGCGCTCCATCTCCGCGACGGCGGCCGGGACGTACCGTCCGAGCAGACGGCGCAGTTCGTGCGGGGGAGGCGCGGAGGGGAACGGATGCGCCAGAGCGGTGGTCATGGGGGTCTCCAGCAGAGGCGGGGATCCTGGGGGGAATCTGTAGGGGTTCTGCGGGGGTACGCCATGGTGGTGTCCCCGCGCCCCGGGCGCCAGACGTAGCCTCCCGCCGAGCCGAACGGTGTCATGTAACTGACAGTTCTGTCGGCCCCCATGCTCACCGACCCCTAGGAAACCGGCGCGGGCCCGCTGATTCCCAGTCCGGTCCGCGGTGCGAGCGCCAGCACCCCGACCTTGCCGATGTGCCGTCCGCTCTGCACGAGACGGGCCGCCTCCGCCGTCTCCTCCAGCGGATACGTCACCGACAGCGCGGGCCGCAGCCGGCCCAGCTCCACCAGGCGCTGCATGGCGGCCAGTTCGTCGAGGTTCACGCCGTGGCTGCCGATGACGCGCTTGAGCCGCATCCACAGGTAGCGGTTGTCGAACTCGTGCTGGTAGCCGGTCGTCGAGCCGCACGTCACCACCGTGCCGCCGCGACCGACCACGTACACGGAGACGCCGAAGGTGGCCCGGCCGACGTGCTCGAAGACGATGTGCGGGTCCTCGCCCACCGCCTTCCTGATCAGCGCGCCGAGCCGGCGCCCCGGCACGGACGGGTCGTCCGGCACCCGGCCGTCGAGGCCGATCTCGCGCCGGTCGATCACGACGTGGCAGCCGAACTCCTTCGCCGCGCGCGCCTTCTCCTCGCTGCCGACGACGCCGACGGCGATGCCGCCACCGCCGCGCACGAGCTGCGCCGCGTACGCGCCGAGACCGCCCGCCGCGCCCCAGATGAGGACGACGTCGCCCTGCTTCATCCGGGCACCCCGCTCACTGACGAGCATCCGGTACGCGGTGCCCGCGCACAGCGGGTTGCTGGCGGCCTCCTCCCACGTCAAGTGGGCTGGTTTGGGCAGGAGTTGGTTGGCCCGGGCGACGCAGTAGTGGGCGAGGCCGCCGAAGTTCGTCTCGAAACCCCAGGCGAGCTGCGAGGCGCCGCGCATGCCGTCGGCGTGCGTCGCCGGGTCCTCGTCGTCGACGTACACGGGCGAGACGACCACCCGGTCGCCGACCCGCCAGCGCCGCACGCCCGCGCCCGCCCGCACGATCACTCCGGCCGCGTCCGAGCCGATGACGTGCTGCGGGGCGTCGTGCCGCGCCGCCCAGCCGCCCTCGCGGCCGAACTTCTCCAGGAAGGAGAAGGTGGACAGCGGCTCGAACATCGCCGACCACACGGTGTTGTGGTTGATGCCGCTGGCGAGCACCGCCACGAGCACCTCGTCCGGGGCGAGTTCGGGCATCGGGACCCGGCCGACGTGGATCGACTTGCGGACGTCCTTGTCGTCGACTCCGGTGAACGTGCCGACGTCCTCGGCCCGCAGATGCGCGGCCACGTAGTCCTCCGGGACCGGTAACCGGTCGAGGGTGTCGGGCGGCGCGTCGGCCAGCACCGCCTGGGCGAGCGGATCAAGTTCCATGACGTTCCTTCCGGGCGTGGGGAGGGGTCAGTTGCCGGTGAGTCCGAGGCCCGCCGCGAGCGTCGGCCACGACGCCTCGAACTCGCCCTGCCAGGACGACCAGGCGTGCGTGCCGCCCTGGTACAGATGGGTCTGCGCGGGCACGCCCAGCTCGGCCAGGCGTGCGCTGAACTTCTTCGCCTGACCCCACAACGTGCCCTCCAGGACGGCGCCTTCGAGGTTCCCGAAGTCGTCGCTGGGGACGCCGCTGCCCTGCGAGAGGTACAGGCGGGTGCCCTTGAGCCGGTCGGCCAGGGCGTACGGGTTGTGCGCGTTCCAGTTCGCGCGCTGGAGGAGCGCGCTGCCCCACAGGCTGCCGGGCAGTTGCAGCTCACGGGCCACGATCGCGCTCACGACCGAGACCATGCCGAGCGCGGTCGTGTCGAGGACGCCGCTGTACGAGGCGGCCGCGGCGAACGTGCCGGGCCTGCGCGCCGCGAACGCCAGCGCGCCGTACCCGCCCGTGGACACCCCGGCGACGGCCCGCCGCCCGCCCGCGTGGAACGCGCCGCGCAGCAGCTGCATCACCTCGTCCACCTGGAACGTCTCGTAGTCGGGCGAACTCCGCCCGAAGTTCCACCAGTCGGTGGGGATCCCGGTCGGACCCGACGACGGCATGACCGTGATGACGTCCTGGTCGGCGAGGAACGTCTCGACGTCCGTCTCCCGCGTCCACGACGTGTAGTCGTCGTGCGCGCCCTGCAGCAGATAGAGGACGGGCCGCTCCCGGTCGGGCGCGCTCGCGTAGGACGCCGGCAGCAGGACCCGCACCGGCACGTCGGCGCCCACGGCGGGGGAGCGGACGGTCAGATCGACGGTCCGCTCGTCGAGCCAGGTCTGCCCGACGATCGTGGCCCCGTCGGCGGCCCGCACCCCCTGCCCGACGGCCGTCACCGGCGCGCCCTGCGCCGTCGACACGCCGAGCGCGCCGCCGGTGGCGAGGAGGGCGACGGCGGCCGCGAGCGCGGTCGAACGGGCGCGGACCGGTCTGCGGGGACGGCGCATGAGGACTCCAAGTGAGGTGTGAGCAGGTTCAGTTGGCGGCGAGGTCGCGCGTCAGGGCGGCGGCCAGCTCGTCGACCACCGGCGGGTCGAGCAGCGCCAGGTGGTGGCCGGTGAGCGGGGTGACGGTGAGATCGGGGCAGTACGCGTCCCAGCCGAGCGCGGCGTCGGTGCGTTCGTAGCGGACGTCGCGCACCGTGTGCGGCGCGGACAGCGTCGCCCGGTACAGCAGGGTGCGGCCCGGGTAGGGGCGCGGCGTGTGCCGTTCGCCGCTGCGCAGATCGAGGTACGAGGTCCGCTGATGCGCGAGCACGGACGCGGGCAGCTCGACGGCCTGCTCCAGGAGCTTGAGGACCAGGTCGACCTGCCCGGCGTCGTCCAGTGTTCCCAACGCTTCGTAGGGCAGGTCGAGTTCGGCGCCGTAGGTGGCGGCGATGTACGCGGCGAAGTCCGCGAAGCGGCGCCGCGCCCCGTCGGCCGGGGTACGGTCCAGGGGCGCCGGGAGCGGCAGCACCGAGTCGACGAGGACGAGCGCCGGGACCGCGCCGTGCCGGGACAGCAGCCGCGCGGTCTCCTGGGCGACGAGCCCGCCGTACGACCAGCCGCCGACCGCCCAGGGGCCCTCGGGCCTGAGCGCGCGGACGCGGTCCGCGAACTCGGCGGCCCGGGCCGGCACGTCGTCGGGCCGCTCGACGCGGTCGAAGCCGAACACCGGGTGCCGCCCGTCGAGCCGCGCGGCGAGCCGCCCGTACACGTCGCTCGAACCGCCCGCGGCGTGGCACAGGAACAGCGGGGCGCCGGGGCCGTCGCCGGGGAACGTGCGCAGCAGGCCGGGGGTGCCGGTGTGCACGGCGGAGACGGAGGCGGCGGGGTCGGGGAGGCGCGGTGCGGCCGCGCCCTCGGTGCCGTCGAGCAGGTCCGCGACGCCCCGCAGTGTTCCCTGCCGCAGCAGGGCGCCCGGCTCCACCGGCACCCCGAACTCCCGCTCCACCGCCGTCCGGATGCGCACGGCGGTGAGGGAGTCCAGGCCCAGTTCGGTCAGCGGCACGTCCGGGTCGAGACGGTCGGCGCCGAAGCCCATCACGCCCGCGACCAGGATCCGCAGCCGGTCCAGCGGGGTCGTGCCGCTCGGCTCGGAGTCCGGCTCCGGGGCCGGTGCCGGGGGTGTCTCGCCGAACCAGAACCGGCGGTGCCGCCAGCGCGGCGGGGGCACGTCGACGATCCGGCCGCCGGGGTGCAGCGTCTCGCGCGCCGACGGCACCGGCACCCCGTGCACGAGCAGCGACGCGAGCGAGGTGCGGAACGCGAGCGCGTCGTCGGTGTCGCGGCGCAGCGTCGGCACGATCAGCGCGTCCGGCGCGCCCGCCGCCTCCAGGGTGCGGGTCAGCGGATGCAACTGCGTCGGGTGCGGGGCGACTTCGACGAAGACGCGGTGCCCGTCCTCGGCCGCCGCGCGCACCGCCTGCGCGAACCGCACCGGGCGGCGCAGATTGTGCCGCCAGTACGCCGCGTCGCAGGGGTCGCCGGCCCGCGGGTCGTCCAGGACCGTGGAGTAGCGGCGGCACAGCGGCGGCCCGCAGGGCACCGTCCCCAGCTCCCACGCGAACTCGTCGAGCAGCGGCTCCACGTCCGGCGAGTGCCCCGCCGCGGTCACCGGCAGGGCCCGCGCGAAGCCCCCGTCGCCGGTGACCCGGGCGACGAGCGCCGCCACGTCGTCGGCCGAACCGGTGACCACGCACTGCTCCGGCGAGGAGTGCACGGCGATGTGCACCGACGGCAACGCGCCCGCCACATCGGTGACGTGGTCGGCGGGCAGGTCGACCACGGCCATCGCGCCGCCGCGCAGCGTCGCCAGCAGCCGGGACCGCACGGCGACGATGCGCGCGCCCGTCGACGGATCGAGTGCCTGCGTGGCGACCGCCGCAGCGATCTCGCCGAGCGAATGGCCGATCACCGCCGCGGGCTCGACCCCGTAGGACCGCCACAGCTCGGCGAGCGCGACCTGGAGTCCGTAGAGGACGGGCATGACGACGGCGGGCGAGGACAGGTCGGCGCCGGGTTCGGTCGCGGCGCGCAGGGAGATGCCCGCGTGCTCGCGCAGGACGGGTTCGAGCCGGTCGACGGTGGCCGCGAACACCGGCTCGGTGGCGAGGAGCCGGCGGCCCATGCCGGGCCACTGCGAGCCGTAGCCGGAGAACACCCACACCGGGCCCGGGGCCCCCGCGCGCAGGGGCGGCCGGTCGGCCGTGACGAGGCGGGCGTCCGGGGAGCCGGCGGCGAAGCGGTGCAGGGCGGTCGCCGCTTCGGCCCGGTCGCGGGTCACGACGGTGGCCCGCACCCGGCCCCGGCCGGTCCGGCCCGCCAGGGTCCTGCCGACGTCCGCGAGGCGCGCCGGAGCGCTGCCGGGGGAGTCGAGCCAGTCCGCCAGCTCGCCCGCCTGGGCGCGCAGCCGGGAACGGGTCGGCGCGTCGAGCGGCAGCACCGCCGGGCGGTCCGCCGGGCCCGCCTGGGCCGGGAGCGGGGCCCGGTGCTCGGCGAGCGCCACATGCGCGTTCGTGCCGCTGAACCCGAACGCGGACACGCCGGCCGTCGCCGTGCCCGAGTAGCGGGGCCACGGTTCCGGCTCGGCGACGACCCGCAGGCCGAGCGCGTCGAGGTCCAGGTGCGGGCCGGGCGCGGTGAAGTGCAGCTGGGGCGGCAGCTCGTCGTGGTGCAGGGCGAGCACCGTCTTGATGAGCCCGGCGATCCCGGCGGCGGCCTCCAGATGCCCGAGGTTCGTCTTCACCGAGCCCAGCAGCAGGGGCTGTTGCGGGGACCTGCCCCGGCCGAGCGCGGCGCCGAGCGCGGCCGCCTCGACCGGGTCGCCGAGCGGGGTGCCGGTGCCGTGCGCCTCGACGTAGTCCACCAACTCCCGCCCGGCGCCGTGGACGTGATGCACCAGGGCGCGTTGCGCGGAGCCGTTGGGCGCGGTCAGGCCGTTGGAGCGGCCGTCGCTGTTCACCCCGGTCCCGGTGATCACGGCGAGGATCCGGTCGCCGTCGCGCTCCGCGTCCGCGAGCCGCTTGAGGACGACGACCCCGCAGCCCTCGCCGCGCACCATGCCGTCGGCGGCCGCGTCGAACGCCTTGCAGCGGCCGTCCGCCGCCAGCGCGCCCGCCCGCTGGAAACCGAGCGTCACGGCCGGCGACAGCAGCACGTTCACCCCGGCCGCGAGCGCCACGTCCGACGAACCCTCCGCCAGACTGCGCACCGCGTGGTCGACGGCGACCAGCGACGAGGAGCACGCCGTGTCCACGGCCAGCGAGGGGCCCCGCAGATCCAGCAGGTACGACAGCCGGCCCGCGGTCACGCTCAGCGCGCCGCCCGACGCGGTCCACGGGGTCACCGACTCCGGCCGGGCCGCCGTGAGATGGGCGTACTCGGTGCCGCTGACCCCCACGAACACCCCGGTCCGCGACCCCGCGAGCGACGGCGCGGGCAGCGCCGCGTGGTCGAGTGCCTCCCGTGCCACCTCCAGGAGCAGCCGCTGCTGCGGGTCGAGCGCGACGGCCTCGTCGGCGCCGATCCCGAAGAACTCGGCGTCGAAGGAGGCCAGTTGGTCGCCGGTTCCGTCGACGAGGAAGCCGCCGTGCCGGCTCATGTCGGCGGGCAGCGCCGAGCCCGGCGGCACGAAGGGGTCCCAGCGCCCCTCGGGCACCGTCGTGACCGCGTCCCGCTCCTCGGTGAGCAGCCGCCAGTACGCTGCCGGGGAGTCGGCGCCGCCGGGGAAGCGGCAGCCGAGACCGATCACGGCGACCGCCGAACTCCCGCTCTTCGGCGGCGGGTTGTCCCCAAGCGGCTCCTCGGGCCCGGTCAGCGCCGCCACCAGCGCGGCCGGGGTCGGCGACTCCCACAGCAGGGTCGCCGGCAGCCGGCGTCCCACGGCCTCCCCGAGCAGCGCGGTGAGCGCGACGGCGTCCCGCGAGGTGAGGCCCAGTTCGGCGAGCGGCCGGTCGTCCGTCACCTCCTCGGGCGGCACCCCGTACCAGGCGCCGAGCCGGGTGACCAGCAGCTCGCGGATCCGCTCGGCGCCGCTCATCCCGCCACCCCCGCCGGGAACGGCCGGAGATCCCCGGCGAGGAACCGCTCCCGGCACGCCGCCCGCGCGACCTTCCCGCTCGACGTGCGCGGCACCGAATCCGCCGGGACGAGCACCAGATCGGCCAGCCGCAGCCCGTGCCCGGCGGCGACCGCGCCGCGCGCCGCCACCATGGCGGCCCGCACCGCCGCACCGTCAGGACCGCCGCCGCGCCGCACCTCGGCGACGACCACCAGCTCCTCGCCCTCCTCCACCCCGCCGGGGCGCGGTACGAGGAAGGCCGCGAGCCGGTCCCTGCGCACCACGTCCACCACGGACTGCACGGTCTCCTCCACGTCCTGCGGATAGTGATTGCGGCCGTCGACGACGATGAGGTCCTTGAGGCGGCCCGTCACCAGCAGCCGTTCGTCGTGCAGCGCCCCCAGATCGCCGGTGCGCAGCCAGCCGTCGCGGAACGTCTCCGCCGTGCGCCCGGCCTGCTTCCAGTAGCCCGCTCCGACGTTCGGCCCGCGCACCTCGATCTCCCCGACCCGGTCCGCGCCGAGTTCCGCGCCCGTGAGCGGATCCGCTATCCGCACCTCCTGGCCGACCGGCCGGCCGCAGTCGACCAGGCGCGCGGTCCCGCCCGGCTCGATCCGGCCCGCCGCGAGCGCCGCCGCGTCGCACTCCACCGCCGCCGACGCCGTCGCGGGGTCGGCCGCCGTCACGAACACGGTCGCCTCCGCGAGGCCGTACGCGGGACACACCGCCCCCGGCGCGAGCCCCGCCGGAGCGAACACCGTCCGGAACCGCTCGAGCGTCCCGGGCCGCACCGGCTCACTGCCGTTGAGCAGCGCCGCCACCCGGTCGAGCCGCAGCCCGGCCAGCTCCTCGGCGTCGACGCGCGTGACGCAGTAGTCGTAGGCGAAGTTGGGCGCGGCGCTGATCGTGCCCGGATAGCCGCCGAGGAGGCGCAGCCAGCGCGCGGGCCGCTCCAGGAACGCCACCGGGTCGAGCAGCACCGAGGAGAACCCCGCGTACACGGGCGCCGCCACGCTCAGCACGAGCCCCATGTCGTGGAAGAGCGGCAGCCAGCCGACCGACGTGGAGCGGCCCGGCGCGGCGCCGAACGCGGTCACCGCCTGACGCGCGTTGGCGACGACGTTCGCGTGCGTCACCATCACCCCGGACGGGCTGCGGGTGGAGCCCGACGTGTACTGGAGATACGCCACGTCGTCGCCCGCCGGGCGCGGCAGCTCCGCCACCGGCACGCCCGCCCCCGCCCCACCCGTGTCGAGCACCGGGACGCGGCCGCCGACGAACGCCTCCACGGATCCCCGCGACGGCGGATCGGTGAGCACGCAGGCCGGTTCGCAGTCCTCCAGAACCGCCGCCAACCGTCCCTCGTGGCCGGGCAGTTCGGGGCCGAAGAGCGGGACCGCGACGACCCCCGCGTACAGGCAGCCCAGGAACGCCACCGCGTAGTCGAGGCCCTGCGGCAGCAGCAGCGCGACCCGGTCCGCCGGGCGCACCGCCCGCGTCAGGAGCCCGGCGACCGCGCGGGCCCGCTCGTCCACGGAGCGCCAGCCCAGGGTCCGGTGCACACCGGGGGAGTGCGGCTCGGGGAAGTCGACCTGGGTGAAGGCCCGGCGTGCGGCGCGCTCCGCCGCCCAGTGGCGCAGCCGGTCGGTGAGCAGCGGCGCGGCAGCGTCATCGGGCGGCCCGCCCGCAGGGGCGGCGGCTGTCGGGTCAGTCGTCGGGGAGGTCATGACGGCAACTCCACGGAGGTGACGGACGGTGGGGCAGAGGCCCAAGATTCCGCTTCGGCGTGTGCGGCAGAAAGACGAGACGGTGACAGTTCGCCGGGCCCCGGCTGTCAGCCGGATGACAATCGGCGCACCCGGAATGGGCATCCCGCGCAGCAGTGCGACCGCCGGTCGGGACCGGAGAATCCCGGTGACCGACAGGCCCGGCGGAAGGGGAGCGGCACATGCACCGGGGACGACTGTCGGCACTGCTCGTCCTGCTGTCCCTGGCCGGATTCCTCACCACGCTCGACAACACCGTCATCAACGTGGCGCTGCCCACGGTGCAGGACGACCTCGGGCTCGGCGTCGCCGGCCTGGAATGGGTCGCCACCAGCTACGTCCTGTCCTTCGGGGCGCTGCTGCTGGCCGGCGGCCGCCTCACCGACCTCGTCGGACGCCGCCCGGTGCTCGCCGTCGGCATCGCCGTGTTCACCCTCGCCTCGGCGGCGGCCGCCCTCGCGGACAGCGGCACCGCGCTCGTCGCGGCCCGCGCCGTGCAGGGCGCCGGGGCCGCCCTCGTCATCCCGGCGTCCCTCGCGGTCGTCGCCGCCGACCTGCCGGCCCGGCGCCGCGCCACCGCCGTGGGGCTGTGGACGGCCTCGCTCGCCGTCGCCCTCGCGCTCGGCCCGGTCATCGGCGGCTTCGTCACCGAACACTGGGGCTGGCACTGGGTGTTCCTGCTCAACGTGCCGTTCGGGGTGCTCGCCCTGCTCCTCGTCCCGGCCGTCCCCGCCGCCCGCGGACGGCGCGCCGCCCGCCTGCCCGCACTCCTGGACCTGCCCGGCGTCGCCCTCTCCGCGCTCGCCCTGTTCCTCCTCACCTACGCCCTGGTCAAAGGCGGCGAACACACCTTCAGCACCCCGCCCGTCCCGCTGTGCCTCTGGCTGGCGGCGGCGACCGGAGCGGCCTTCCTGGTGGTCGAGACCCGCACCTTCCTCCCCCTGGTGGACCTGCGGATGCTGCGCGACCGGTTCCTCGTCGGCGGTGTCGCGGCGCAGGTGCTGTGGGGCATCGGCGTCAACGGCGTCTTCTTCTTCACCGCCCTCTACCTCCAGCACGTCCTCGGCTTCTCCCCGGTGAAGGCGGGCCTCGCGTTCCTGCCGCTGGCCGGGGCGCTGCTGGTGTGCACCCCGTTCGCGGAACGCGCGGCCCGCCTCGTCGGCGCGCACCGGTCCATCGCCGCCGGACTCGCGCTGGTCGCGGCGGGCCTCCTCCTCGTCTCCGGCACCGGCGCGCACGCCTCGTACGCGGAGCTGCAACCGGGGCTGCTGCTGATCGGCGTCGGCTCGGCCTTCACCACGCCGCTGACCGTCCGCTCCGTCGAGGGCGTCCCCGCCACCCGCACCGGCATGGCGTCCGGGCTGGTCAGCGCGGCACGGGAGATCAGCGGTGTGTTCGGTGTCGTCCTCGTCGGCATCGTGCTCACCCGCACCGAACGCGACGCGCTGCGCGGCGGCGCCGACCCGCGCAGCGCCTTCCTCGACGGCTACGACAACGGACTCCAACTGGCCTCCGCCTGCGTCCTGTTCGGCGCGCTGGTGACCCTCATCGCGCTCCGCCGCCCGGGGCGCCACCGGCGCCGTCGCCGCCGTCGAGGAGCGTGACGAAGCCGTCGGGCCCGCGCACCGCGAGCCGACCCGTCCGCAGCCAGCCGTCGGGCAGCCCGTCCTCGACCTCTCCGACGCGGAGCCTGCTGACCTGGGGGCCGCGCAGCAGCAGTTCGCCCGCGTGCCCCGGCAGCGCGTCCGCCGCGAGGGTCCCCTCCACCGCGATCCGCACCCGGGTGCCGGGCAGCGCGAGCCCCGCCGTGCCCGAACGGGCGTCCGCCGTGGGCGGATTGGCGAGCGCGACGCCGCACGCCGCGTCCGGCCCGTACGCCTCCACGATCCGGGCGCCGAAGGTCTCCCGCACCCGCCGCCCGGTCGCCGGGTCCAGCGGAGCGGTGAGCACCGCGCGGACCGTGGCGAGCGCCTCCCGCTCGTGCGCGGGCCGGTCCAGGAGCCGGACCAGAGCGGCGGGCGACGCCGCGAGCACGGTCGGCGCGGCCCGCCGCGCGGCCCGCAGCACCGCCGCCGGAGCCGGGTCCGGCACCAGCACGGTGCGGGCCCCCACTAGCGGCGCCGCCAGTGTCGCGAGGACGAACCCCTGCACCGTCCACAGCGGCGCCAGCGACAGCAGCCGCCCCCGGCGCCGGGACAACTCCGGATACCAGCAGGCCAGTTGATGCGCGGCCGCGACCAGGTGCCGGTGGCGCAGAGCGATCGGGGCGCCCCCACGCCCGTACCGCACCACCGCGATGTCGTCGGGCTCCGGGCCGCGCGACCACGGCCGGTCCCGCGCCGGGGGCAGCGATCCCGTGCCGCGGCCGTCGAGGTCGCCCCAGCGGATCGCGACCGTGGTCCGGTGGCGCTTCACCCGCGGGCGGCCGACGGCGCCGGACGGTGCGGAGCGGGGCCGGGCGACATCCACCGTCACCATCACGTCGCAGCCCCACGTCCCGGCGACCTCGTCGCCCAGCTCGCGCGGCACCACGGCGACCACCGGCCCCGCCCGGCCCGCGACGACGGCGCCCGCCGACCGGTGGTCCGCCGGGTCCCACGGCACCAGGACCGCCCCGACGCGCCATGCCGCCTGGCAGAGCACCACCAGCTCCGGGCAGTCCGGCAGCACGGTGAGCACCCAGGTCCCCCGCCCCACCCCGAGCCGTTCCAGTGCCGCCGCGACCCCCACCACCGAGCGGCGCAGCGCGCGGAAACCGGTCCTGCGGCCCTCGTGGGACAGCGCCGCGCGGGACCCGAACCGGCGGGCCGCGTCGTCGAGCAGCGCGGACAGCGGCACCCGGGGCACCGACGGGGACGGCGGCACTCCGTCCGCGTAGAACGGCAGACCGGGCTCGGTCTCGGGGCGTCGCGCGAACACGTCCGTCATGCACGGATGGTGCCGCAGCCCGCGCCACCGCCTCTTGTGCGCGGGCCCGCAGGTACGGGGGCGGCCTTGTCAGCTCGGTGGCCCGGTGGTCTCCCTCTACGCCGTCGGCTCGGACGACGAGGC
>NZ_JBEYYU010000030.1:0-107719 GCF_040645755.1 Streptomyces sp. NPDC046716
CCCGGTGGGTTCGGCAGGTTCGAGGGGACGTCGGTGATGCTGCGCACCGACGGGCGCCAGGTGGCGCCGTGGAACTGCGCGACCAGCCACGACGCACCCGCAGCCGAAGACTCAGACCTCCCCGCGCACCATCGCCAGCAACCTGTCCAGGACGCGCGGAGCGCCCGCCCGCAGACCGTCGTGCTCGAACTCGTTCGTCACCCAGGGCCGCAGCCCCCGTACCGAACGAGCCGTACGCAACGCGTGCTCCGTGTCCACGTACATGTCGTCGTGGTAGACGGCTGCGGCCACCGGCACCTCGTTGGCGGCGAGCCGCGCCGGGTCGTACAGCGGCGCCCACTCGGTCCGGTCGGCCAGCGCCGCCGCCACGTCCCGCAGCGGTCGCAGCGCCGGGTCGCAGTCGAACTGCCAGGGGTGGATGGACTCCCCGGTGAAGTAGAGCGGCCCGCCCGAGGCGAGTGCCTGCTCGCCGTCGAACTGGGGGAACTCGGCGCGGACCCGCTCGGCGGCCCACTCGGTGGCCCGGCCGCCCTGCGCGTAGATGGCCTCGTGGAGGAGGGCGTACAGCGGGTGGGCGGCGTACGACAGGGCGCCGGCGACCTGTTCCCGGAAGGAGTCCGAGAGTTCGCGGCCCGCGGGGGTGCGGACGAACGCGTCCTCCAGCAGATAGTGCAGGCGGTCGCTGCCGTCGCTGCCGCCGAGCCAGATGCCGAGGGACTGGAAGGCTTCGAGGGTGAGCGTGTAGCCGCCGGGCAGCTCCGGCCGGTGTTCGGCGATGTACGCACCGATCTCGCGGGCCCGCTCCACGTCCATCGGGTACCGGGCGTAGTGCGCGCGGACCTTGCGCTCGATGCGCGGGTAGGCGGCGCGGTAGACGTCGTCGGCGTGGCCGTCCAGCGTGGGCAGGCCGCCGGTGATGAGCGCGGCGTCCAGGCCCTCGGGCGCGGCGGAGAGGTAGTGCGTGGCGCAGAAGCCGCCGAAGCTCTGGCCGAGGACGGTCCAGGGCGCGCCGCCGGTGACCTCGGGGCGGATCGTCTCGCAGTCGCGGACGATCGAGTCGGCGCGGAACCGGGTCAGGTAGGCGGCCTGCTGTTCGGCGTCGCCGCGCAGCGGGAGCGTCTGGCGGTTGGCGGGGGTGGAGGCGCCGGTGCCGCGCTGGTCCAGGAGCAGCACCCGGTAGTCCTGGAGGGCCCGGCCCAGCCATGCCTGCTGCCCGGAGAACCGGTTGGCGCCGAAGCCGGGGCCGCCCTGGAGGTAGACCAGCCAGGGCAGCGTGTCGTCCTCGCGTCCGGCGGCGACGGCCTCGCGCGCGTACAGCTCGATGCGCTCGCCGTCGGGGGTGTCGTGGTCCAGCGGAACGGTGAAGCGGCGGTCGGTGAGGACGACTCCGGGCTGGCGGTAGCGGGCGGCGCTCAATTCGGCTCCTGTGCGCAGGGCGGTACGGGGTGTCCGGAGTGCGGACATTCCGGATCTGCGGACCAGTTCAGCACATGGGGTCGGGCACGGTCAGCGCGGGCCCAGGCTGGAGCCGCGGACGACGAGTTCCGGCTGGAGCACGACGCGGCGGTGCTCGTGTCCGCCGCCGGGCCGGTCGGCGGCCTCGATCTCCTCCAGGAGCAGCTCGGCGGCGAGGGCACCCATGGTGACGGCAGGCTGCCGCACCGAGGTGAGCGGCACCGCGGCGGCGGCCGCGAACTCGATGTCGTCGTAGCCGACGAGGGCGATGTCCTCGGGGACCCGCACCCCGGCGGCGTACAGGGACTGCAGGACGCCGAGGGCGAGGAGGTCGTTGGCGCAGAAGACGGCGGTGGGGCGGTCGGCGAGGCCGAGGAGCCGGGCGCCCGCGTCGCGTCCGGCGGCGACGTCGAGGCGTTCGGTGGGCAGTTCGTGCAGGGCGGTGGCGGGCAGTCCGGCCTCGTCGAGGGCGCGCAGCGCGCCCTGGCGCCGGTCCTTGACCTGGTTCAGGGCGGGCGGGCCGCTGACGTAGGCGATCCGCCGGTGTCCCGCGTCGGCGAGGTGGCGTACGGCGAGCGCGCCGCCGTTGACGTCGTCGACGGAGACGGAGCACTCGGTGGCGCCCTCGGCGACCCGGTCGACGAGCACGAAGGGGATGTCGTGGCGCCGGAACTGCTCGACGGTGCGGCCGGTCGCCTCGGCCGGGGTGAGCAGCACGCCGCGCACCCGCTGCTCGGCGAAGAGGGAGAGGTACTCGGCCTCCTCGGTGGGGCTCTGCGCGCTGTTGCACACCATGACGCCGAGGCCCGCCTCGCGGGCGGCCCGCTCGGCGCCGCGCGCGACGTCGACGAAGAACGGGTTGCCCATGTCGAGGACGAGCAGCCCCATGATGCGGCTGCGACCCGCGCGCAGTTGGCGGGCCGACTCGCTGCGGACGTAGCCGAGCCGGTCGATGGCCGACAGGACGCGGGCGCGGGTCTCCTCGGCGACGGTCTCCGGCCGGTTGATCACATTCGAGACGGTGCCCACGGACACCCCGGCGACGCGGGCGACGTCCTTGATCCCCACGGACTGTGCCATCGGGTGTGATCCTCCAGGTGAACGGGTGCGGCCCCGCGAGTGTACGTGGGGCGGCCCGGCCCGTGTCCGGTCCGCCGAACGGGACGCCGTCGAGGGTGACGACGTCCCGTCCGACGGTGGCGTCACCGTCCCGGCGTGTACGTGGAGCGGAAGGTCCAGGTGCCGGATCCGACCTCGTAGGTGGCCACGCCGTCGGCCTGTCCGACGAGCCGGGCGCCCTTCGGCGCCTCGGCGCGGCCGGTGGTGACCGGCAGTTCGACGCGGGCCGTGCTGCCCGCCGGGACGCGGGCGGTCAGGGTCAGCCGGTCGCCGTCGCGCCGCCAGCGGCTCGCGGCCTCGCCGTACGGGGTGGTGTAGGTGGCCGAGGCGGCGGTGAGGTCGCCGACGACGGCCGGGGCGATCCGCAGTTCGCGGTAGCCGACCGAGTCCGAGGTCTGGTCGAGTCCGGCGAGGCGCCGGGTGAACCAGGCGTCGATCGCGCCGAGCATGAAGTGGTTCTGCGACTGGCCCGAGCCGCCGTCCCAGCTCTCGCCGAGCGTGGTGTTGCCCGCGAGCACCTGGTAGCCGTAGCTGGGCGACGTGGCCTGTGTCGCGATCCTGTAGACGACGTCGTCGCGGCCGGCCTGCGACAGCACGCGGAACGCCGCGGGCAGCGAGATCTCGCCGAGCAGCAGATGGTCGCCGGCGGCCTCGACGCTCGCCACCAAGTGATCGACCAGCCGCTGCCGTTGGCCTTCCGGATAGGCGCCCATGTCGAGGGCGAGCGCCTCCGCGCCCTGTCCGCCGCCGCCGAAGGTGCCGCTCTCCTGGTCGTAGTACTTCTCCGTCAGCGCCCGCGCGCTCGTGTCGGCCTTCGCCCGGTAGGTGGCGGCGTCGCCGTCGTCGCCGAGTACGCGGGCGATGTCGCTGAGGGCGTCGACGATCCGCCAGTAGCCGTAGGTGCCGGAGACCGCCTTGGGGAAGGTGGTGTCCGGGGTGAACCAGTCGCCGAGGGAGTAGTCGAGAATGCCGCCGGAGACCTTCTGCTCCAGGAACTCGACGTACTTCTTCATCTGCGGGTAGTAGGACCGCAGCGTCTCCTGGTCGCCGTAGGTCGTGTAGAGCTGCCAGGGCACGAGGACGAACGCGCCGCCCCAGTTGGCGTCGTTGCGGTAGGTGCCGGGGAGCTGGACGTAGTCCGGGACGGTGGAGGGGACGAGGCCGTCGGTCGTCTGGGCGTCGGCCATGTCGCGCACGATCTTGCGGAGGTAGGAGCGCATGTCGTAGTTGGCGGCGAGGGTGGGGAAGACGAGCTGGTCCTGTTCGAGCCAGCCGAGCTTCTCGCGGCTGGGGCAGTCGGTGAGGACGCTCATCATGTTGCCCTCGACGGCCCGGCGGGTGATGCGGTGGATGCCGTTGATGAGGTCGTTCGAGCTGGTGAAGGTGCCCGCCGAGGCGTTGTCGGTGCGCAGCACCTTGCCGCGCACGGAGACGGTGGCGCCTGCGGGCAGGCCGCGGATCTCGACGTAACGGAAGCCGTGGTAGCTGAACTTGGGGTGCCAGGTCTCGGTCCGCTTGCCGCCCGTGGTGTAGCTGTCCCAGAGGGGCGCGCCGACGTTGCTGATGGACTGGTTGGCGTGGCCGTCCTTGAGGCTCTCGGCCGGGTAGGCGCGGATCGTGGTGCCGGCGGGGGCGGTGACGGTGAGTTCGGGCCAGCCCGCGATGTTGCGGCCGAGGTCGAAGACGCGGCTGCCCTCGGCGGCGCCGGACACCTCGGTCCCTTCGAGGGTCTCGACGACGCGGACGGGTTCGGTCTCGCGGGCGCTGAGCACGGCGGGGGCGTCGGCCGCGTCGACCTCTTCGGCGCGGGCCCACTTCGTGTGGTCCGCGGAGGGTGCGCGGCGGGCGTCGTAGTCCTCGCCTCCGTACCAGTTGGAGGAGGTGGTCGCGCCGAGCGTGGTGCGCCAGTCGGTGCCGGAGGCGATGCGGCGCACGCTGCCGTCGGCGAGGGTGATCTCCAGCTGGGCGATCAGTTTGGGGTCGGCCTGGTTCCCGTAGAGCTTGCGGTAGCGGTCGGCGGTGGAGAGCTGGTTGGAGATGCCGTTGCCGAGTTCGACCGACAACGCGTTGGCGCCGGAGCGGAGTTGGCGGGTCACGTCGTAGGTGGCGTACTGGACGCGGTCGGCGAAGTCGGTGTTGGCCGGTTCGAGGACGGCGTCCCCGACGGGCTTGCCGTTGAGCTGCGCGTCGTACACGCCGAGGCCCGACATGTAGAGCCGTGCCGAGCGGATGCCCTTGGGGAGGGTGAAGTCCTTCGCGAACACCGGGAGTCCGGCGGGCAGATAGGGCTCGGGGGGCTTCTGGCCGGAGACGGTCGCGGCCGTCGTGTACGGGCCGTCGGCCGTGTCGGACGTGCCGAGGGAGTAGTCGACGGGGAAGTTCGGGACGCGGCCGTCGTCGGTGAGGACGTCGGCGCGCGGGTACAGGACGACCCGGTCGAAGGTCTTCGCATCCCCCAGGTCGAGGGTGACCGTCACGGGCGCGTCGGCGCTGTCGTGGGGCCGGCTCGCGTAGCCGGCGGCCTGGTTCCAGGCGCTGTTGGTGACGCCGTCGACGGCCAGTTTCGGCTCCCACACCTTGCGTTCGGTGTCGGTCTCGGACGCGGTGACGGTGGCGCCCTGGGCGAGGTCGGCGTCCGGGGCGGCGGAGTCGCGGACCTCGATCTCGGCGAGCTGGAGGCGGTGGGAGAGGGCGGGGAAGTCGTCGGCGAGCGGGAGGCCGAGCCGGGTGACGTCGAGGCGTACGAAGCGGGCCGTGGTGCGCGGGAGTTCGACCGTGACGGGCTGGACGGTGCGTCGGCCGAGTTCCCAGTCCTTGTGGGTGATCCAGTCGGCGGACCAGTCCCCGGCCTTTGTGAGGCCGGTCTCGAAGACGGCGGGTGCGCTCCAGGCGGCGGGGCGGGCCGCGCCGGGCGACCACAGTTGCACCCGCCAGTACACGCGGGTCCGTGAGCCGATGCCGTGGCCCGCGTAAGTGGTCTGCGGCACGCGGGAGACGACCTTCCCCGAGTCCCAGAGGTCCGCGCGACCCGCCGCGAGGGCGGCGCGGCTGGTGGCGGCCTGGACGCGGTAGGCGCTCTGGCCTCCACCGCGCGGCTGCCAGCTGAGTTCGGGCGTGGTGTCGTCGATGCCGAGGGCGCTGCTCAGGTGCTGGGTGCGCAGCGCGGTCGCGGTGCCGCCCGCGGCCGGGACGGCCACGGCGGACGGCGCGGCGGTGATCAGGGCGGTGAGCGCGGTGGCGAGCAGGAGGGAGTGTCTGCGTCGGGTCATGGCGGAGCCTCCGGTCAGGCGCGGGCGGGCGCGAGGTCGACGGTGAGGGGAAGGCGCGGGCGCAGGACGACCGGGCCGATGAGGCCGGACGGCAGGGGCTTGTTGCGCTCGTTGGACAGCGTGTTGGAGACGCGGACCGCGATCCGGTTGACGCCGGGCTTGAGGCCGTCCGTCACGTCCACGGTGTACGGCGACCAGAGCGCGGGCCCGAACTCCGTGCCGTTGACGGTCACTTCGGCGATCTCACGGATGGTGCCGAGGTCGAGGACGAGGCGGCGGCCGCGGAGGGTGGCGGCGTCGAGCCTGATGTCCTTGGTGTAGGTGCCGCTGCCGGAGTGGAGCGGCGCGAGGTCGCTCCAGCTGCCGAGCGGGCGGGTGACGGGTTCGGCCCCGTCCGCCGCGAGGGTGAGTGTCCAGTCGCCGTCGACGGGGATCGGGGTGAGCGGGTCGGTGACGCGTGCGGTGCCCGTGTAGGTGGTGTCGCCGTCGCGGCCGGTGAGGCGGTGGGTGCCGGGGGTGTCGGCGAGGGCGGTAACGCGCAGCTGCTTCCCGCGGCGGGTGACGGCGGTGACCGCGGTGGCGGGCAGGCCGTCCGTGCCGGTGAGGAAGGGGGCGGCCGTGGCGCGCTGCCGGACGACGACGGCCAGCGTCTCGTACGGGTCGAGGATCAGCGGCAGGCGGACGCCGTCGCGGGTGGGCGAGGAGCGGACGGGAGCGGGCCGGACCGTGCCGGTGGCCGGGTTCCACAGCTCGGGTTCGCCGTGCGCGGGCAGCAGGGCGGTGGTGCTGACCCGGCTGCCGCTCTCGTTGTTGAACAGGAACGCCGTGTCGTTGCCGCGCGTGGAGCGCAGGACGCGGACGGCGTCGGCGGCGGGTTCGAGGACGGCTGCGCGGACGCCGGCCCTGCTCGTCTCCCCGGCGAGTCCTTCCGGGTCCGCGACGCGCCGGGCGCGCGGGTGCCGGAAGAGCCCGTCCAGCTCCTTGGCGAGGGCGGTGTCGTCCCCGTCGGCGGCGAGCGCGGGCGGTTCGCCGACGGTCACGACGGTGCCGCCGGACCGTACGAAGCGGGCGAGGGTCCGCACGGTCGCGGTGTTCAGTACGGGGGTCGAGGGCACGACGACGAGTTCGTAGGCCGCCCGGCCGACGCGCAGGACCCCGTGGTCGGTCTCCGCGTGGGCGAGCAGCGCCTTGTCGCCGCTCAGCGCGCCCTCGTGGACCAGGTCGAAGTCGGCCTGTGCCCGCTCCAGGGCGAAGGCGGCCTCCGCGAAGGTGCCGTCGACCTCGTCCATCCGGTCGGAGCCGGTGAACTGCTCGGCGGCGCGCTGGGGTTGGAGCAGCGCGGTGCGGGCGCCGGAGGTGCCGCGGGCCAGTTCCATGACGCGGCCGATCCAGGCGGAGACCGGCGGCATCGCCCACCACCAGGGGTTGCGGGGGCCGAACGGCGGCGCGAAGTAGACGTGGGTCTCGTCGGTCCACAGGGCGTGCAGCACGGCGAGGTTGATGCCGCGGGTGGCGTAGGCGCCGACGAGGGCCCGCATGAAGTCCGGGGCGATCTGCCAGCCCATGTTGCCGAACATCTCCATGAGGACGCGCGGCCGGCCGGTCTGGTGGGCGACCGAGGCCGGGTTGCGCGGGTCCATGGTCGGGGTGTTCAGCTCGTACTCGGCGGTGATGCAGTCGCCGCCGGGAACCTGGGCCCACTGGTTGATCTTGTGGAGGTCGCCGGTGGACTCGATCCGCTTGGACGGGGCCGTCTCGTCGTACAGCGGGTTGGTGATCAGGCGGACGCCGCGCTCGGCGTACCACTCGGACTGCTTCTCGAAGTAGCGCGAGAACCGGTCGGAGACGGCCTGCCAGTAGCGTCCGCGCAGGACGCGGCCCTTCTCGCCGAGGTCGTCGAAGGCGCTCGCGTACGCCGGTCCCGGTTCGGCGTCGACGGCGGTGAGGGCCTTGGCGAGCGTGGGTGACCAGGGGCGGCGCTTGAAGGAGTGCGGCTGGGCGGAGGCGATGAAGGGTTCGTCGTCCCAGAAGCCCTTGATGACGGTGCCGAAGTAGCGGCGGAAGCGGCGGTGGTACTCGCCGGGCACGATGTCGAGGAACAGCTCGACCGGTTCGTCGTCGAGCAGATCGACGTAGCCGCGGGCGTAGCCCACCGAGTCGTCGACGAGGTCGACGCCGCCGAACAGGTCGATCTGCCAGCGGCCGTCCGGGACGCGCCAGGTGTCCCCGGCGATGCGGCCGGTGAGTTCCACGAGGTCGCGCGCGTCGGCCGAACCGGCAGGGCGGGCGGTCGCCGCGGCCGGGGCGGGTGCGCTCTTCGGCGCGGTCCTGGTCGCGAAGTCCCCGGCGGCGGAGGACTCCTCGTAGGTCTGGGTGTGGAGGACGGTCCCGTCGGCGCCGGTGATCTTCAGGTCCTCCCACAGGGAGCGCTGGCCGTCGCGGGCGTGCACGCCGACGCTGTGGTGGGTGAGGGTGTCGTCGGTGACGCCGCCCTTGTCCTTGCCGTCGAGAGTGACGGTGGCGGTGGTGCCGCGCACGGTGACGGCGAGGGTGTGGAACTTGGTCTTGTTGAAGCCGTCGGTGCGGGTGGATTTCGCCAGTTGGGTCGCGGTGCCGTCGGTGAGGCGGGACAGGGTGACGACGCCGGTCTGGTCGAACTCGACGAGCAGTCCGTCGCGGCCGTCCGGTGCGGCGCGCACCAGCAGTCCGGCGGCGAGGACGTCGGGCTTGGCGCTCGTGGTGACGGTGCAGTCGCCCCAGTCGGCGCCCGCGCTCAGCACGGCTCCTCCAGCGAGGACGGCGGCGTCGGCGACGAGCTGACCCGCGTCGACGCCCACGCCCGTCGTCTCCGACAGTCTGACGGTGGCGGGTCCGCGGACGACGGCCGTCGACCGCCACAGGCCCTTCAGGCGCAGGTCGTGGCGCGGCTCGTAGGTGCGCCTGCCGACGGTGCCGCCATTGGTGACGAAGTAGCCGGCGCGACCGCTCGGGAAGTGGTTGTCGTTGAACAGCCACACCTTCATGCCGGTCTTCTCGGCGGTCTCCAGGACGTGCCCGACGACGTCGAACCAGTCCTCGGTGAAGAACGCGGGCTGCATCTCCGCGTTGTCGAAGGGGAAGACGACGACCTCGTACAAGCCCTTGGACCGCAGGTCGGCGAGCTGGGTGTCGACGAGTTCGTGGGTGACGGGCCCGTTCCAGTACCAGTACACGGCGGGCCGGCTGTCGTGGCGCGGATCGGCGAAGCCCTTCGCGTCGAAGCCGGTGGTGCCGCGGTCGGCGAAGGCGGGTGCGGGCAGGCCGCCGGTGGCCGCGGCGGCGGTGAGCGCGGAGAGGGCGACGAAGCCGCGTCTGGACAGGACGGAGAGGTGTTCAGGCATGGCGAGGCTTTCTGCTGGGGTGTTCAAGGCGTGCGGAGTCTGCGGGCTCGTGACGTCTCCAGGCGCGTGGGGTTCGGAGACAGGCGCCTTCAGGCGCGTGAGGTTCGGATACGCGGGGGTCGTCAGGCGCGGGCGAGCGCCGCGATGGCGGCGGCGGGCAGGGCGCGGTTGTGGACGCGGAAGCCGGCGACGGCTCCGTGCAGGTAGGGGTGGGTCGGGTTCTGGGAGCGGCCCAGGTAGTTGCGGCTCGTCGCGCCGAGGAGCAGGGGGGAGGAGACGAAGGCGTCGTTGCGGCCCGCCTCGACGCCGTCGACGTACAGGACCCCGCTGCCGTCGCCGACGGTGAGCGCGACGTGGGTCCAACTGCCGGTCGGCAACGGCGCGTTGGCGTCCACGAAGTCCTCGCCCTCCATCCCGGCGATCTTCAGGGCGGCGCGGGGGCGCCCCGTCCCGGTGCGGGCGGCGAGGAAGAGGTACGTCGCCTTGTGGTAGCCGAGGTCGAAGATCCGGGCCGAGTTGCTCTGCGTGTCGACGCGCACCCAGCAACTGGCCGTCAGTTCGGTGAGTCCCGTGATCAGGCCCCGTGGAAGGGCGACGTGACCGTCGACGCCGTCGAGGGCGACGGCGGCGGTGTGCCCGTCGCGGCCCGTGGCCCAGGTGGCGCCGCCGGTGAGCCGGCCGTCGGGGTGCGTGCCGGTGGCGTCCGCGACGATGTCGCCCGAGCCCTCGGCCAGGAGGTAGCGGGCGGTCTCGCGGGATCGGCCGGGGCGGGGCGCGGTCGCGAAGTAGACGTTGTAGTGCTGGTGGTGGATCCCGTGGAAGGGGCGCAGCGCGATCTCCGTGCCGTCCGTCCCGGTCGCGGTGAACTCCGTGCCGCCCGGTGCGGTCCGGCGTACGGAGGCGGGGGTCAGGGCGGGAATGGTGGGCGAGTCGGTGGTGCCGTATGCGCCGGCGAGGACCAGCGGCCCGTAGGAGAGGGCCTGGATGTGCGGGTTGTCGGGGGCGGGGCGCCAGGTCAGGGCCCGGGGGAAGGTGAGTTCGACGGTGTCGCCCGTACGCCAGTGCCGGTCGAGGGTCAGATAGCCACCCGGCACCGCGCCGGACGTGTCGGCCTTGTGTCCGTTGACCGTGACGCGGGGTTTCAGCGGCCGGTCCGCGTCGGCGAGCCAGCCGGGGATGCGCACCTTGAGGCGGAAGCGGGCCGCGCCGCGCGTGACGGTGATCCGGACGGGCCCGTCGCCGTCCGGCGTCCCGCCGGTCTGACGCACAGTCACCCCTGCCTCTTTCCAGCGCACTTCGGAGGGGATGAACAGATTCACGTACAGGGTGGACTCGGATCCTTCGGCCCGCGCCGACCGGAAGTAGACGGTGTCGCCGAACTTGGTGTGGGTCTCCAGGCCGGTGCCGTGGTCGCAGGAGAAGTTGTCGTAGTCGCCGCTGTAGCTGCCCGGCGCGGACCCGAGGCCGCCCTTGGGCTGTCGCTGCGAACCGGCCCACAGTCCGGTGTAGTACGTGACGTAGCCGTGCGCCGATTCGGGGTCCTGCTCGCCGAGCATCTGGTTGTACAGGGCCCACTCGTAGTGGTCCATGTAGGCGGCCTTGCCGGGGTCGCGCAGGAAGAGGCGGCGGCCCAGCTTGAGCATGTTGTACGTGTTGCAGTTCTCGCAGGTCTCCTCGGACAGCCGGCTCACGATCTCGCCGGGCGGCCCGAAGAACTCCTGGTTGGCGTTGCCGCCGATGACGTACGAGTGGTCGTGGACGACGATGTCCCAGAAGTGCGCGGCGATCGCCCGGTAGCGGTCCTCGCCGGTGGCGTCGTACAGCCGGGCGGCGCCGACGATCTTGGCGATCTCGGTGTTGGCGTGGTGCCCGTCCAGTTCGTCGCGCCCCTCGGCCAGCGGCCCGAACAGGTCCTCCTGGTCGAAGCGGCGCGCGGTGCGCAGGGCGGTCTCGTCGCCGGTGGCGAGATGCAGGGCGGCGAGCACCTCGTTCATGCCGCCCCACTCCACGCGCAGCACATTGCGCCGCCCTGTCTCGTCCAGCGGGGCCATCCGCGCCTCGACCCAGCCGGCGAGCCCTTCGAGGACGCCGAGGGCCTGCCGGTTCCCGCAGAGCCGGTACTGGTCGAGCAGCCCCGCCATGATCTTGTGGATCGTGTAGTACGGCGCCCAGGGTTTGCCGCCGCCCTCCAGATCGGTGAAGACCTGCTCGGGGAAGGCCGAGAGGTAGCCGGGGGTGAATCCGGCGGCGGGCGCGGCCCGTTGGCATGCCGCCAGGGACTCCACGAGGTACCGGGCCTTGTCGGCGTACGCGTCGTCCCCCGTGGCGGCCCGCGCCTGGGCGAGTCCGGACAGGAGGTGGCCGGTGGTGTGGCCGCGCAGTTGGACGTCCGGCGCCTCCCATCCGCCGCAGGGCTCGACGTCGGAGGGCAGGCCGACGTTGGTCCGGAAGGTGTGCAGCAGCCGGTCGGGGTCCACGGCCTTCAAGTAGGCGCAGGTGCGGAGCATGTTGGCGCGGAACGGACTGTCGAGGAGCGTCACGTCGCCCAGCGGGAACTCGTCGAGTGCGGGCCCGGCCGGGGCGGCGCCCCCACGGGTGGTGGCGGCTGCGGGAGCCACCCCCAGGGCGGCACCGGCCGCCACGCCCGATGCGGCGACGAAGGTGCGTCTCGTCAGCTGTGGTCCGGGCATGCGGCGGCTCCTTCGCGCGTCCTGACGACGGGGAAAGTAACGGGGGAAAGTGACGGGGGAAGCGACGGGGGAAGTGACGGGAAGTGCGGCGTGGCGACGGCGTCAACAGCGGCGCGACCTTGGTGAGTTGAATCGTTTCGCTCAGCGCCGTCGGTAACTTTGCGCGCGGCCGCATCGCCTGTCAATCCACTTGCACAGGTGCGTTTGATGCACACCTCTTGCCACTGGCCACCGGGGCACGTAGGTTCCTCCACCCCGCATTGAATCGTTTGAAACCGTTCAACTGCCCTGTGACCAGGGACGAGGAGAGCCATGAGCCTGCGCCGCCGGACCGTGCTGAGAATGAGTGCCCTGGCCGGGGCCGCGACGGCGCTGCCGCTGGCCGCGACCGGTGAGGCAACCGCTTCGGCGTCCTCGGACGGATCCGCTGCGGCGTTCGGCCTGCCGCGCTCTCCGGCGCCGGCCGTGCGCCCGAAGTTCCGCTGGTGGTGGCCCGACGCGCTGGTCGACACCGCGGAGATCGCCCGGGAGATCCGGCAGATCGCGGCGGCCGGGTTCGGCGGGGTGGAGATCGCGGCGGTCACCCACAGCATGGACCGGCAGCTCGACACGGTCCGCTACGGCTGGGGCACTCCGGCCTGGCGCGCGGCGGTGGAGGCGGCGCTGCGCGAGGCGGCGAAGCGGGACGTGGTGGTGGACCTGACGATCGGCCCGGCCTGGCCGGCCGCCGTGCCGTCGATCACGCCCGACAGCGCCGCGGCCTCCAAGGAGCTCGCCCACGGTGTGGCCGAGTTGGCGTCGGGAGCGACCTACGAGGGCGCGGTTCCGGCCGCCGTCACCGCGGCCGAGGACGGGGTGAAGGACGAGCGGCTGCTGCTGGTGCAGGCGGCGCGGGTGGCGTCGGGCAGTGCGCCGACGGCCGTGCCGGTGGTCCTCGACCAGTCGACCGTCACCGACCTCGGCGACCGGGTCACGGGCGGTCGCCTGTCATGGACCGCGCCGGACGACGGCGGGACCTGGCTGATCGTCGCCTACTGGGAGCGCGGCTCCGGTCAGCGCCCCGAGGGCCGTGACCACACCACTCCCCTCGCCTACGTCGTCGACCACTTCAGCGACGCGGGCACCCGGGCCGTCACCGACTTCTGGGAGCAGCACATCCTCACGCCGTCGATCCGACGGCTGCTGAAGGAGACGGGCGGCACCCTCTTCGAGGACTCGATCGAGATCGAGACGGACGCCACGCTGTGGACCCCCGCCCTGCCCGCCGAGTTCGAGCGCCGCATGGGCTACTCGCTGCTGCCCTACCTGGCGGCGTTCGTCGAGAAGAAGGAGAAGTACGTCTTCAGCTTCGGGTCGGCGCTCGACAAGCCGGTCCGCCGCGACGTGATGGAGGTCGTCACCGAGCTGTACGTCGCCCATCACCTGCGCCCGCTGCAGACGTGGGCGCACACCCTCGGCCTGAAGCTGCGCATCCAGCCGTACGGCCTGGAGACCGACGCGATCTACAAGTCGGCGCTCCTGGACGTCACGGAGGGCGAGTCGCTGGGCTTCAAGAACCTCGACGACTTCCGCTGCCTGGCGGGCGGCCGCGACTTCGGCGGGCGCCCGCTGGTGTCGAACGAGGCGGGCGGCACGGCCGGCGGCGCCTACGCGACCACATGGTCGGACACCTTGAAGAAGCTGGTCACCCAGTACGCGGCGGGGGTCAACCAGGCCGTCTTCCACGGCTTCGCGTACGCCGAGGCGCCGGGCGCCGCCTGGCCGGGCTTCGCCGCGTTCTCCCCGTACAAGGGCGCCGCCGGGTACGGCGAGGCGTGGGGGCCGCGCCAGCCGCTGTGGCGGCACACCCCGCAGGTCGCCGGCTTCCTCTCCCGGGTGCAGGAGGTGCTGCAGACCGGTGTGAACAAGGTCGACATCGGCGTGCTGCGGCAGAAGGGCTACGCGGGATCCGGTCTCGGGGCGCCCTGGTTCACCAGCGACGGCGTGCCGGTCGGCTGGACCCACACGTTCCTCAGCCCGCGCCTGCTCGACCTGCCGTCGGCGGTGGTCCGCGACGGCCGCCTGGCTCCCGAGGGCCCCGCGCTCAAGGCCCTGGTCGTCGACGGCGACATCATGATCAACCGCGAGCACACGCTCCAGCTCGACGTCGCCCGCAAACTGCTGGCCTACGCCCGCGCGGGCCTGCCCGTCATCCTCATCGGCGACTGGTCCGACGCGCATGTCCCGGGCCTCGCCGGTCCGGGGGACGACGACCGCCTGCGTCAACTCCTCGCCGAACTGCAGACGTTGAAGACCGTCCACACGGTCGCGGACCGCCCCGACGTGCCCGAGGCCATCGCCGCGCTCGGTCTGCGCCGTGACGTCGAGTACGCCGAGACGTCGATGCTGCTCCACGCCCACCGCGCGGACCGCGACACCGACCTGTACTTCTTCGCCAACGACGCGGTGAGCAAGAAGGGCTCGACCGGAACCCGCATCACGCACGACGTCACCCTCGCCTCACACGTGAAGGGCGCCGTCCCGTACCGCCTGGACCCGTGGACGGGCGAGGTCACGCCCGTCGCCCTGTACACGCGCACGGACGACGGCCGGATCCGGCTCACGGTGGACCTCCAGCCGGGCGCGGTCACCGTCGTCGTCCTCACCCGGCCGTCCGGCGGCACGCCGAAGCGGCACGCGACGGCCACGCAGGCCGACGACGTCCGCGCGGGACAGGGCGGCCGCCTGGAGATCAGGGCGTCGGCCGCGGGCCGCTACACCACCACCCTCGACACCGGCCGCACGGTCACGACCACCGTCGGCGCGGTCCCGTCCCCCGTCCCGCTCACCTCCTGGACGCTGACGGTCGACGACTGGCAGCCGGGCCGGAGCGCCACCGAAACCACTCATGAACGGCACGAGTTGACGCTCGGCACACTGGCCGCCTGGTCGCAGATCCCCGGCCTGGAGGACGTGTCCGGCATCGGCACCTACCGCACGACGCTCACCCTGGGCGACGACTGGGACCCCGCCGGGCACGGCGCGCTGCTCGAACTCGGCGCCGTCTTCGACACGTTCCGGATCACCGTCAACGGACGGGAGCTGCCGCCCGTCGACCAGCTCACCCGCGTCGCCGACCTCGGCACCCGGCTGCGCCGCGGCACCAACACGATCGAGGTCGAGGTGGCGACGACCCTGCTCAACCGGCTCCGTGTCGCCCAGCCCGCCGTGTTCGGCGCGGGCAAGCGGCAGGACTACGGGCTGACAGGCCCCGTGCGCGTCGTCCCGTACGCCCGCGCGACCGTACGCACCTGACCGGCGCCCCCACACCCACCCCCACACACCCATCCCTGCCACACCCCTGGAAATCGCTTCCCCCACCATCCAGAGCACCTTCACCGTCGAAGGGAAACCTCAAAGATGAGCAGCGACATCCGTCGCAGGACCGTCCTGGCCGCGACCGCGGGCGCCGTGCCCGTCATGGCCGCGGCGGGCACGTTCGCGACCGCCTCCCCCGCACAGGCGGCGCCCACCGCACCGGACGACGGCGACGCCGTGACCGGGCTGACCGTCGAGCACCGCGTCGATCCGCTCGGCACGGACGCCACCCGTCCGCGCTTCGGCTGGCGGCTCGGCTCGCAGCGGCGCGGCCTGGCGCAGGGCGCCTACCGGATCAAGGTGGCGTCCTCCGCGGCCCGGCTCGCCGCCGGGCGCGCCGACGTCTGGGACAGCGGCCGGGTGGCCTCGGCCGACTCGGTCGCCGTCGCGTACGACGGGCCCGGACTCAAGCCGTCCACACGGTACTTCTGGGCGGTGTCCGCCTGGGACGACAAGGGCCGCCCGGTCGGCACCTCGAAGCCCTCCTGGTTCGAGACGGGCCTGCTGAGCACCGACGGCGTCACCCACTGGGACGGCGCGCAGTGGGTCGGCATGAAGGGCAAGGCCCCGAACTCGGCGGGCGCACCGCAGCTGCGCGCCGAGGCGGCGCTCACCGCGCGCAAGAAGGTCCGTGAGGCCCGGCTGTACGTGTCGGCGCTGGGTGTCTACGAGGCGTACGTCAACGGCGAGCGCGTCACCGTGGCGCAGGACGGGCGCCCCGCCACCGAACTGCTCACGCCCGGCTGGACCAACTACGACATGACCGTGAACTACATGACGTACGACGTCACGGACCTGGTCGCGGGCGGCGGCGAGACGGTGACGCTGGGCGCGGTGCTCGGCAACGGCTGGTACAACGCCCGGATATCCGAGGGCAGTACGTACTACTCGAAGGACGGCAACCCCCTCGCCCTCAAGGCCAGGCTGCTGGTCCGCTACACCGACGGGTCGACGCAGTCCCTGGTCACGAAGGAGGGCAGCGGCTGGAAGGCCACGGACACGGGCCCCTACCGGGCCGACGACATCTACGACGGGCAGACCTACGACGCCCGCGAGGAACTCGACGGCTGGGCGGCCGCGGGCTTCGACGCCGCGAAGTGGGCGGACGTCGAACAGGTCGGCTACGGGGCGAAGTTCCCCGACGCGAAGCTCGTCGCCTACCCTGGCGAGACCGCCCGCCTGATGGACGCCTGGGACCGCACGCCGCAGTCCGTCACCGTCTACGACAAGGTGACCGGCGAATCGTCCAGCGCCAACGGCAAGGGCGAGATCGTCCCCGACCCGGACCGCTCGACGACGAAGGAACCCGGGCCGGTCACCCTGCGCACCGGCGACACGGCCGTGTTCGACCTCGGTCAGAACATGGTGGGTGTCCCCCGCTACACGGTGCGGGGTCCGTCCGGCGCTCGACTCGTCGTGAAGACCGGCGAGATGCTCAACGACGACAGCGCGGGCGCGGACGGCCCGGCCGGCTCGCTCTACCGGGCCAACCTGCGCTCCGCGAAGTCGACGAGCACCTACGTCCTCAAGGGAGCCGACGGCGGCGAGACACACGAGGACTCGCTCTCCTTCTACGGCTTCCGGTACGTGTCCGTGGAGGTGACGACGGCCGACACCGAGGTCACCTTCTCCGGGCTCGTCGGCAGGGTGGGCACGTCCTCGCTGCACGACACGGGCAGCCTGAGCACGGACGACGACGACATCAACCAGCTGATCAGCAACGTGCGTTGGGGCCAGCGCGGGAATTATCTGTGGGTGCCGACCGACTGCCCGCAGCGCGACGAGCGGCTCGGCTGGACCGGCGACACCCAGGTCTTCTCGCACACCGGCCTGTACAACACCCGCGACGCCGTCCCGTTCCTCAGCCACTTCGAGTCGATCCTCATCGAGTCGCAGAAGATCTACGGCGTCGACGGCGCCCAGTTCACGGCGGTGGCACCCGGCAACCGGTACAACGCGGCGGCTCCGTGCAGCGGTTGGGCCGACTGCGGGGTCATCGTGCCGTGGACGGTGTGGCAGATGAGCGGCGACGCCACGATCATCGACCGCAGCTGGGACGCGATGGCCCACTACCTCGACTGGATCAAGGAGAAGGGCGGCGACACCTACGCGGGACAGGGTGCGATCTTCGCCGACTGGCTGGCGTTCCAGAACACCGGCACGCAGCTGATGAGCGACGTCTACTACGCGTACAGCGTCCGCCTGATGGCACAGATGGGCCGGGCCACGGGACGCGACAGCGAGGCCAAGGCGTACGACGGCCTCTTCGGGAGCATCCGCAAGGCGTTCCTCGCCAAGTACGTCCAGGTTGACGGCGACACGATCACCGTGAAGTCGAGCATCGGCGGCAAGCCGCCCATGGGCGGCGACCCGGAGGACAACAGCCAGTCCGCGCTGCTGTGGGTCCTGAAGCTGGGCTTCTACGACACCGAAGCCCAACGCCGCTCCCTGGTGGGCCTGTTGGCGGACAACATCGGCAACGACGCCGCGTACAAGGCGGCCCACCCGGACAGCGCCCGCGTGGAGTACGCGGAGAACACCCTCTCGGTCGGCTTCCTCGGCTCGAACGTCATCGCGCCGGTCCTCACCGACGAGGGCCGCGCCGACCTCGCGTACAAGCTGCTGCACCAGGACGCGATGCCGTCGTGGCTGTACTCGGTGAAGAACGGCGCCACGACGATCTGGGAGCGCTGGAACTCGTACTCGAAGGAGGACGGTTTCGGGCCCGTCGAGATGAACTCGTTCAACCACTACTCGTACGGCGCGATCGCCGAGTGGATGTACGCGTACATGGCCGGCATCGCGGGCGACCCCGACCACCCCGGCTTCCAGCGCTTCACCCTCCAGCCGCACCTGGACCCGACCGGCACGATCACGCGGGCGGAGGGCCGGTTCCTGTCGCCGTACGGCGAGATCAGCAGCGCGTGGTCGCTGGCCAAGGACGGGACGCTGACCTACGAGGCGGCCGTCCCCGGCAACACCACGGCGACGCTGAAGCTGCCCGCGGTGTCCGCCGACTCCGTGCGGGAGGGGCGCACACCGCTGGCGAAGGTCGCCGGGGTGCGGGCGACCGGCTTCGCGGACGGCGTCGCGACGTTCACGGTGCCCGCGGGGCGGTACCGGCTGACGAGCACCGTGCGCTGACCGGGCTGGGGGTGCGGGGTCGGCTGCCGGCCGGTGGGGGCTGGTCAAGCAGTTCCCCGCGCCCCTGGAAGCGAGCTCCGCTCGCCCAGGGGAGGCTGCGCGCAGCGCATGCCTTCAGGGGCGCGGGGAACTGCGCGACCAGCCCCCACCGGAGCCGCACCCACCCGACCGCCTCAGCCAACCCCCCGGCTGGACCCCCGCACCACCAACTCCGGCCGCAGCACGACATGCTGATGCCGATGTTCAGCGGCCCGCTCCCCGGTCTCCTGGAGCAACAGTTCGGCCGCGATCGTGCCCAGGGTGAGCGCAGGCTGACGCACCGAGGTGAGCGGCACCGTGGCGGCCGCCGCGAACTCGATGTCGTCGTAGCCGACGATCGACATGTCCTCGGGCACCCGCACTCCGGCCGCGTACAACGCCTGGAGCACCCCGAGCGCGAGAAGGTCGTTCGCGCAGAACACGGCGGTCGGGCGCGGAGCGAGCCCGAGGAGGCGAGCCCCCGCGTCGCGGCCGGCGGCCACGTCGAGGCGTTCGGTGGGCAGTTCGCGCAGCAGGGTCGACGGCAGCCCCGCCTCGGCGAGCGCCTTGTGGGCGCCCTCCCTGCGGTCCTGCACCTGGCGCAGGTGCGGCGGCCCGCTGACGTACGCGAGGGAGCGGTGGCCCCCCGCGACCAGATGGCGCAGCGCGAGGGCGCCGCCCGACACGTCGTCGACGGCGACGGAGCAGCCCTCCTCGTCGCCGGCGACCCGGTCCACGACCACGTACGGGATGCCGTGCCGCCGGAAGTCGCGCAGGGTGCTGCCGCTGGGGTCGGCCGGGGTGATCAGCGCGCCCCGCACCCGCTGCTCGGCGAAGAGGGAGAGGTATTCGCTCTCCTCCGCCGGGTCCTGGCCGCTGTTGCAGACCATGACGCCGAGCCCGGCGTCGCGCGCGGCGCGCTCGGCGCCGCGCGCGACATCGACGAAGAACGGGTTGCCCATGTCGAGCACGAGCAGGCCCATCATGCGGCTGCGCCCCGCGCGCAGCTGACGGGCGTACTCGCTGCGGACGTAGCCGAGGCGGGCGATGACCTGCTGGACGTGCCGCCGGGTCGCCTCGGAGACCCGGTGCGGCTGGTTGAGGACGTTGGAGACGGTACCCACGGAGACTCCCGCGACGCGCGCCACGTCCTTGATGCCTGCCGTGGACCGGCGGCCCGGCCGCTCAGGCAAGGTGGAAGACCTCGGTGAGCGGCCGCATCGCGGCGTCCGGTGCCTGCCCGTCCAGTTCCTCGAAGAAGGAACCCATCTCGGCCTGCCAGCGGGCGTTGACGTCCGTGGCGTCCATGGCGGCCCGGGCCCTGTCGAAGTCCTCCGTCTCCAGGTAGCCGACGAGCAGTCCGTCGTCCCTCAGGAAGAGGGAGTAGTTGTGCCAGCCGGTGGCGGTCAGGGCGTCCCGCATCTCCTGCCACACGTTCTCGTGGCGGGCGCGGTACTCGTCGATCCGGTCCGCCTTGACCTTGAGCAGAAAGCAGACGCGCTGCATCGACACTCCTCAGAACTTGAACTGGTCGATGTTCGCCTTGTCGAAGACGGTCGGCTTGCCGAGCGAGACGACACCGTCCTTGCCGATGGTGAACTCGCCCATGTCACCGGCCTTGTACGTCTCGCCCTCCTTGCCGGTGATCTGGCCGGACTGCAGGGCGACGGCGGTGTGCGCGGCGAGCGCGCCCAGCTTGGCCGGGTCCCACAGCTCGAACGCGTCGACGGTGCCGTTCTTGACGTAGGCCCGCATGTCGTTCGGGGTGCCGAGGCCGGTCAGCTTGACCTTGCCCTTGTACTTGGAGCCGGACAGGTACTGGGCGGCGGCCTTGATGCCGACGGTGGTCGGGGAGATGATCCCCTTCAGCTTCGGGTGCTCCTGGAGCAGGCCCTGGGTCTGCTGGAACGACTTCTGGGCGTCGTCGTCGCCGTAGGCGGTCTTGACGAGCTTGATGTCCTTGTACTCGGGCTTCTTCAGCTCGTCCTTCATGTAGTCGATCCACGTGTTCTGGTTGGTGGCCGTCTGGGCCGCCGAGAGGATCGCGATCTCGCCCTTGTTGCCGATCTGCTTGGCGATCTGCTGGACCTGGGTGCGGCCGAGGTCCTCGGCGGAGGCCTGCGAGACGAACACGTTGCGGCAGTCGGCCTTGGTGTCGGAGTCGTACGTGACGACGCTGACACCGTTCTTCATCGCCTGCTTCAGCGCGGTGCACAGGGCGCCCGGGTCCTGCGCGGAGACGGCGATGCCGTCGACCTGCTGCTGGGTGAGGGTGTTGACGTAGGAGACCTGGCCGGAGGTGTCGGTGCCGCTGCTGGTGCCGACCTCCTTGTACGTCGAGCCGAGCTCCTGGAGGGCCTTCTTGCCGCCGTTGTCGGAGGTCGTGAAGTACGGGTTGTTGACCTGCTTGGGCAGGAAGGCGACCGTGAGGCCCTTCTTGGTGGCCGCGTTCGGGTCGGCCTTGCCCGCGGCGTTGGACTTGACCGACTCCTTGTTCGCGTCGTCCTTCGTGGTGCCGCCGCAGGCGGTGGCGCCGACGACGAGGGCGGTGGTGACGGCGAGCGCCGCGGTGAGCCGGCGGGTTCGGGCGGTGACGGACATGAGGGTTCCTTAGCGCTGGTGTGGACGGGACGGACGTGCGAGGAGCGAGGGGGCAGCGGGTCAGGTGGCCGCGGGCGCGGGCGGTGGCGCCGCGGCGGTCCTGCGGCGGGCCCTGGTCTGGGCGATCTGCCGGCCGACGCGCGGGGCGAGGACGGAGATCACGAGAAGGACGCCGGTGACGACGATCTGGGACTGCGAGGAGACGTTGAGCAGGCTCATCACGTTCTGCAGCGAGCCGAGCAGGAAGACACCGGCGATCGCGCCGCCGAGAGTGCCCTTGCCGCCGTCGAAGTCGATGCCGCCGAGGAGGACGGCGGCGATGACGGACAGTTCGAGGCCGGTGGCGTTGTCGTAGCGGGCGCTGGCGTAGTGCAGGGCCCAGAAGACGCCGGTGAGGGCGGACAGCAGGCCGGTCGTCACGAACATGGACAGCTTGAGGCGCTTGACACGGACGCCGGCGAACCGGGCGGCCTCCTCGTTGGCGCCGATCGCGAACAGCGAGCGGCCCACGCGGGTGGCGTGCAGGACGACGACGGCGACGGCGAGGAGGATCACGAACGGCAGCGCGGCGTACGGGATGAACGTGTCGCCGAACCGGCCCGCGCCGAAGTCCAGGTACTGCGAGGGGAAGTCGGTGACCGAGTCGGAGCCGAGGACGATCTGCGCGATGCCGCGGTAGGCGGCCATGGTGCCGATGGTGACGGCGAGGGACGGCAGCCCGAGGCGGGTCACGAGCAGGCCGTTGACCAGGCCGCAGACGACGCCGAGCAGCAGACAGACCGGGATGATCGTCTCGATGGCCATGCCGTTGTTCCACAGGGCGCCCATGACCGCGCCGGACAGACCGGCCGTGGAGCCGACCGACAGGTCGACCTCGCCCGAGATGACGAGCATCGTCATGGGCAGGGCGATCAGGGCGATCGGCAGGGTGTTGCCGATCAGGAACGACACGTTGAGCGCGTTGCCGAAGTTGTCGACGAACGAGAACGAGCAGAGCAGCAGCACGATCAGCAGGGCGCCGACGGCGGTGTCCCAGCGCACCACGCTTCTCAGGGATTCAGCCTTGAAGGTGTCACGCATGGCGGGCGCTCCTCATCTGTGCGGCCTGCTTGCGGAGCACGGCGGCGACGCGCAGGGCCAGGATCCGGTCGACGGCGATGGCGAGCAGCAGCAGGACGCCGTTGATGGCGGTGACCCAGACGGAGCTGACGCCGATGGCGGGCAGCACGCTGTTGATGGAGGTCAGCAGCAGGGCGCCGAGAGCCGCGCCGTAGACGGTGCCGGAGCCGCCGGTGAAGGCGACGCCGCCGACGACGACGGCGCTGACGACGGTGAGCTCGTATCCGTTGCCGGTGCCGGAGTCGACGTTGCCGAAGCGGGCCAGGTAGAGGGCGCCGGCGAGTCCGGCGAGCGCGCCGCACAGCACGTAGGCGGTCATGATGCGCTTGCGGACGGGGATGCCGGCGAGGTTCGCGGCCTCGGGGCTGGAGCCGAGCGCGTACATCTCCCGGCCGCTGCGGAAGCTGCGCAGGTAGTAGCCGACGCAGAGCAGCACGGCGAGGGCGAGCAGCGCCAGGTAGGGCACGACCCACAGGCCGTCGTGGCCGAAGTCGACGAAGCCGTCGGGCAGGTCGGCGGCGACGATCTGTTCGGAGCCGACCCAGATGGAGTCGATGCCGCGGACGACGTAGAGCGTGCCGAGGGTGACGACGAGGGCGGGCACCTTGCCGAGGCTGACGAGCGCGCCGTTCAGGGCGCCGAACACGGCACCGATGACGACGGCGTAGACCACGGCGATCAGCGAACTGCCGCCGCCCTGAAGGTAGTTGCCCGCGGCGAAGGCGGAGATGCCGAGCACCGAGCCGACGGACAGGTCGACGTTGCGGGTGATGACGACGACGGCCTGGCCGGTGGCGACGAGGACGAGGATGGTGGCGTTCAGGAGCAGGTCCTTGACGCCCTGTTCGGACAGGAACTCGGTGTTGGACAGCTCGGTGGCGAGCAGCATCACCACGAGCACGCCGGCCACGGCCAGCTCGCGGGCCTTGAACACCTTGTCGATGAAACGCCGTCCGGCAGTGGACGCGGGCACGGCGTCTTCCCGCACAGATGGGGCGGTTACGGTCATGATCCAGCCACCTCAAGGGAGCTCAGGGGCGCGGGGAACTGCGCGAGCGACCACGCACTGGGCGCACCCGCCGACGAACGGACGCCCCCCGACGGCGATACGGCGAACATCACGCGGCCCTCCCCGTGGCAGCGGCCATGACGGACTCCTCGCTGGCCTCGCTCCGCGAGAGTTCGGCGGCGAGCCGCCCCTCGTGCATGACGAGCACCCGGTCGGCCATGCCCAGTACCTCGGGCAGGTCGGACGAGATCATCAGCACGGCGACGCCTTCGGCGGCGAGCGACGACAGGAGGCGGTGCACCTCGGCCTTGGTACCGACGTCGATGCCGCGCGTCGGCTCGTCCACGATGAGTACCTGCGGTCCGGTGGCCAGCCACTTGGCGAGGACGACCTTCTGCTGGTTGCCGCCGGACAGGGTGCCGACGACATCGGCGAGACGCGCGTACTTCACCTGGAGCTTGACCGCCCAGTCCAGCGAGCGGCTGCGCTCCGCCCTGCGGTTCATCAGGCCGGCCCGGCTGGTGTCGGCGAAGCCGGTGAGTCCGATGTTGCGCTCGATGGACAGGTCCATCACCAGGCCCTGGGCGCGCCGGTCCTCGGGGACGAGGGCGAGGCCCGCGTGCATGGCGAGGCTCGGGGCGCCGGGTTTGAGCTTCTTGCCGAGCACCTCGACCTCGCCGCCGTCGAAGCGGTCGACGCCGAAGACGGCGCGGGCGACCTCGCTGCGGCCGGCGCCGACGAGTCCGGCGAGGCCGACGATCTCGCCGCGGCGGACCTCGAAGGAGACGTCGGTGAAGACGCCCTCGCGGGTCAGCCGGCGCACGCTGAGGGCGACTTCGCCGAGTTCGGTGTCCTGCTTGGGGTAGAGCTCGTCGAGGTCGCGGCCGACCATGCGGCGCACGAGGTCGTCCTCGCTCAGCCCGTCGAGCGGTTCGCTGCTCACCCAGGCGCCGTCGCGCAGGGTGGTGACCCGCTGGCACAGCTCGAAGATCTCTTCCAGGCGGTGCGAGATGAACAGCACGGCGGCGCCCTGCTCGCGCAGGGTCCTTACGACGCCGAAGAGGCGGGCGACCTCGCTGCCGGTGAGGGCGGCGGTCGGCTCGTCCATGATCAGGACGCGGGCGTCGAAGGAGAGCGCCTTGGCGATCTCGACGAGCTGCTGGTCGGCGATGGACAGACCGCGGGCGGGCTGGTCCGGGTCGAGTTCGACGCCGAGCCGCTTGAAGAGCGCGGCCGTCGCCTCGTTGACCGCGCGGTGGTCGACGCGGCCGAGGGAGCGGCGCGGCTGGCGGCCCATGAAGATGTTCTCGGCGATCGACAGATCGGGGAAGAGCGTCGGCTCCTGGTAGATGACGGCGACGCCGGCGTCCCGGGCGTCGGCGGGGTTGTGGAACTCCACCGGCGCGCCGTCGAGCAGCACCCTCCCGGTGTCCGGCCGGTGCACCCCGGCCAGGGTCTTGATCAGCGTCGACTTGCCCGCGCCGTTCTCACCGGCCAGGGCGTGCGCCTCGCCGGGGTACAGGCGCAGGCCGACGCCGCGCAGGGCGCGTACGGCGCCGAAGGACTTGCTCACCTCCTCCAGCGCGAGGACCGGAGTCGTCTCCGGTTCGGGATGCGTCATGACATGTCTCCGTGGGTCTGCGAGAGGGGGTGGACCGGTGCCGTGCCGCGTGCACGAGCGGTGGCCGAGGGCATCGGACGGACGTCCCGGCCATCCGGCGTGAAATGTTTCAGTGAAGTTGCCCGGAAGCTAGCCCCGCCCCGGCGAAGAGGTCAAGAGGTACGGGCCAGAGGGATCGTACGACGTGCGACACGATTGCGTAACGCAGTTGACCTCACGCGCGACCTCTTGACGGCCGCCGCCCCCGGGGCTAACTTCCCCACCGAAGTGAATCGATTCACGCACCATGGCTCACGATTTCCCGCTCCTCGCCCATGCCCGCTCCGACCGGCGGCATGCGGCTACCCGCGCACTCAGAGGTGGACATGCCTGACATCGCTGCCGTGAAGGCCGCACTCGCCAACCAGCGGATCGAGACACCGTCCTGGGGCTATGGCAACTCCGGCACCCGGTTCAAGGTGTTCGCCCAGGCCGGCGTGCCACGCACCGCCCGGGAGAAGCTGGACGACGCGGCGAAGGTGCACGAGTTCACCGGCATCGCCCCGAAGGTCGCGCTGCACATCCCCTGGGACACGGTCGACGACTACGCGGCGCTCGGCGCGTACGCGAAGGAGCGCGGCCTGGAACTGGGGGCGATCAACTCCAACACCTTCCAGGACGACGACTACAAGCTGGGCAGTGTCTGCCACCCGGACCCGAAGATCCGCCGCAAGGCCGTGGAGCACCTGCTGACCTGCGTCGACATCATGGACGCGACGGGGTCGAAGGACCTGAAGCTGTGGTTCGCGGACGGCACCAACTACCCCGGCCAGGACGACATCGTGGCCCGCCAGGACCGCCTCGCCGAATCGCTCGCGGCCGTCTACGAGCGGCTCGGCGACGACCAGCGGATGCTCCTGGAGTACAAGTTCTTCGAGCCGGCCTTCTACGCGACGGACGTGCCGGACTGGGGCACCTCCTACCTCCAGTGCGTGAAGCTGGGCGACAAGGCCCAGGTCGTCGTGGACACCGGCCACCACGCGCCGGGCACCAACATCGAGTTCATCGTCGCGCTGCTGCTGCGCGAGAAGAAGCTCGGCGGCTTCGACTTCAACTCCCGCTTCTACGCCGACGACGACCTGATGGTGGGCGCCGCCGACCCGTTCCAGCTGTTCCGGATCCTGTTCGAGGTCGCCGGGAACGGCGGCTTCGACCCGGCGACGAACGTGGCGTTCATGCTCGACCAGTGCCACAACATCGAGGCGAAGATCCCGGCGGTCATCCGCTCCGTGATGAACGTGCAGGAGGCGACGGCGAAGGCGCTGCTCGTCGACCGCGAGGCGCTGCGCGCGGCGCAGGCCGCGGGTGATGTGCTGGCGGCCAACGCCGCGCTGATGGACGCCTACAACACCGACGTACGGCCGCTGCTCGCCGAGTGGCGCGAGGAGCGGGGCCTCAACCCCGACCCGGTCGCCGGATACGCGGCCTGCGGGTGGCAGGAGCGGATCGTGGCCGAGCGGGTGGGCGGCGAACAGGCGGGCTGGGGCGCCTGAGCCCTGCCCGGCCCCGTCATCGACGGCACCCGACTCCCCTCCTCTCCGCAACCTCTAGGACCTTTCATGGCTGTGCATCCTGAAGTCGCCGCTCTGCTGGAGCGCTCCAACCGGCTCGGCGCCGATCCCCGCAACACCAACTACGCCGGCGGCAACACCTCCGCGAAGGCGCTCGCCCCCGACCCGGTGACCGGCGGCGACGTCGAGCTGATGTGGGTGAAGGGCTCGGGCGGCGACCTGGGCACACTCACCGAGACCGGCCTCGCCGCGCTGCGCATCGACCGGCTGCGCGCGCTGACCGAGGTGTACCCGGGCGTGGAGCGCGAGGACGAGATGGTCGCCGCGTTCGACTACTGCCTGCACGGCAAGGGCGGCGCGGCGCCCTCCATCGACACGGCCATGCACGGTCTGGTGGACGCCGCCCACGTCGACCACCTGCACCCCGACTCCGGTATCGCGCTGGCCTGCGCCGCGGACGGGGAGAAGCTGACCGCGCAGGTCTTCGGCGACAAGGTGGTGTGGGTGCCGTGGCGTCGGCCCGGCTTCCAGCTCGGCCTGGACATCGCCGCCATCAAGGCCGCGAACCCGCAGGCGATCGGCTGCATACTCGGCGGCCACGGCATCACCGCGTGGGGCGACACGACCGAACAGTGCGAGGCGAACTCCCTGTTCATCATCCGTACCGCGGAGACGTTCCTCGCCGAGCACGGCAAGGACGAGCCCTTCGGCCCGGCGATCGACGGGTACGCGGCGCTCGACGCGGCCGGGCGGCGGACACGGGCCGCCGCGCTCGCCCCGCTGATCCGCGGGCTGGCGTCCACGGACCGCCCGCAGGTCGGCCATTTCGACGACTCCGCCCCGGTGCTGGACTTCCTCGCCTCCGCCGAGCACCCGCGGCTGGCCGCGCTCGGCACCTCCTGCCCCGACCACTTCCTGCGCACGAAGGTCCGCCCGCTGGTCCTCGACCTGCCGCCGACGGCCGAACTCGACGCCGTGGCAGCCCGGTTGAAGGAACTGCACGCCGCCTACCGCGAGGAGTACTCCGCCTACTACGAGCGCCACGCGAGCCCCGACTCCCCCGCGATGCGCGGCGCCGACCCGGCGATCGTCCTCGTCCCCGGCGTCGGCATGTTCTCGTTCGGCAAGGACAAGCAGACGGCGCGCGTGGCGGGCGAGTTCTACCTCAACGCCGTCAACGTGATGCGGGGCGCCGAGGCGGTCTCCACGTACGCGCCGATCGAGGAGTCGGAGAAGTTCCGCATCGAGTACTGGTCCCTGGAGGAGGCCAAGCTCCAGCGGATGCCGAAGCCCAAGCCGCTCGCCACCCGCGTGGCCCTGGTGACGGGTGCGGGCAGCGGTATCGGCCGGGCGATCGCCCACCGGCTCGCGGCCGAGGGCGCGTGTGTCGTGGTGGCCGATCTGAACGCCGACGGCGCGGCCACGGTCGCCGGGGAACTGGGCGGCACCGACAGGGCGATCGCGGTGGAGGTGGACGTCACCTCCGAGGAGCAGATCGCCGAGGCGTTCAAGGCCGCCGCGCTCGCCTTCGGCGGTGTCGACCTGGTCGTCAACAACGCCGGCATCTCCATCTCCAAGCCACTGCTCGAGACCACCGCCAAGGACTGGGACCTCCAGCACGACATCATGGCCCGTGGCTCCTTCCTCGTCTCCCGCGAGGCGGCCCGGGTGATGAAGGCCCAGGGCATGGGCGGCGACATCGTCTACATCGCCTCCAAGAACGCGGTCTTCGCGGGTCCCAACAACATCGCCTACTCCGCCACCAAGGCCGACCAGGCCCACCAAGTACGGCTCCTCGCGGCCGAGTTGGGCGGTGACGGCATCCGCGTCAACGGCGTCAACCCCGACGGGGTCGTGCGCGGCTCCGGCATCTTCGCGGGCGGCTGGGGCGCGCAGCGCGCGGCGACGTACGGCATCGAGGAGGAGAAGCTCGGCGAGTTCTACGCCCAGCGCACCCTGCTCAAGCGGGAGGTCCTGCCCGAACACGTCGCGAACGCCGTGTTCGCCCTCACCGGCGGGGACCTCACCCACACCACGGGCCTGCACGTCCCGGTGGACGCGGGAGTGGCGGCCGCCTTCCTGCGCTGACCCGGACACGCCCCGCCAGGGGCGCGGGGAACCGCGCGAGCCACCACGACGCACCCGCACACGAACACGATCCGCAAGGGGGTCCGGGGGCAGCCCCCGGTTCGGGAACGGGAAGGGGAGGCGGGGGCGACCTCACACGCCCCCGACCTCAGCCCACCCGTCCCCGCTACCGTCCCCAGCACCACCCCGGAGCCCACACATGCCCGAACTCCCCTACGCCGCGATAGACCTGGGCGCATCGAGCGGCCGCGTCATGACCGCCCGGGTCACCCCGGACACCCTCACCCTGACGGAGTCCCACCGCTTCCCCAACCGGCCGGTCCGCACCGGCGACGCCCTCCAGTGGGACATCCTCGCCCTGTACGCGGGCGTCCTCGACGGGCTGCGCGCGGCGGGCCAGGTGCGCTCCCTCGGCATCGACAGCTGGGCCGTCGACTTCGGCCTGCTCGACGCCGACGGGCGGCTTCTCGGCAACCCGTTCCACTACCGCGACACCCGTACGGAACAGATCGCGGAGCGGGTCTGGGCGACGGTCCCGCCGTCCGAGCTGTACGCGGCCACGGGCATCCAGTACGCGCCCTTCAACACCCTCTACCAGCTCGCGGCGGCCCGCGACACCGTCCAACTCCGTTCGGCCGAGCAGCTGTTGCTGATCCCCGACCTGCTCACGTACTGGCTCACCGGCCGGGCGGGCACCGAGCTGACCAACGCCTCCACCACCCAGCTCATCGACCCGGGCACCGGGGACTGGGCGCACGGCCTGGCGGCCCGCGCGGGCATCGACCTCGGGCTCTTCCCCGCCCTGCGCCGCCCGGGCGACCCGGCCGGTGAACTTCTGCCGCACGTCCTGGAGGAGACCGGCCTGACCGGTCCGGTCCCGGTGACGACGGTCGCCTCCCACGACACGGCGTCGGCGGTCGTGGCGGTGCCGGCCACCACCCCGCACTTCGCCTACATCTGCACCGGGACCTGGTCCCTCGCGGGCCTCGAACTGACCGCGCCCGTGCGCTCCGAGGAGAGCCGCGCGGCCAACTTCACCAACGAACTCGGCATCGACGGCACGGTCCGCTACCTGCGCAACATCATGGGCCTGTGGCTGCTCCAGGAGTGCCAACGCGACTGGGGGGAGCCGGATGTGACCGCCCTCCTCGACGCCGCGGCGCGGGCGGAGCCGCTGCGGTCGGTGGTGGACGCGGGCCACAGCGACTTCCTGGCGCCCGGCGGCATGCCCGGCCGGATCGCCGCCGCCTGCCGGGCGACCGGCCAGCCCGAGCCGCGCACCCGCGCCGAGACGACCCGCTGCATCCTCGACTCGCTCGCCCTCGCCCACCGCCGGGCCGTCATGGACGCGGCACGGCTCGCGGACCGCGAGGTCGACGTCGTGCACATCGTCGGCGGCGGGGCCCGCAACGCCCTGCTGTGCCAGCTCACCGCCGACGCCTGCGGCCTGCCGGTGGTGGCGGGTCCCGCCGAGGCGGCGGCGCTCGGCAACGTCCTCGTGCAGGCGCGCGCCGACGGCGTCGTGGGCGATCTCGCGGCGATGCGGCAACTCCTCGCCAGTACCCAGCCGTTGACCCGGTACGAGCCGCGCGGCGATCGTGCGGCATGGACGTCCGCGCACGTCCGGGTCACCACCTCGTGACCGGGCGCCGCCGACCACGTACGCTGCACGCATCCGCTGTACCCATCCGATGACCGAGCCGCACCGACAACTGAAGGGGCCACGATGCGTGTCGCGCTCTTCCTGACCTGCGTCAACGACACGCTGTACCCGGATACGGGCCGTGCCGTGGTGAAACTGCTGACCAGACTGGGCGTGGAGGTGGACTTCCCGGCCGCCCAGACCTGCTGCGGGCAGCCGCACTACAACACCGGGTACCGCCGCGAGGCCGAGCCGCTGGCCCGCCATTACTCCGATGTCTTCGGGCCGGGGATCGCCTCCGGTGATTACGACGCAATCATCACGCCGTCCGGTTCGTGCGCGGCGATGGTGCGCGAGCTGTACCCGCGCATGGGGGAACGGGCGCGCGCGGAGGGCCGTGGCGACCGCCTCGCGGCGACCCTCGCGCCGGTGATCCCGAAGACGTACGAGCTGACCGAATTCCTGGTGGACGTGCTGGGCGTCACCGATGTGGGCGCGTACTACCCGCACAAGGTGACGTACCACCCGACCTGCCACGGCCTGCGCTCGCTCGGCCTCGGCGACCGCCCCACCCAACTCCTCAGAGCGGTCGAGGGACTTGAGCTGGTGGAGCTGCCGGGGGCGCAGGAGTGCTGCGGCTTCGGCGGCACCTTCGCCGTGAAGAACTCCGACGTGTCGGCGGCGATGGGCACCGACAAGGTCCGCAACGCGGAGTCGACCGGCGCCGACACGCTCTGCGCGGCCGACAACTCCTGCCTCATGCACATCGGCGGCACCCTGTCGCGCCTAAAGGTCGGCATGCGGCCGGTGCACATCGCGGAGATCCTGGCGAGCACGGAGGAGGACCCCCTGTCATGAGCGGCACTTTTGTCGGCATGCCCGCCTTCCCGAAGGCCGCGCACGACGCCGTACGGAACACCACCCTGCGCGCCAATCTGCGGCACGCCACCCACACCATCCGCGACAAGCGGGCCCGCGCCGTCGCCGAGCTCGACGACTGGGCGCTGCTGCGCGAGGCCGGCAAGCAGATCAAGGACCACACGCTGCGCCATCTGGAGCACTATCTGGTCCAGTTGGAGGAGTCGGTCACGGCGGCGGGCGGCACCGTCCACTGGGCCGCCGACGCCGACGAGGCGAACCGGATCGTCACCCGGCTCGTCCGCGACACGGGCGAGACGGAGGTCGTCAAGGTCAAGTCGATGGCGACCCAGGAGATCGGCCTCAACGAACACCTGGAGGCCGAGGGCATCCACGCGTACGAGACCGATCTCGCCGAGCTCATCGTGCAGCTCGGCGACGACCGCCCCTCGCACATCCTGGTCCCCGCCATCCACCGCAACCGCGGCGAGATCCGCGACATCTTCGACAAGGAGATGGGCCGCTGGGGCCGCCCGGCCCCGGACGGACTCACCGACACCCCGGCCGAACTCGCCGAGGCCGCACGGCTGCACCTGCGGGAGAAGTTCCTGCGCGCCAAGGTCGGCGTCTCGGGCGCCAACTTCATGGTCGCCGAGACCGGCACCCTCGTCGTCGTCGAGTCCGAGGGCAACGGCCGGATGTGCCTGACCCTGCCCGAGACCCTGATCTCGGTCGTCGGCATCGAGAAGATCGTGCCCACCTGGCGCGACCTGGAGGTCTTCCTCCAGACCCTGCCCCGCTCCTCGACGGCCGAGCGGATGAACCCGTACACGTCGATGTGGACGGGCACCACCGACGGCGACGGCCCGCAGACCTTCCACCTCGTCCTGATCGACAACGGCCGCACCGACACCCTCGCCGACGAGGTCGGCCGCCAGGCGCTGCGCTGCATCCGCTGCTCCGCCTGCCTCAACGTCTGCCCCGTCTACGAGCGGGCGGGCGGCCACGCCTACGGCTCGGTCTACCCCGGCCCCATCGGCGCGATCCTCAGCCCGCAACTGCGCGGCACCGCGAGCGACATCGACGCCTCGCTGCCCTACGCGTCCTCGCTGTGCGGCGCCTGCTACGAGGTCTGTCCCGTCGCCATCGACATCCCCGAGGTCCTCGTCCATCTGCGCGAGCGGGTCGTGCAGGGCGGCGAGGTGACCCGGCGCGGCACCAAGGTCACCCTCAAGCCCGCCAAGGGGCACGCGGCGGAGCGCGCCGCGATGCGCGCCGCCCGCTGGACCTTCACCCACCCGGCTGTGCTCGCCACCGGCCAGCGCCTCGCCTCGCGCACCCGCCGCTTCCACCCCCGGACGATCCCGGGCCCCGGAAAGGCGTGGACGGCGACCCGGGATCTCCCGGAGGTGCCCGCGGAGCCCTTCCGCGACTGGTGGCAGCGGACGAACGGCGGAAAGGAAGCGGGCAAGTGAGCAGCAGCAGGGACGTGGTCCTGGGCCGGGTGAGGCGGGCGCTCGGCGGCCCGGCCGGCGAACCGGTGTCGTACGACACCGACATCGACCGGAACTATCTGCGCGAGCACGGCGAGCGGACCGTGGAGCAGACGGTCGACCTGCTCGCGAAGAACCTCGCGGACTACCGGGCGATCGTGCACCGCACGGACTCCGAGGAGCTGCCGTACCTGATCATGCGGCTCCTCTCCGCTCGCGGGCCGGAGACCGTGCTGGTCCCGCCGGGGCTGCCGCCGGAGTGGATGTCCGCCGCCGACCCGCCGCGCATCCACGACCGGGCGGTCAGCACAGCCGCGGAACTGGACCGCGTCGAGAGCGTGGTCACCGGCTGCGCGGTCGCGGTCGCCGAGACGGGCACCATCGTCCTCGACGCCTCCCCCGACCAGGGCCGACGCCGGATCACCCTCGTCCCGGACCATCACCTCGTGGTCGTCCGGGTCCCGGACCAGGTCGTGTCCGCCGTCCCGCAGGCCCTCGAACGGCTCGACCCGACGCGCCCGCTGACCTGGATCTCGGGACCGTCCGCGACCAGCGACATCGAGCTGGACCGGGTCGAGGGAGTGCACGGACCGCGCACCCTCGAGGTGATCCTGGTGAGCGGGGACTGAGCGGCGCGGTTAGCGTGACTGCATGATCCGGTTCGATCAGGTCACCAAGCGGTACGCGGACGGCACGACGGCGGTGGACGGCCTCTCCTTCGAGGTCGCCGAGGGCGAACTGGTCACGCTCGTCGGTCCGTCCGGCTGCGGCAAGACCACGACGATGATGATGGTGAACCGGCTCATCGAGCCGACGTCGGGCCGCATCTACGTCGACGGTGAGGACATCTCGACGGTCGACCCGGTGAAGCTGCGCCGCCGCATCGGCTACGTCATCCAGCAGGTCGGCCTCTTCCCGCACCGCACGATCCTCGACAACACCGCGACCGTCCCGGCCCTGATCGGCTGGAAGAAGGCCAAGGCACGGGCGCGCGCCGCCGAACTGCTCGATCTGGTGGGTCTGGACCCGTCGACGTTCGGCGGCCGCTATCCGGAGCAGCTCTCCGGCGGCCAGCGGCAGCGGGTGGGCGTCGCCCGCGCGCTCGCGGCCGACCCCCCGGTCCTCCTCATGGACGAACCGTTCGGCGCGGTCGACCCGGTGGTGCGCGAACAGTTGCAGGACGAGTTCCTGCGGATGCAGGCGGCGGTGCGCAAGACGGTCCTCCTCGTCACGCACGACATCGAGGAGGCGGTCCGGCTCGGCGACCGGATCGCGGTGTACGGGCAGGGGCGCATCGAGCAGTTCGACACCCCCGGCGCGGTCCTGGGCACGCCCGCGACGCCGTACGTCGCCGAGTTCGTCGGCGCGGACCGCGGTCTGAAGCGGCTGTCGGTGACCCGGATCGAGCCGGACGACCTGGAACAGCCCGCGGTGGCCCGGCTCGACGAGTCGGCGGTGCAGGCGGCCGCCGGGATGCGGGAGGCGGGCGCCCGCTGGGCGGTGGTGCTGGACGCCGGGGGCGATCTGCACGGCTGGGTCGGGCTCGACGAGGCCGCGCTGGCCGGGCAGGACGGCCGGGTCGCCGATCTCGCGCACCGGATGAACGCCTGGGTTCCGGTCGGCGCCCCGCTCAAGCAGGCGTTCGGTGTGATGCTCCAGCACGACGCGGGCTGGGTGGCGGTCCTCGACGGCTCCCGATTCCTCGGGGTGCTGACCCCGGCGAAGCTGCACGAGGCGCTGCGCCGGTCGGTCGACGCCGACGCGCAGGGGGTCGGACGGGACGAGGTGACGTTCGACTCGGTCGCGGACGCGTGAACCCGCCGGACCGGGTGCCCGCGCCCCGGCACCGAGGGCAACCCTCACCCTAAACTTCAGCTTGAGCCTTGGCCTCGTGGCGGGCTGCCGGACGGGCTCCTCGCCGGTCCATGGCCCGCAGGTTCTCGTCCTCCACGCCCTCGGCGACCGTCCGGTCCGGCCGGTAGCCGGCCAGCTCGGATGCGGACGCTCCGCCGGTGATCTCCCCTGCGGCGAGCCGGCCGAGGACGGGGGCCAGGGTGACCCCGCTGTGCGACACCAGGTGGTAGAGACCGGGCGCCCCGGGCACCTCGCCCACCAGGGGCAGGCCGTCCAGGGGTACGGGTCTGACCCCGATCCGGGCGTCGACGATCCCCGCGCCCGCGACGCCCGGGACGACTGCGCGGGCGCGCCGGTGCAGTTCCTCCGGAAGCCCGTCGACGGCGCCCCGCAGCCGCCCGTCGACCTCCCAGGACAGCGCGAGCACCCCGCCGTCGGCGGTGGGCCGCAGGTCGAGGCCGGGGACGGAGAGGATCGCGGTGAGCGGGCGGCCGGGCAGCGGCCCGCTGGTCGCGATCAGGCCCGGTACCCGTCGCAGGGGCAGCGCCACCCCGGCCAGGGCGGCGACGCGGTCGGCGCCGGGGCCCGCGCAGTTGACGACGGCGTCGGCGTGCCAGGTACGCGCGCCCGCCCGGACGCCCGTGACCCGCTCCCCGTCACGCGGCAGCCCGGTCACCGGTGTCGCGTAGTGCGTCTCGACGGTGCCGAGGCGGGCTGCGGCGTCGAGCAGCGCGCGCACGAACCGGGGCGCGTCGAACCAGGCCGCGTCACCGTGCACGACGATCTCGTCTGTGGGGCAGGCGGCCGGGTCGACGGCGGGGACGAGGTCGCGCAGCGCGGAGACCGGCGCGAGTCGGCAGTCGCGGCCCCACTGCCGGGCCCTCGACGTCCTCTCGCGCAGCGCCCGCCGTCCGTCCTCGTCGTCCGCCCACTGCACGTGCGGCACCGGATGGCGCCAGCCGGGCCCGCCGATCTCCTCGGCGAGCCGCAGGTGCCCCTCGGATCCCTGCCGGTTCAGCCGGTAGTACGCGTACGGGGTCTTGAGATGGGTGACGTCGGCGGCGAAGGTGGCGCCGGAGGTCCCGGCCGCGGGTCCCGGCGCCTGCTCCACGAGGACGACGTGGGCGCCCGCGCGGGCCAGGTGGTAGGTGACACAGGCGCCGAGCACGCCCGCGCCGACGACCACGACTCGATTCATCGGTGACCCCCGTTTCCGGTGCTCGAGGAGGGGAGGGTGGCTGTTCCGCGTTCCCCGGTCCGGTCACCGCACACCCGCCTGATACCGGTCTACTTCAACAGCCCCTTGTCTTCCAGATAGGTGCGCGCGACATCTTCGGGCAGCCGCCGCCAGCTGTCGACCTGCTGGTTGAGGGAGGCCAGGTCGTCCGTCGTGAGTACGGAGTTGAGGGCGCCGAGCGCCTTGGCGACCTTGTCGCTGCCCGCCCTGGAGCGGTTGACGACGGGCACGATGTAGTCGGCGTTCTGGAGGTGCTTGTCGTCGTCGAGGAGCACGAGCCCGAAGTCGGTGAGCGTGGCGTCGGTGCTGGTGGTCAGCACCATCTGGTCCTGTCCGTTCTGCACGGCCTGCTTGGACGGAGTGGTGCCGACGCCCTTGGGGTCGACGCCGGTGATGTCGATCCCGTAGACCTTCTTCAGCCCTGGTTCGCAGTACGGGCGTTGCACGCACTCGTCGCCCGCGGCGAGCCGCACCTTCAGTCCGGAGGCGCCGAGGTCGCTGAGCGTCTTGAGGCCGTGCTCCTTCGCGTACGCGGCGGTGACGGCGAAGGCGTTCTGGTCGACGGCCCGGCCGGGGTCGAGGACCATGAGGCCGCGGGGTGCGGCGAGGGTGCGCAGGGCTTTCATCGTGGCGTCGAGGTCGGGCGAGCCGACCGGATCGGCGTCGGCGCCGTGCGTCTTTGCGTTGAGCCAGTCGGCGAAGGTCGCGGCGTACTCGGGGACGACATCGATCTGCCCCGCTTCGAGGGCGGGTTCGTACAGCTCGCGGTTGGCGACGGACAGGATCTCGGTCCCGTACCCGGCGTTCTTCAGCAGCAGGGAGTACATGTTGGCCAGCAGGTCGCTCTCGGTGAACCCGGCCGATCCGATCACGAGATGGCTGCTGTCCCCCGGCGGCGCGGTCACCTCGCCCTGGTTCTCCAGGGAGGGCCCGCCGCCGCACCCGGCGAGCAGCACCATCCCCGCCACCAGCGCGACACACCACCGCAGGCGCTTCATCCGGCCCTCCCCCGCGTCCAGGCCGGGGCGAGCCGTTCGGCGATCTCGAACAGTCCCTCCACGATCAGCGCGAACCCGGCGACGAGCACCGCGCCGGCGACCACCTGCGGGGTGCTGGCGAGATTGAACCCGGCGGTGATGATCCGCCCGAGCCCGCCGCCGCCCGCGAGGGCGGCGATGGTCGCGGTGGCGACGAGCTGTACGGCGGCGATCCGCACCCCGTTCATGATCATCGGCAGGGCGAGCGGCGCCTCCACCTTCCACAGCATCTGCGGCCCGGTCATGCCCATGCCCCGCGCGGCCCGGACGACGCCGCGGTCCACGCCGCGCATGCCCACGTACGCGTTGGTGAGCAGCGGCGGCACGGCGAACAGGACGAGGGCGACGACGGTCGGCCCTTCCCCGTACTGCCCGAGCGGAGTGAGCAGGAGCAGGACGAGCACGGCGAACGTGGGTACGGCCCGCCCCACGTTGGAGATGTTCACGGCGAGCGCCCCGCCCTTGCCGAGGTGCCCGAGGACGAGCGCGACGGGCAGGGCGATAAGACAGCTCACGACGAGGCAGACGAGCGTCAGCACCAGATGCTGCTCGAGCCGGTGCCAGATGCCGTCGTCGCCCGACCAGTGGGCGGAATCGGCGAGCCAGTTCCAGGCGTCGGTGAGGGTCTTCACGCGGATCCCGCCCTCGTCCAGGGGGTGAGCAGCCGCCCGAGCCAGAGCAGCAGCAGGTCGGCGGCGATCGCGATGACGACGCACAGCACGGACGCGGTCAGCACCTGTGCCTTGAAGTACGTGTTCATCCCGGAGTAGATGAGGTTGCCGAGCCCGCCGTACCCGACGATGGCGCCGACGGTCACCAGGGACACGGCCGACACGGTGGCGATGCGCAGTCCGGCCAGGGCGGCGGGCAGCGCGAGCGGCAGTTCGACGGTGAGCAGCAGCCGTACGGGTCCGTAGCCCATGCCCCGGGCGGCCTGCCGGGTCTCCTCGGGGACGGCGCGGAGCCCGGCGAGGATGTTCCGCACGAGCAGGGTCAGCGAGTACAGCACGAGCCCGGCGACGACGAGGGTCGCGGACAGCCCGTAGGCGGGTAGCAGCAGCGAGAACATGGCCAGGGACGGGATCGTGTAGAGCACGGTCGTCAGGGCGAGCACGGGTCCGGCGGCCCATCCCCAGCGCCGGGCGACGACGGCCAGCGGCACGGCGATGACGAGCGCGATCGCGACGGCCACGACGGTGATCTGCAGATGCTGGAGCACGGCGTCCAGGAGGATGTGCCGGCGCGTGCTCAGGTATTCGCCGCAGATCCAGTCGTTGCGGGCGAGACAGTCGTCCGGCGGCGCGCCGGACACCGCGGTCGTCGCCGGCACTGCGATCACGAAGGGCACTCGACCATTCCAGTGGCAGGGGTGTGACTTGGCGCGCTGGAATGGCCCGTACGGGCGGTACGCGTCTGGCCTGTGGGGCGCCGGGAGGGCCCGGGTGGGCGATTTCCCGCCGCTCGACTGACGCGGCTCGGCGGCGGGGCTAGGTTGTCCGGCATGAGCAATCTTGATCGCGCGGCGGTTCCCACGGTGTGCGGCGGCCGCGGCTTCGTCGTGGCGGAACCGGTCCGCGAACTCCTCAGTCCGCGACAGGTGCGGCTGGGCGAGACCACCGAGGTGCGCCGGCTGCTGCCGAACCTGGGCCGCCGGATGGTCGGGGCCTGGGCGTTCGTCGATCACTACGGGCCGGACGACATCGCCGACGAGCCCGGGATGCAGGTCCCGCCGCACCCGCACATGGGCCTGCAGACGGTCTCGTGGCTGCACGAGGGAGAGGTCCTGCACCGCGACTCGACCGGCAGCCTGCAGACGATCCGCCCCCGCGAACTGGGCCTGATGACGTCGGGCCGCGCGATCTCCCACTCGGAGGAGTCCCCGGCGTCCCACGCCCGCTTCCTCCACGGCGCCCAGCTGTGGGTCGCCCTCCCCGACGCGCACCGCCACGTGGACCCGCGCTTCGAGCACCACGCGGCCCTCCCGACGGCGACGGCCCCCGGCCTCACCGCGACCGTCGTCCTGGGCTCCCTCGACGGCTCGGTCTCCCCCGGCACGACGTACACCCCGATCGTGGGCGCGGACCTGTCCCTCGCCGACGGCGCCGACGTCCGCGTCCCCCTGGAGCCGGACTTCGAGTACGCCGTCCTGTCAATGTCGGGCGAAACCCACGTCGACGGCGTCCCGCTCCTCCCCGGCTCGATGCTCTACCTCGGCTGCGGCCGCACCGAACTCCCGCTGCGCGCCGCGTCGGACGCGGGGCTGATGCTGCTCGGCGGGGAGCCGTTCGAGGAGGAGTTGGTGATGTGGTGGAACTTCATCGGCCGCAACCAGGCCGAGATCACGCAGGCGCGGGAGGACTGGATGAGCGGGTCACGGTTCGGGGAGGTGAAGGGGTATGACGGGGAGCGGTTGGATGCGCCTGAGCTGCCGCCTGTTCCGCTTACACCGCGAGGTCGAGTGCGCTGAACGACCTGCCCTCGGCACAACGCGATCGCTCAGCCAGGGTGTCAAGCAGGGCGCACTGGCCCAGGACGTCACCGAGCGGGGCGCCTCGACCCTGCGGTGCAAGGGCTCCGACGAGCTGCTCCCGGTCGGGCTCAGCTTCAAGACTGCGTGATCCGGACGGTCCGCCCTCCCTCCGGTGGATGCGGGCGGATCGGTCGGCTCACGCTCCCTCGCCCCGATGCCAGGAGCGGACGAACGCACGGACCGGGCCGGCGAGTTCGTCGGGGCGGCTGAGCGTCAGCACCTCTACGTCGGCCGCCATGTCACGCAGGGGCCGGTAGACGAGATCGGGCAGTCCGATGCGTTCCGTGGCGGCCGGGACGACTGCCACGCCGACGCCCGCCGAGGCCAGCACGAGCGCGCCGAGGGTGCCCGTCACCCGGTGAACGCGCGTACGCTGCTCCGCCCCCAGGTGGTCGAGCACGCTCTCGTCGTTCTCGTCGGCCGCGTACACGACGAGGTTCTGCCCCTCCAGATCGGCGGGGCCGACCGAGGTGGCGGTCGCGAGTGGGTGATCGTGGCGTACGGCGATCGACAGGGTCGTGCGCATGCCTCGCCGCACCACGAGGTCGTCCACGTCGCCCAGCCCGTTGTCGGGGCTGTATCCGATGTCGAGCGTGCCGTCGCGCAGTCCCTGCACCTGTGCGGCGGGCGGCACTTCACTCACGTGCAGTTCCACCCGCGGATGCGTCAGGTGGAAGCGGTGCAGGTCCGTGGCCAGAGTGCCTTCCAGCACGGCGATTCCGGAGAACCCGATCCGTACCGCGCCGGTCTCGCCCCTGACCGACTGCCGGGCGACGTCCATGGCCCGGTCGGCCTGCGCCAGCGTGCGTCGCGCCTCGACGAGCAGCAACTCGCCCGCCTCCGTCAGTTCGACCCGGCGGCTGGTGCGGGCGAAGACCGGGCCTCCCACCTCGCGCTCCAGCGCCTTCACCTGGGTGCTCAGCGTCGACTGTGTGACGTGCAGGCGCGCCGCCGCACGGCCGAAGTGGCTCTCCTCGGCGACCGCCACGAAATAGCGCAGGTGACGAAGTTCCACGCGACCTCTCCGATTCTCTGATCGTTCACAGCGAACAATAGATCAGATCTATCAATTGGACCTATCGATTCCGAGGTCGGAGACTATGGATATGCCTAGAACACCGACACTCCAGGACCGTCAGGACATCGCCGACCTCATGACCGGCTGGATCCATCGTGATCTGGGGCAGTGGGACCGGCTGCGCGGCCTCTTCCACCCGGGCGCCCGGATCGAGATCACCTGGTTCGAGGGCGCGGCTTCGGACTTCGTCGACGCGTCCGCGCGCATGGCCACCACCGACCTGCGCACCAAGCACCTCATCACCGCGCCGTCCGTGACGTTCTCGGACGACGGCACCCGGGCGGTCGGCGAGACCAACGCGGTCATCGTCGCCGAGAACAGCAGCCTCGACCTGGGCTGCAACGGCCACAACCGGTTCATCGACCGGATCGAGCGCCGGGACGGTGTCTGGCGGATCGTCGACCGCAAGAGCGTGTACGACTTCGCCACGTTCACCTTCCCGGCCGGGATCACGGAGATCGACGCCGAGGTGGTGGCCAGGTACCCCCGCGAGTACGGCGCGTTGGCCTACGTACTCGACCAGAGCGGGTTCCCCGTCGAGCGCACCTTCGCGACCCGGGGCAGCGAACTGGAACGCGGCATCAAGGAGTCGGCCTTCGCCTGGCTCTCCGCAGAAGCCGGAGCGTGACGCGCCATGAAGCTGATCACCATCGAGGAGCACACGCTCGACACCGCGGTGGCAAAGGCCTCGGCCGGGCGCGCGACGGAAGTGAGCCCGCACTTCGGGACGGCGTACTCGCCGGCCAGCGGACTGCCCTACTGCCCCACCCCCGAGGAGTTGGAGGACCTCGACGCGGGACGCATCGCCGACATGGACGAGCACGGCATCGACATGCAGGTGCTGTCCAACCTCACCACCCAGTTCCTGCCCGCCGGCGTAGCGCCCGAACTGGTGCGAGGAGTCAACGACCGGCTGGCGGCAGCCGTCGGACGCCACCCCGACCGCTTCGCCGCGTTCGCCTCGCTGCCCACGTCCGCCCCGGACCGGGCGCCGGCCGAACTGAAGCGCGCCGTAGAGGAACTCGGCCACGTCGGCACACTCATCCACGGCCGCACCGACGACGAGTTCCTGTCAGCCGAACGCTTCGACCCCATCCTGCGGACGGCGGCCGAACTGAGGGTCCCGATCTATCTCCACCCGGCCCCGCCCACCCGTGGCACCAGCGCGGTCAACTACGAGGCGGGCCTCGATCCCGTGGTCGCCACGCGGTTCGCCACCGCCGGATGGGGGTGGCACAACGAGTCGGGCATCCACTTCCTCCACCTCGTACTCAGCGGAGCACTGGACCGCTACCCGGACCTCCAGTTCGTCCTCGGGCACTGGGGCGAGATGGTCCCCTGGTTCCTGGACCGACTCGACGAGGCACTGCCCCAGCGCGCGACGGGACTCGACCGGACCATCGGCGACTACGTGCGCCAGAACGTGTACTACACGCCCAGCGGGATGTTCACGACACCGCACCTGCGCTTCTGTACCGACGTCCTGGGCACCGACCGAATGATCTACTCGGTCGACTACCCCTTCGTCGGCAACGAGGGCGCCCGCGGCTTCCTGGAGGAGTGCGACCTGCCCACGGAAGCCAAGCTCGACATCGCCCACCGCAATGCCGAGCGGCTCCTGGGCGTGTAGCGGGCTGAGCCCTCCTCGTGCGCGCGCCTACCGCACCAGGTACATGCGGATGGCCACCGACCGTTCGTCGTCGGACCTGGCGAGGCCCACGAAGACCGATGCGGCGAGCCAGCGGTGGGCCGGGGCGTCGGTTCGGAACACGGGGGACGTGCGGTAGTAGATCCCGGCGTGCGACACCTGGAGTTCGTCGTCGTACTGGTCGGGGCTGTCGGAAACCTCGAGGTAGTAGCCGCGGTTGACGATGTCGATGACGGCACCGTCATCGGCCTCTATGAGGTAGCGCGCGTCGAGCTGGCAGACGCGGCCGCGCGTACTGCTCCAGTCACCGCCGCCGGGCAGGACCCGTCCGCGCAGCAGTGGGCCGTCCACGCTGCCGCCGGTGATCGGGGTGAACTCGGTGGCTTCGCCGTCACCGTGCCCGATGTGCAGGGACGGGTCGAGCTCGGCCCGGATCTCGAAGGCGAAGGCGAGAAAAGGAGTACTGGACATGGTGCGGGGTGGCTCCTCGGGTCGGTGGTGATGCGCTGTGGGTGCCTGGCGAGGCAGGGGCCTCACTCGGGAGCGGTGCGGCGGCGCGGGCGCCAGCCTCGCCGGGGAATGGAGTCGACCAACTGGCGCGTGTAGGGCATGCGCGGTGCGGTCAGGACGGTGTTCGTGGGACCGCGTTCGACGACTCGGCCCTGGTGCATGACCGCCACGTCGTCGCAGATGTGGCGGACGATTCCCAGGTCATGAGTGATGAACAGGTAGGCGATGGCGGTTCGTTGGCGAATTTCGTGCAAGAGAGCGACGATCTGAGCCTGCACGGAGACATCGAGCGCGGCGACCGCCTCGTCGAGGATCAGCACCCGGGGCTGGACCGCCAACGCCCGCGCGACGGCGACGCGTTGGCGCTGGCCGCCGGAGAGGGAGCGGGGCAGGGATCGAGCTTGGCGTGGGTCGAGGCCTACCTGGTCGAGGAGTTCGGCGACGCGCAGATCCAGCGCGCTCGCGCGCAGGTCGGTGTGAAGTCTCAGGGCCTCGGCGATGCAGTCGCCCACGCGTTGCCGCCGGTCCAGGGAGGAGTAGGGGTCCTGGAAGACCATCTGTACGTTGCGGGCCAGATGGCGTCGAGATCTCGGCGCGTCTCCTGTTTCGTCCGCGGCCCAGCGGACGGTACCGGAGGTGGGCCTTTCGAGTCCTGCGATCATGCGGGCCGTGGTGGTCTTGCCCGATCCGGACTCTCCGACGACGGCCAGCGACGCGCCTGCGTCGAGTTTCAGGGTGACGCCGTCGACCGCCGTGAAGTCGCCGAATGACTTGCACAGGTCCACGGCTTCCAGGACTGCACCGGTGGGGTCAGGCATCGTCCCCGCTCCTGTCTGCGGCACCGGCCGCCGCGTGCGTGTGGTGAGGGAAGTGGCAGGCCGCGTATACGTCCTGTATCGGAGACAGGGCCGGCCGTTCGGTGGTGCAGCGGTCCTGGGCCATGGGACAGCGTGGCGCGAAGGCGCACCCCGGACCGGCTTCGAACGCCGACAGGGGGTTCCCGGGAATGGATCGCAGCGGTTCGTCGTCCGCGCCGAGGTCGGGCCGGGAGGACAACAGGGCGCGGGTGTAAGGGTGATGGGCGTTGTGCAGGTGCTGGGCGGGCAGTTCTTCGACCGTCGAGCCCGCGTACACGACGGCGATGCGGTCGCAGACGGCCGCGGCCAGTGCGAGGTCGTGGGTGATGAAGAGCATCGCGAGGCCGCGCTGGGTGCGGGCTTCGTCGATGATGGCCATGACCTCGGCCTGGGTGGTGACGTCGAGGGCGGTGGTGGGCTCGTCCGCGAGCAGCAGCCGGGGCTCGGCGAGCAATGCGGAAGCGATCATGACGCGCTGCAGCAGGCCTCCCGAGAGTTCGGCGGGGCGTTGGCGCAGGCGTCGCGCGGCGTCGGCGATGCCCACTTCCTCCAGCAGCGCCGTGGCTTGCGCCTCCGCCTTGCTCCGGACCGTTCCGCGTACGCTGACCAGCCCTTCGGTGAGAAAGTCGCCGATGGTGCGCAGGGGGTTGATGTGAGCGCGGGGGTCCTGGAACACCATGGCGATGTCCCGGCTGCGCAGGGTGCGCAAAGCGGCCGGGTTCATGGCGGGGACGGAGTCACCGTCGAAGCGGACGTCGCCGGTGACGTGGGCGCCGGGCGGCAGCAGGCGCAGCACCGAGCGGGCGGTGAGGGACTTGCCGGAACCGGACTCCCCGACCAGGCCGACCGAGCTGCCGGCCCGGACGTCGAGGTCCACGCGGTGGATGACGGTGCGGTGTTCGCCCTTCACGGGCAGGGTGACGTGCAGGTTTTCGAACCGGAGCAAGGAGTCGTCGGTCATCGGTCCTCTCCCAGGAGCCGTCGGGACAGGCCGCTGCCCAGGACGTTGCAGGCCACGACGAAGACGACGATGACGAGGCCCGCGTACAGCGACTGCTCGGGGCGTCCGGCGAGGATGCCGGGCGCGCCGCCCGCCACCATCAACCCCCACTCAGCGGTGGGTGGTTGGGTGCCGAGCCCGATGAAGGAGAAGGCGGCGACGTCGAGCATGGTGTAGCCGAAGGCGGTGGTCGCCTGCACCAGGACCAGGGGCAGCAGATTGGGCACCAGGTGGCGCAGGCAGATCCGTGGGCCGGACATGCCCAGCATTTCCAGTGCGGAGATGTAGGGCAGCGAGCGTTCGCGCATCGCCGTGCTGCGGACGACGCGGGCGACGTAGGGCAGGTAGGCGAGGGACAGCGTCACCACGGCGATGTCGAGCCCGGCCCCGAACACCGCCGCGCCGACCACGGCCAGGACGAGGCCGGGGAAGCCGAAGATGACGTCGAGCAGTCCGGAGATCAGCCGGTCCCACCAGCCGCCGAGCCATGCGGCGGCCACCGCGAGCGCGGTGCCGACCAGGCCGGCGGCCACGGTGATGAGCGCCGGGGCGAGCAGGCTCGGCCGCGCTCCGTACAGAAGGCGGGAGAGGATGTCGCGGCCCGTGTCGTCCGTGCCGAACCAGTGGGTGCCCGTGCTGCCTTGTGAGACGGCGAGGGGATCGACGGCGTTCGGGTCGTACGGCGCGAGGAGCGGGGCGCACGCGGCGGCGACCACGACGAGGGCGACGACGGTTCCCGCGGCGAGTTGGACCGCTTGGCCGCGGGCGAGGGTGCGCAGCCGCCCGGGTCCGCGGCGTTCGCGGGCCGCGGACGCGATCTGGTAGGTGCTCATGCCCTCTCCCCCAACGGGATGCGGTGGTCCAGTGCGGCGGTGACGAGGTCGACGGCGGTGTTGACCACGGCGAACGCCACGACCGTCAGGAGCGCCACTGCCTGGACCACGGCCAGGTCCTGCTTGGCGGCGCTCTGGACGAGCAGCGCCCCTACGCCGTTGATGCCGAAGGCCTGTTCGACGATGGAGCAGCTGGCGATCAGTCCGGCGACGGCGACTCCGGAGACCGAGACGACGGGCCCGGAGGCGTTGCGCAGGATGTGTTTGCGGACGACGAGGCGTTCGGGGATGCCACGACCGCGTGCCGTCTGCACATGTTCCGAGGCGAGTTCCGCACGCACGGACGAGCGGGTGACCTGGGCGACGTAGGCGATCCATGAGGCCGCGAGCGCCACGGCGGGCAGCGTGAGGTGTTCGAGCCGGCCGGTGAATCCGGTGCCGGACCCGTAGGCCGGGAACCAGCCCACGCGCACCGACATCCACCAGATGAGCAGGACGGACGACACGAACACGGGCACAGCCATGAGGGTGGTGGTGACCACCGTGGTCAGGTGCTCCACCCAGCGGCCGCGCAGGCCGCCCAAGGTGCCGAGCGTGACCCCGCAGAGGACGATCAGCACGGTCGCGTAGACGATGAGGAACAGGGTGTCGGCGGCCCGGTCGGCGAGCAGGTGGGTGACGGAGTCCTTGTAGCTGAGGGACTGGCCGGCGTCGCCGTGCACGATGCCGGCCAGCCAGCGCCAGTAGCTCTGCACGAACGGGTCGTCCAGGTGGTACTGCTGGTGTATCTCGCTCAGTAGTGCGGGACTTGGCGGTTTGCCTCCACCGACCAGCAAGGTGGCGGGGTCGCCGGGTGCGAGGAACAGGGCCCCGTAGATGACGACGCTCGCGACGAGCAGGGTGACGGCGAGGGTGGCCGCACGTCGGGCGACGAACCTGAGGATCACGAGGACCCCTTGCCGGTGCCGCCGAGGTGGGCCGCCCACGGCATGTGCAGGTAGGCGAACGAGGCCGGCAGGCCGCTGAGACGCTTGTTCACGAACAACCGCTCGTAGGGAGAGGCGATGGGCAGGACGGGATAGTCCTTGACGTACCGGGCCTGCGCCCGGGTGAACAGGGATGCCGTCTCGGCGGGGTCGAGCGTGCCCTGGGCCTTCCGCATCAGGGCGGTCACCTGCTTGTTGTCGTACTCGGCCCAGTTGAACAGCGACCCTGGTGTCATCATCTGGACCGCGTAGGACAGCGGGTCGGGGATCTCGACGTAGCCGAGGACCATGGTCGCGTCCAGGCCCTTGCGCAGTGACGGGTCGTAGAACAGCCCGGACATCTGGGTCGGCTGGAGCTGCCGGATGGTGATCTTCAAGCCGATCTTCTTGGCACCGGCTTGCAGGAACGTGAGGGTCTGCAGGGACTGCTGGTCGCCCGCGGCCACGGCCACGGTGATGGTGCGCCGGGCGGTGTCGGCCTGCGTGACGAGCTTCTTCGCGCGGTCCACGTCGGGCGCGGGGACGGCGGGGAGCGCGTCGTAGGCCTTGTCGTAGGCGGCCGAGGCGGGGCTGTTCTGCCAGACCAGCGGCGGGATGAAGGTCTTCAGCTTCTGCGCCGCGCCGTTGTAGACGTTCTTGATCAGTGCGTCGCGGTCCAGGACGAGGGAGAGCGCCTTCACGATGCGGGCGTCGGCCAGCGGTGAGGTCGGACTGGTGGCGGTGAGGAAGTTGGTCTGGGCGGAGGGGCCGTAGTAGACGGTCCCGGTGTCGGAGGTGGCGACGGCCTTCGCGGTCGAGGTGCTGATCTCGTAGCTGCCGTCGATCTGGCCGGAGAGCAGCGCGCTGGTGAGCGTGGACGGGTCCGTGATGAACCGGAAGGTCAGGGACTTCACCTTGGGCTTCAGCGCGGTGTCCCAGTAGTCGGGGTTGCGCTCGGCCGTGATGGAGTCGCCGGGCTTCCAGCGCGTCAGCTTGAAGGGGCCTGTGCACATGAGGCCGCCCTTGGCCGTTCCGTACGAGGCCTTGGCCTTGTCGAGGTAGGCGGCCTCGCTGACCGCGCCGAACCCGTTGACCAGTGCCTTGAGGAACAGTTCGTCGGGGGCCTTGAAGGTGACGGTGACCTGGTGACCGCCGGTGGCTTCGATGGACTTCACGTTGGCCAGGAGGGAGGCGTTGACGCTCTGGGTGGCCCGCTCGCCCTGGCGCTTCAGGCTGGCGACCACGTCCTTGGCGGTCATGGTGTGGCCGTTCCAGAAGTGGACTCCGTGGCGGAGGCCGAGGACCAGGGTCGTCGGGTCCTTCTGCTTCCAGGAGGTGGCCAGGCCGGGTGCCACTGAGTAGTCGGCGTTGAGCCGCAGCAGGGGGTCGCAGAGATTGGCCTCGACGGTGCTGGGCGAGTAGTCGCCGACCTTGGCCGGGTCCAGGGTCGTCGGTTCGCCCATGGGCAGGTTCCAGTCGACCTGGTCGACGGAACCGCCCGCCTTGGGGGTCGTCGTGGTCAGCTTGGGGGCACGCGGCGCTGTCGGGGCATCGCCGGAGCCCGACGTACAGGCGGTGGCGGCCAGCAGGAAGCACAGGGCGCCGGCGACGCGGACGGTGGTTCTTGGAGCCTTCATGAGGGAGCTCCTCGTGAGGATGGGCGGGGCGGAACGGGATGGTGGGCGTACGGGCCCGAGGCGCGGCCGTGACGGTCAGGACACGTCCGGCGGCGCGAGCGTGACGGTCAGTCGGGACGCGTGGCTGCCACCGGTGCGCAGTCCTTGCGTGCCGGGCTTGGTGACCACGGCGGTCCAGGGGTTCTCGCCGGTGCCGGTGGTGGGCAGGAACAGCGGGTGGTCGCTGCCGGAGACGATGAGCGCGAGCCGGTGTCCGGGGCGCAGTCGGTATCCGGTGTGCCCGAGATCGACGGCGACCTCGTCGGATGACGTGGCCGTGGTGACGAGGACCTGTCCGCGGGCGATCAGACGGGCTTCGCCTTCCGGGTCCAGGTCGAGGAGCTTGGCGAACACGTCGAAGGCGGGGGCGGTGCCGGTGACGTCGAGGTGCAGGCCGATCGGCCCGGCCAGGTCGAGCGGTTCGTCGAGCGGCGGGCCGGAGAACGCCAGGACGTCCGGGCGGGCGGCGACGGGCGCGAAGTCGGGATGGCTGTGCAGAAAGGCGAAGGAGTCGCCGACCAGGGACGGCACGGGACCGTCCGGGTCGTGGATCCAGAGCGCGTCGGCCGCTCGGTCCACGGGCACGTCGGCCAGTCGTCCGCCGGGCAGGGCGCCGGTCGCGAGCTCCGGTTCACCGAGCCAGTACGTACGGGTGACGCTCTCCGGGGGAGGCCATGCCGCCGCGGTCCGCCACTCCGCATGGCCGAGTTCCCAGGTCACCCTCGCCAGCGACGAGGCCGGGCGCACCGCCTTGAGGAAGACGTCGAAGAAGTCGAGGGCCGGGTCGACGTATCCCGGCAGCATCCGGTCGAGGGCCGCCTCGTCGAGGCCATGGTCGTCCCCGGGAGAGACGGGGGCGTGGGCCAGACGGTAGTTCTCGTGGTCGACGGCGCCGGCCCACAGGTACTGAAGGGCGTGCCAGCCGGGCCGGGAGGCCAGTTCCGTGTAGTCGCGCATGTGGGCGGCGCCGATGTTGTCGAACCAGCCGACGCAGTGCAGGACCGGTACGGGGCGGGCGTCGAAGGGGTGCAGCCCCGGCTGGGTCGGTAGTTCGGCCTGCCGGGGGGCCATGAGGTCGAACCAGGCGGAGCGGGCGCCGATGGCGTCGAAGACCTGTTCGTACTGGTCGAGGAGGGGGCGGGCGGAGCGGTCGACCTCGTACTCGTAGGTGTCGTGGTCGACCCAGTGGTGGGCGAAGTACTCGATGCCCTCCAGCCAGACGGGCGCGGGCTGCTCGTCGGGTCGCCAGATCGTGCTGAAGTCGGCGGCGGTCACACGCGGCACGATGGCGCGCAGCGCCGGGTGTTCGGAGGCCACGGCCGCCCACTGGGTGAAGCCGTAGTAGGAGTCGCCGAACATGCCGACCCGGCCGTCGGACCAGGGCTGCTGGACGATCCAGTCGAGGGAGTCGTAGCCGTCCTGCGGCTCGCGCAGGAAGGGCAGGGTCCGGCCGCCGGAGCGGAACTTGCCGCGGACGTCCTGCACCACCACGGCGTAGCCGCGGGCGGTGAAGAGGCGGGCGATCCGGTCGAGGTACACGTACCGGCTGTTCTTGTCGTACGGGAGGCGGACGAGCACCGCCGGGAACACCGTGCCGGCGTCCTGTCGCTCCGCGGGGAGATCCCCGGGGAGGTAGACGTCGGTGGCGAGCCGCACGCCGTCGCGCATGCGGACCATGTACTGCCGGGCGTTCTCGGAGACCGGCGCCGCGCCGACCCTTTCGAACTTGAAGGGCATGGGGGCGTCTCCAGCCAGATGAGATACAACAGCGTTGCATAACGTTGTTGCGTGACAAGATGACACCGGTTCGCCATCAGGTCAACACCCCTTAAGGTCGAGGACATGCCGATCGAGGTAGACGAGGCTCAGCGGCTCGACGAGATCGCCGCCGCCACCATCGAAGTCGCCCGCGAGCGCGGGGTCCGCGCCGTGACCATCCGCGCCGTCGCCGGACGACTGGGCGGATCCACGGCGATGGTCACCAACTACATCCCCAGCCGGTCGGCCCTCATGGCCAACGCGCTGCGCCGCGCGGACAAGGAGTGGGGGCGGCAGGAGGAGGCGGCACTGGAGGGTGCCGACGGCGACGAACGACTGCCCGCGCTGCTGCGCTGGATGTGCACCACGACGCCCGACGACGAGGTGATGCGGCGACTGCTGTTCGAGATCATCAGCGAGGGGCCGACCGCCGGGCAGGAGGTCGAACACGTCCGCAATTCGACCGCACGCGCCCATCGCGAGTCACTTCAGGAGCTCGCCGCCGAGGCGGGCATCCCCTCCGCCGCGGACGCGGGAGACATCCTCCACCTGCTGCTTCGGGGGTACTGGCTCTCCACACTGGAGGATCCGGAGAGCTGGTCCGCCGAGCGCGGCACCCAAGTCACCCTGGCCGTCCTGGAGATGCTCCGCCGGGGCCTGCCCGCCGACTGAGCCCGCCGGAAGACCCTTGACAAGTCGCCACCCGGACACGAAGGTGAGCGAAAATAAAACGCCGTTTCATCACGGCGTTCGCCGCTGTTGCGGCCTCCGCTTGCAGCAGCCCCCTCCCTCCATGTCTGTGTCCGCGCCGGCCCGGCCCGCACTCGCGCCGCCGGCACCCCCATCCCCAGAGGCGATCATGGAAACCCAGAAGCCCGCTGCCCCGCTGTGGCAGCGCTCGGCCGTCGAACTGGCCGCCGCCATCCGCACCGGCGACGTCTCGTCCGTCGAGGTCGTGCAGTCCTGTCTCGACCGGATCGAAGAGACGAACCCACGGCTGAACGCCCTGGTCGATCTGCGTCCCGACGAGGCCCTGGCCGACGCGCACCGCGCCGACGCCGCCGTGGCCGCGGGCGAACGTCTCGGCCCCCTGCACGGCGTGCCCGTCTCCACCAAGATCAATACCGATCAGCGGGGTCACGTCACCAGCAATGGCGTCGTGGCCCTCGCCGGGCCCCCGGCGAAGGAGGACGCCGCGTGCGTCGCGGCTGTGCGCGACTCCGGCGCCGTCCTGCTCGGCCGCAGCAACTCTCCCGCGTTCTCCTACCGTTGGTTCTCCACGAACGACCTGCACGGGCGCACCCTCAACCCCTGGGATCCCGACCGCACACCGGGCGGGTCCAGCGGCGGCGCGTCGAGCAGTCTCGCCGCGGGCATGACGCCGCTCGCCCAGGGCAACGACATCGGCGGTTCGATCCGCTACCCGGCCGCCTGCTGCGGCGTCGTCGGCGTCCGGCCGACCGTGGGCCGGGTCTCCGGATGGATGCCACCGGTGCACATCGAAACCCCCGAGGGCCCGGCCCGGCTCGACTTCCCGCTCACCGCCCAGGCCTGCGCCGTCGAGGGCCCACTGGCCCGCACCGTGGCGGACGCCCGCCTCGCGCTCGACGTCATGACCACCCCGGATCTGCGCGACCCGTTCGGCATCCCCGTCGCACCCGGCCGCCCGGCAGGCGGCACGAAGCCCCGCATCGGCCTGGTGCGCGACATCGGTACCGTCCGCAACCACCCCGCCGTCGACGCCGCGCTGGACGCCGCCGCCACCCGGTTGTCCGCGGCCGGGTACGAGGTAGAGGAGTTCGAGGCGGCTTCCTTGCTCGCCGAGGCCGCGCGCCTGTGGGCCTTGCTGATCTACGAGGACTTCCGCGGCATGGTGCCTCTGGTGGAGCAGGTCGGCGACGAGGGCATCCGCACCTCGCTTCAGTACTCCTTCGCCGCCGCTGCCGACGTCTGGGGGGAACGCCCGTCTCTGGAGGCCTACATCCAGGGCTGGGCCCGACGCGGCTCCCTGATCGGCGAGCTCCAGGAGTTGCTCGGCGCGGGCCGGGTCCTGCTCACGCCCGTCGCCGCCGAGCTGCCTTTCGAGCAGGACGCCGACTTGAAGGGCCCCGAGCGCGCGTCCGAGATGCTCGCGGCGATGTGGCCCATGGCAGCGGTGCCGATCCTCGGCTTCCCGGCCGTGAGCGTGCCGGCGGTCCACACGGAGGGGCTGCCGGTAGGCGTCCAGCTCATCGCCGGACGGTTCGCCGAGGAGCTGGCACTGGACGCCGCCCAGGTCATCGAGGACGGCGCACCACGCCTTGCGCCCAGCTTCTGAGTAACCGTCAAAATAGCTTACGCAGAGGCGAGATGACCCGCATCACGGCTCCGTGCCGACCGGAATGGTCTCCAGCACCTCGTCCGCCAGGCGCCGGGCCGGAGTGTCGTAGCGGGCCGACAGCGTCCGGAAGATCTGCTCGGCCGGGATGGCGGGCCACTCGGCGGGCAGGTGCTCCGCCGGCAGGCGGGGATCCGAGCGCACCAACTGCAGCCAGTCGGTGTGCAGCAGCAGCTGCCGCGCCAGGTCGTCCACGGCGTCGGGCAGCGGATCCGAGTGGCCCCACCGGTCCAGGAAGACGCGGTAGCGGGCGGCGATGCCGTCCGTGTCGAAGGCCCGCCGGACCAGTTGGGCCGCTTCGGTCGGCTGCGCCGCCTGCCCGCACAGCACGCTGACGTGCTCGTCCAGCTCCAGGCCGTCGATCACGGCCGGCACGTCGACGCGCCCCGGCGCGATCCACAGCCCGTTGTGCAGCGGACCGAAACCGGCCCACTCCAGCCGCGAGCGCAGCTCGTGCCGTCGGCTGCGCCAGGCCTCGGGCAGCGAGAAGCCCACCCAGGTCCACCGGCCGTCCCCGTCCCGGTTGACCGCACCCTCGCGCCACACGCGCTCGTGCCCGTCGCGCAGCACGTCGTACGCCCGCTCGGTCAGCGCGAAGTACATGCGGCGGCCGGCGCGATGACGGGCCAGCAGATCACGTTTCACCATCCGGGCCAGCGTGGAGCGCACGGCCTCCTCGGAGACACCGACGCGTGAGAACACGTCGATGACGCTGCCCGAATACACCGCGCCGCCACCCTTGAGGACGTACAGCCCCAGGAAGCTCAGCATCAGCGATTGCGGCCGCGGCGTCGCCGCGCCGCTCTCCTCGCCCGCCCCGGGCTCTGTCTGCGTGCTGGTCACGCCCTTCAGTCTAGGCAACCAGCAATATTCGGCAATACATTGACCGCCGTCACCAGAATGCCTAACGTCATGCGGGATCACCGCACCCCGAGGCAAGGACGCACTCATCATGAATCTGTCGAACCCCGTGGATCTCAGCGGCAAGGTCGCCGTCGTCACCGGCAGCGGACGCGGCCTCGGACTTGCCTACTCCCGTGCCCTGGCCGCAGCGGGAGCGGCCGTCGTCGTCAACGACGTCGATCCCGAAACACTGGAGCAGGCGGTGGCCGGGATCGCGGAGACCGGTGGCCGCGCGATCGGCGTGACCGCCCCCGTCGGCGAGACGGACACCGCCGAACTTCTGGTCTCCCGGGCGGTGGAGAGCTTCGGCCGACTCGACGTCATGGTCACCAACGCGGGCATCCTCCGCGACCGCGTGCTGTGGAAGATGACCGACGACGACTTCGACGCCGTCGTCGAGGTGCATCTGCGCGGCACGTTCACCTGCGCCCGCGCGGCCGCCGTACGGATGCGGGAACAGGGCGAGGGCGGCCGCCTGATCCTCATCGGCTCGCCGGCCGGTCAGCGCGGCAACTTCGGGCAGACCAACTACGCCGCGGCCAAGGCCGGCATCGTGGCCATGGCCCGTACCTGGGCCATGGAGCTCGCCAGGTCCGCCGTCACCGTCAACGCGGTGGTGCCGGTCGCGGCCACCGAGATGACCAGGACCATCCCGGCGTTCGCCCACGCCATCGAGGAGGCCGAACGCACCGGCTCCCCGCTCCCCGCGTGGATGCGCGAGGACGAGGGCCTGGGCACCGTCGAGGACGTGTCCGGCCTGATCACCTTCCTCGCCTCCGACGCCTCCGGGGACATCACCGGACAGGCCATCGGCATCGGCGGCGACCGTCTCGCGCTGTGGGCCCACCCCACGGAGAAGACCGTCGCCTACGCCGACAAAGGCTGGAGCGCCGAGAGCATCGCGGAACGCTGGCACGGCGAGGTCGGCGCGGAACCCGAGACCTACGGCATCCCTGCCCCCGCGGTACCGGGAGCCTGACATGCCCGACCGCATACTCGACCTGGACGCGCTCACGGCGATCGACGTGCACACCCACGCCGAGGTCTCCGAAGACGGACACAACTCCCTCAGCCCCGAACTGTTCGGCGCCTCCGAGAAGTACTTCAAGGCGCACGGCCACCGCCGCCCGACCATCGACGAGATGGCCGACCACTACCGCGAACGCCGCATGGCCGCCGTGGTGTTCACCGTCGACGCCGAGCACGCCACGGGACACCCGCGTATCTCCAACGAAGAAGTCGCCGAGAGCTGCGCCGCCCACTCCGACGCGCTGATCCCGTTCGCCTCCGTCGACCCGCACAAGGGGCGCGCCGGCGTCCGCGAGGCACGCCGCCTGGTGACCGAGCACGGCGTACGCGGCTTCAAGTTCCACCCCAGCATCCAGGCCTTCTCCCCGGACGACCGGCTCGCCTACCCGCTCTACGAGGCCATCGAGGAACTCGGCGTGCCCGCGCTGTTCCACACCGGCCAGACCGGAATCGGCGCCGGTGTTCCCGGAGGCGGCGGGATCCGGCTGAAGTACTCCAACCCCATGCTGGTCGACGACGTGGCGGTCGACTTCCCCGAGCTGCGCATCATCCTGGCGCACCCGTCCTTCCCCTGGCAGGACGAGGCCCTCGCGGTGGCGACCCACAAACCGCATGTGTACATCGACCTGTCGGGCTGGTCGCCGAAGTACTTCCCGCCCCAACTCGTGCGCTACGCCAACTCGCTGCTCCAGGACAAGGTCCTCTTCGGCTCCGACTACCCCGTGATCACCCCGGACCGCTGGCTCGCGGACTTCGCCGCACTCGACATCAAGCCCGAGGTCCGCCCGAAGATCCTCAAGGACAACGCGGCCCGCCTGCTAGGACTCACCAAAGGATGAGAGGGACACCGTGCGCAACCAAGGCATCGGACCCTGGCCCGCGCGCAGGGCTCGCAAGACACCGAAGCGCGTCGCCATCGTCCACGAGGACCAGCAGTGGACCTACGAGGAGTTGCACGAACGGGTGCTGCGACTCGCCCACGCCCTGCGCGCACTGGGCATCCGCAAGGGCGACCGCGTCGCCTACCTGGGCCCCAACCACCCGACCTTCCTGGAGACACTGTTCGCCGCCGGAGCACTCGGCGCGGTCTTCGTCCCTCTCAACACCCGCCTCGCCGCGCCCGAACTGGCCCACCAGGTCACCGACTCAGGCAGCACCGTCCTGATCCACGCCGCGGAGCTGACCGATGTCGCCTCCGCGGCCGACCCGAGCTCCACAGTGCGCCGCATCGCGCTGGCCGAACCCATCGACAACGCCCTGGACTACGAGACACTCCTCGCCGCCGAGCACACGGCGCGGCTCGACGAGCCGGTCTCCCCCGACGACCCCTGCATGATCATGTACACCTCGGGGACCACGGGCCGCGCCAAGGGCGCCGTCCTCACCCACGCGAACATCACCTGGAACAGCGTCAACGTCCTGATCGACGTCGATCTGGCCGCCGACGAAGTGACACTGGTGACCGCTCCGTTGTTCCACACGGCGGGCCTGAACATGACCTGCCTGCCCACCCTCCTCAAGGGCGGCCGCGTCGTCCTCCTCGGCGCCTTCGACCCCGACCGTGTCCTCGACCTCATCGCGGCGCACCACGTGACGTACATGTTCGGCGTCCCAACCATGTACGACGCCATGGCCGCCAGCCCGCGCTGGGCGAGCGCGGACCTCTCCAGCCTGCGCACCCTCAACTGCGGCGGCGCGCCCGTACCCGAGCGCACCATCGCCGCCTATCTGGCGCGCGGCCTCGCCTTCGGCCAGGGCTACGGCATGACCGAGGCCTCCCCCGGGATCCTCTACCTGGACCGGGAACAGACCACGGCCAAGGCCGGCTCCGCCGGGGTGCCGCACTTCTTCACCGACATCCGCGTCGTCCTGCCCGACGGCAGCGACGCCGCCCCCGGAGAGAAGGGCGAGATCCTCGTCTCCGGACCCCACGTGATGACGGGCTACTGGGGTCTGCCCGGGCCGACGGCGGACGCCTTCACCACGGACGGCCAGTGGCTGCGCTCCGGGGACATCGCCCGGCTCGACGAGGACGGGTACGCGTACGTCGTCGACCGGGTGAAGGACATGTTCATCTCCGGCGGTGAGAACGTCTATCCCGCCGAGGTCGAGGGCGCGATCCTCCAGCACCCCGCCGTGGCCGAGTGCGCGGTCGTCGGCGTCCCCGACGCCACATGGGGCGAGGTAGGACGTGCTGTCGTCGTTCTCACCCCGGGCACCCACGCCGACGAAGCCGCCATCCTCGCGCACCTCCACGGCAGGCTCGCGAAGTACAAGGTGCCCAAGTCCGTGGTCTTCGCCGAGAACCTGCCCCGCACCGCCTCCGGCAAGCTCGTCAAACCCGTCATCCGCACCACCTACGCGCCCACAACTCCGCCCGCCCGAAGGGACCTTCAGTCATGACCATCACCACGAACGGCCTCGACGAACTCAAGGCATTGACCGGCAAGGACCTCGGCCGCACCGGTTGGCTGGAGATCACCCAGGACCGGGTGGACACCTTCGCCGACGCCACCGGCGACCACCAGTGGATCCACACCGACCCCGAGAGAGCCAAGAGCGGTCCCTTCGGCACCACCATCGCCCACGGGTACCTCACCCTGAGCCTCATCATCCCGCTCTTCAACGAACTGCTGGAGATCACCGGCACGTCCATGAGCGTCAACTACGGCCTGGAGAAGACCCGTTTTCCCAGTCCCGTGCCGGTCGGCTCCCGGATCCGTCTCGGCGCGGTCGTCGACTCCGTGGAGGAGGTCAAGGGCAACGGCGTCCAGATGCAGCTCACCTTCACCGTCGAGGTCGACGGCAGCCAGAAGCCGGCGTGCGTGGCACAGGCCGTCTACCGCCACTACGCCTGACCGACTCGAGCGGTGCGCGCAAGTCCGCGATGCGCGCCCTTGCCCTACGGCACCTGCGCGCCGACGAGTTCGGTGCCGAAGAGCCCGTATTCGCCCCGTGCTTCAACACTCGCGAACAACCATGCCGCGGAGGCGGGGCGGCGCCCGGCTCGAGGAGGTGGTGGCCGCGGGTCAGCCGTTGAACGTCCGATGGACCTCGTCGACGGTGGCCGTCAGGTCGCTGAGGTCGGGGCGGACGGCCTGTGCGATGGAGGGATCCCTGTCCTCGTCGAGGCGGTTGATCCACACGCGGGTGACGTTCAACTCGCTAGCGGGCACCATGTCGTAGAAGTAGCTCGCCGCGACATGCACCCAGCGGTCACGGGTGACACCGAGGGATCTCTCGAAGTGGTCGAAGTGGTTGTGGGCCGGCTTGTAGGCACCCACGTCCTCCGCGGTGACGACCGCGTCGAACCGGACCTGCAGACGGCGCTGGGTCTCGCCGATGATGACGCGGTCGCAGTTCGTGAGGAGTGCGAGGTTCCAGCCCGACTCCTGCAGCTCGCGCAGGGCTTGCCGGGTTCCCGGAAAGACCGGCCAGAAGGGGATGCCTGCCGTCAGGGACCGGAAGTCGTCCTCCACCAGGTCGAGCTTCGCCTCGGCGGCCGTCCGCTTCAGCGCCTCCGTGAGGACGTCGCCGTAGCGCATGGCGGGGAACTCGCTCTGCACCTGCGGTTCGTGACGGTTGTAGACGTCCAACAGCTCCCAGCCCCTGCCGGGGGCGACCAGCTCGATGCCGGTGGCGATGCCGTGGCGCCAGTCCACGAGGGTGCCGAAACAGTCGAAGGTGACCCAACGCTTCTCGCTCATCGAACTCTCCTGCTCTTCAGAAAGAGGACATGGTTTGCCGCAGCTCGTGCGCCACAGCGGCTCCCTGCCTCATGTGGGCGTCACTTCTGTGGGTGTCACTTCCGTGTGCGTCATTTCTGGGGGCGTCGCCCTCCCGGCGCGCAGCCGTCGGCCGGAGCGCGCGGGCGTGATCAAGACGGCCAGGCAGCAGCCCACGAGAGCGATCCCGATCCAGCCGAAGGCCGGAAGCCGCTCCCCGACGACCAGCACGGCGAGGACCGCCGCGACGGCCGGCTCCAAGAGCGACAGGGTGGTCGCCGTACTCGCGGGAACATGCGCGAGGCCCCAGCCGAACAGCAGATATCCGGCGAACATCGGCACGACCGCCATGTACGCGCCGACGCCGGCGTTGGACCAGGAGCCGAGGAGCGGCGCGCCCGTGGCGAGCAGGACGGGCAGGAGCAGCAGTCCGCCGAGCCCGAAGACCGATCCCATCGCCGCGCGCGAGGCGATTCCACGGCTGATGAGCCGGTGTGCCGCCCACGAGTAGACCGCGTACGTCACGGCGGCCACCAGGCCGAGCACCACACCGAGCACCGTGGCCCCCATCGAGGCCGCGCCGGGCTCGTCGTGGGTCCGCGCCGCTTCCGCCACGCACAACATGACCGTACCGAGGAGGCCGATGGCCGCTCCGAGCATCCAGCGACGGGTGAGCCGTCTGCGGTCCACGACGCGCTCGATCAGGGCCGACGCCAGCGGCGCCGTCCCGATCGAGATCACCGTTCCCACCGCCACTCCGGCCAGATGCATGGAGCTGTAGAACGCCAACGGGTAGACGGCCACCGCCACCGCGCCCAGGAGCACTGTGGGAGCCTTGGCACGCAGCTCGCCGGCCTGCCTCACGATCCGTGGCCCGGCGACCAACGCCTGGAGCAGTCCTCCGAGCCCCATCGCCGCGGCCCCGATCGCCAGCGGCCCCACGGCCGGGGCGAACGTCGCGACCGTGCCCGTCGTGCCCCACAGCACCGACGCCGCGAGCACGCACAGCGCCCCCGCCCCCGCAGTTCGGCTCACAGCTTCTCCAGCAGGTCCGCCGCGAGGGCACGGGCCCGCCGGACACGGGCGCTCCCGCCTTCCAGACCGGAGCGCACCATCGCGCCCTCCAGCAGGAACGCCAGATGCTCCGACGTCGCACGCACCTGTTCGGGACGCCCGGGAAGCAGTTCCTCAAGGTGTCCCGCGAGCAGGGCTTCGACGTCTTCCTTGTAGCGGCGCACCGCCACCCGTCCCTCGTGCCCGGCAGGCAGCTCGGCGGCGATGTTCAGCAGCCCGCACCCACGAAAGCCCTGCTCGTACTCGAACTCCGCATGGTCGACGTAGGCGTCGAAGACCGCCAGTACCCGTCCGCGCGCGTCCTGAGCCTGGTCCAGTCGTACGCGGTACAGGCCCAGCCACTCCTCGTGCCGCGCCTCCAGGTAGGCCCGCACCAGGTCGGCCTTGGAGGCGAAGTTGTTGTACAGGCTCTTCTTCGCCACGCCCGCCTGGTCCGTGATCGTGTCGATCCCGGTCGCCGACACGCCCTCGGCGTAGAAGCGACGCGCCGCAGCCTCCAGCAGCCGCTCCCGGGCAGGCCGCCGCCGCGCGGTCCCACCCGTCTCCTCGACGACCTCACTCATCACGAACCCCATAGTAGGTAGACAGGGCTACCTACTTTAGCGTGCGTATTACGGGGTTGCCCAGATGAAGTGTGTGTGTCGCGGAGCGCGGACGCCGTACCGTCCGTGCCACCTCCCGTTACCGTCAGGTCAGTTGATGTCCATCGCCCAGGGAGAGCCATGAGTCAGCCGACCTACGCCTCGCAGCGGACGGCCCCACGAGGTCCCGGAATCCTCGTCGTCACCGGTGGTACGGACGGCATCGGGCGGGCTCTCGCCGAGCGGCGGCTCGGGCTGGGCGACACCGTCGCCGTCATCGGGCGGTCGCGGGACAAGGGCGAGGCGTTCCTCGCTCACGCCCGGAGGACCGGCGCCGCGGACCGTGCGCACTTCATCCGCGCCGATCTGGGGCTCCTCACGGAGAACCGACGGGTGATCGACCGGTTGCGCGACGCCTTCCCGGTCATCGACACACTCGTGTTCTGCGCCCGCTACTACCGTGCCGACCGGGCGGAGACGGCCGAGGGCATCGAGGAGACGTTCGCGCACTTCTACCTGAGCAGGTATCTGTTCGGGCACGGACTGGCCGACTCGCTGGGCCGGTCGGCGCACCCTGTCGTCGTGAACGTGGCGGGGCCGGGCGCCGGTCTGGACGTGATCCGGTGGGACGACCTGGAGTTCCGGGACGGCTATCACGGAGGCGCGGCCCTGGGGCAGGCCGGCAAGCTCAACGATCTGCTCGGGGTGACCTCCGCCGAGCGGTACGCCGAGGCCGGGCTGCGGTACGTGCTCGTCCACCCGGGCGCGACCGTGACCAGCCTCGCCGGTCAGTACGACGAGGCGACGCGCCGGCACATCGAGGAGATGCAGCGCACCGCGAAGCCGATCACGCAGGCGCTGGAGCCGATCGCCGCGGTCGTCGACCGTGCGCCGGGACAGCCGCTCAGCGCGTTCGTCGAAGGGCGCGAACTCGACGTGCGGACAGCGGACTTCGACGTGACGGCCGCACGACGCCTGGACGAGGTGACCGAGGCGTTCCTCGAGAACGCGTCGGCGTGAGGAGGCTCGGGGAACCGTCAGGATCCGCCACCACGGCGGGCAGGCCGGTCCGTCGCGGGGGGCACGGCCCCGAAGGCGTGCAGGAAGGTGTCGACCGCGGCGTCGGCCAGCTCGTGCAGCTCCGTGGAGCCGATCCTGCGGGTGCCGAGCCGCGAGCGGACCTCCAGCGGGCCGGTGATCAGCGCGAGGAGCTGCTCGGCCGCGAGTGCGGGGTCGCAGGGCCGCAGCAGGCCCGAGACGGCGAGCCGGGCGAGCCGGTCCGCGAGGGCCTCGCTGATCCGCAGCGAGGTGCAGCCCTGGACGACCTCGATGAGGTCCGGGAACCGGGCGACCTGCGCGTAGGTCAGCCAGCGCAGCGAGCGGGAGCGCTTGTCGCAACAGGAGCGGGCGAGCCGCAGCGCGACCTCGGAGAGCGCCGCACGCAGATCGTCACCGGGTGAGCGCAACCGGTCGAGCACCTCGATGTTCCTCTGCATCACGGCCTCCGCCTCCGCCGTGAGGCTGGCACGGAAGAGCGTCTCCTTGTCCGTGAAGTGGTTGTAGACCGTCGGCTTGGCGACGCCCGCCTGCTCGGCGATCTCCTGCACCAGAGCCTGCGCGTAGCCGTGCGCGGCGAAGACGTCGAACGCCGCGCCGAGGATCGCGTTCCGCTTGTCGATGCGCCCGCGCGAGGGCGTCTTCGCTGCCGGTGCCGCTGCTGATGCCATACCACCAGGGTAACCGCCGACCTCCCCGAGTGAACCGGCGGATACAGATTTTCTGACCCGCCTGTTGCGTTCCTCGCGGGGTTGCTAGATTGAACGCGCTGGTTCAATTTGAAGCTGCCAACGTGAGTGGACACCAGGAGAGGACCATGGCCAACCCTGCGGAAGACAAGCTCGATTCAGCCTTACGTCGGACGATCGGTGTGATCCTCGTCGGCGGGATCATGGGCATCCTCGACAGCTCCATGACCGCTGTCGCGGTGGACACCCTGTCCACCAGATTCGACGCCTCGATCAGTGCCACCGGCTGGGTCTCCACCGGATATCTGCTGGCGCTGACCGTGACGATCCCCGTCACGGCCTGGGCCGTCGACAAGGTCGGCGGCAAGAAGCTGTGGCTGTCCGGCCTGGTGCTGTTCATGGTCGGCTCGGTCGCCTCCGGACTGGCCTGGAACATCGGCAGCCTCATCGCCTTCCGTGTCCTGCAGGGCTTCGGCGCCGGGATCCTCGATCCGCTGATGCTCACGCTGTTGGCGCGCGCGGCGGGACCGACCCGGATCGGCCGGGTGATGGGCGTGATGGGCATCGTCAGCTCGACCGGGCCGGTGCTCGGCCCGATCGTCGGCGGTGTCATCCTCCAGGGCCTCGAATGGCGCTGGATGTTCTTCGTGAACGTGCCGATCGTGATCGCCGCGTTCCTCCTCGCCCGCCGTGCTCTGCCCGCCGACTCCCCCGGCGAGCAGGCGTCCGTCGGCAGGCTCGACGTGGTCGGCGTCGCGCTCATCGGCCCGGGCGTCGCCGTCGGGGTGCTCGCACTGTCGGAAGTCGCGCTTCGCGGCACGTTCACCACCTGGCAGGTGCTGCTCCCGCTGGCCGCCGCCGTCGTCCTGCTGGCCGGTTACGCGGTGCACGCGCTGCGACGGCGGGAGACGCCGCCGCTGATCGACCTGCGGCTGTTCACGCGCGGCAGCTTCACCGCGAGCGTCGTCGCCGCGGCCATCCTGGGCATCGCCACGTTCGCGAGCATCTTCGTGATCCCGCTCTACTACCAGCAGGTGCGCGGCACCGGGGTGTTCGAGGCCGGGCTCCGGCTCGCTCCGTTCGGCGTCGGATCCGCGCTGGTCATGCCGCTGGCGGGCCGCCTGTCCGACCGCTGGGGCTCACGCAATCTCGCGCTGACGGGTGCCGTGATCGCGCTCCTCAGTTCGCTGGCGTTCTCCCGCTTCGACGCCGGCACCAACCAGTTCTGGCCGCTGCTGGCCGCGTTCACGCTCGGCATCGGCACGGGGTCGGCCGGGGCGCCCGTCATCGGTTCCGTGTACCGGACGCTGCCGCCGGCCCTCGTCCCGCAGGGCAGTTCCGTGCTCTACATGCTCAATCAGCTCGGCGCCTCGCTGGGCATCGCCCTGGTGGCGCTGCTCATGCAGAACGCCGGGACCGACCGTCCCGTCGCCGGATTCCAGCACGCGTACGTGGCCGTCATCGCGGCGCTGGTCGTCATGATCGTCGCGACCTTCTTCATCCCGGGGAAGGCCACTCCCCCGCCCGCGCCGCCCGCCGGGCCGGACGACGCCGAGGTCACCCCGGCCGCCGCCCGGGTCGGCGGCGAACAGCCCGCCAGATGAACGCCGGCGTGCCGGGCGGCGGCATCCACGACGTCCACGCCGCCGCCCGGCACGCCTCGACAGGACAGCCCGTCATGGAAGGTGATGCCTCATGTCCGAGCGGTGGATCGACATCCTCCTCTCCCCGGAGCGCGACCGGCTGTCCGTCGCGGAGGTCTGTCGACGCAACGGAATCTCCCGCAAGACCTTCTACGTGTACCGCGACCGGTTCCGCGCCCTGGGCCCGGACGGTCTCGCCCCGCGTTCCCGCCGGCCGCTGAACTCCCCCCTGCGGACGTCGCGTTCGACGGAGCAGCTCATCACGCAGATCCGCGACGCACGTCCCGCCTGGGGCGCCCGCCGCATCCGCAACGAGCTGGTCCGGCAGGGCCATTCGCCGGTGCCCGCCGTGTCGACGGTGCACGCGATCCTGCGTCGGCGCGGACTGCTGACGAACCCGTTCGCCCCGGACGCGCGTGACACGGACGTACGCGGCACAGGTGGCGCGCAGGAGTGTGCGCGGGCCTGAACCGGTCGACGCGGCGGGTGGGCCCACCGACCATGGTCGTTGGGCCCACCCGCTGTCGTGCGTCGAGGCCGCCGCTACCAGGCCACCGGCAGCCGGTTCACTCCGAAGACCAGGGCGTCCTCCCGGTACTCGACGGTGTCGAAGTCGACGTCGAGCCGGAGCCCGGGCAGGCGTCGCAGCAGGGCGGGCAGCGCGATCTGCAGTTCCAGGCGGGCGAGTTGCTGTCCGATGCACTGGTGGGCGCCGTAGCCGAAGGCGAGATGCGCCACCGGCTTGCGCCGGACGTCGAGCCGGTCGGGGTCCTCGGGGACCAGATCGGTGCCGTGGTTGGCGGCGAGCGTCGACAGGACGACCCGCTCCCCCTCCTTGACGCTCTGACCACCGAGGTCCAGATCGGCGACGGCCTGGCGCACCAGGGGCGGAGCCACGGACAGCAGCCGCAGCAGCTCCTCGACGGCGTCCGGCGCCGCCGCCTCGTCGTCGCGGACGATCGCCAGCTGCTCGGGGTCTTGCAGCAGCGCGAGGGTGCTCAGGCCGATCATGCTGGACACGGTCTCGTGGCCCGCGACGAGGATGCTGTTGCCCATGCCGATCAGCTCGTCGTCGCTGAGGACGTCGCCGTGCCTGCGGATCAGGTCACCGAGGATGTCGTCGCCGGGCCGCCGGCGCTGACGACGGACCAGATCCCCCATGTAGGCGGCCATCGCCGCGAAGTTCTCCAGCTGGTCGTCCAGGGTGTTGGCGACATCGGTACCGGTGGCGCTGCGTCGCTGGATGCCGTCGCGGTCCTCCGGCGGGATCCCGAGCAGTTCGCAGATGACCAGCAGCGGGACCGGTCCCGCGAACGTCTCGATCAGGTCGACGCCGGGACCGGCCTGCTCCAAGGCGTCGAGCCGGGCCTCGATGATGCGCGAAACGGCGGGGGCGAGCGACCTGACCCGCTTGACGGTGAAGGCCCCGGTGAGCATCCGCCGGTAGCGGGCGTGCTCCTCCCCGTCGTAGTTGAGCAGGATCCCCGGCTGGTTCATCACGGTGCGGGGAGCGGTGCGGTCGAAGGCGAAGCCGGCCTCGTACCGGTGATCGGACAGCACCTCGCGGGCGTCGGCCGCGCGGGTCACCAGCACGGCGTCGAACGAGCCGAGTTGGGGATTGCTGACCGGCACCCGGGGAATCCGCGGGTCCTCCCGGACGCGTACCAGTTCCGGGTCGGGCAGGAACGGGCAGCCTGCGGGGCGCCGATTGTTGGGCATGGGTACGGAACCCGTCATGGCGGGCCTCCTTGCTAGGGGTTCAGAGCGGGCGGGAGGAGAGGGGCGCCGCCGGATCGGGCCCGGCGGCGTCGAGCAGCCGGCGGGCCGTGCGGACGCGGCCGGCGGAGTTCCAGCCGACGACGCCGACGAGCCGACCGGCCGCCTCGGCATGGGCGACGAACCGGCGGTCGGCGAGGGACCCTTCGACGATCCGGACCGAGGAACGCGCGGGTACGGACCCGTAGACCTGGACGCGGACCCCGTACTGGTCGGACCAGAAGTAGGGCACCGGCCGGTAGCGGACGGCAGCGGCGCCGCCGAGGATGTCCGTGGCCACGAACATCGCCTGCTCGGTCGCGTTCGTACGGTTCTCCAGGCGGACACCGCGCCCGCCGGTGCGCGAGGCACCGAAGCGGGCGACGTCACCGACCGCGTACACGTCGTCGGCCGCGCGGCACCGGTCGTCGCAGACCAGGCCTTCGTCCACCGTGAGGCCGCTGCCCGCCAGCCAGTCCGTGGCGGGGCGGGCGCCGATCGCGACGACGACCACGTCACCGGGCACCACCGCACCGGAAGCCGTGCGCACGCCGGTCACCCGGCCCGCCGCACCGACCAGACCCGTCACCGGCGTCGAGGTCAGCAGGCGGACGCCGTGCTCGGTGTGCAGCCGGGCGAGCTCGCCGCCGATCGTGGCGCCGAGCAGCCGCTCCATGGGATGTGCGGCCGGTTCGACGAGCGTCACCGGCAGGCCGAGGCCGCGCACCGTCGCGGCGATCTCGCAGCCGAGAACGCCGGCGCCCACGACGACGGTCCGCCGGGCGGTGCGCAGGTCGTCGCGGAGCCGGGCGCTGTCGCCCAGGGTCCGGAGCGTGTGGACACCGGCGAGTCCGCTCTGGCCGGGGAGACGGCGGGCGTGCGCTCCGGTCGCCACGACCAGCCGGCCGTAGCGCAGGGTGCTGCCGTCGCTCAGGGTGACGCGGTGCCGCGCCGCGTCGAGGGCGACGGCCGGACGGCCGAGGCGCAGGTCGAGGTCCAGGCCGTCGAGTTCCGGGCGGTCGCGCAGCCTGGTGCGTTCGGGCGGCCACCGGCCGGAGAGCACCTCCTTCGACAACGGCGGCCGGTCGTAGGGCAGTTCGTCCTCGGCGCCGATCAGGGCGAGGGTGCCGCGGAAGCCCCGTCGGCGCAGCGCCTGCGCCACGGTGAGCCCGCCGACACAGGCGCCGACGATCACCACGTCCGTACGGGCCGGGCCGGCGCTCATGACGCGCCGTTCACCAGGCGGATGGCGGCGGCGGGGCACAGCAGGGCCGCTTCCTCGACCGTCTCGCGCACGGCTGCCGGAGGCCGTGGGTCGAGGAGGACGACGACGCCGTCGTCCTCCCGCTGGTCGAATATCTCGGGGGCCGCCACCACACAGTGCCCGGCGGCGACGCAGCGGTCCTCCGCGATGCTGACGCGCAGCGTTCCGGCCTCGTGCGGTGCGTTCATCGCAGCTCCTCGATGACCTTGGCGAAGGCCTCCATCTCGGGTTCGAGCACGCTGAAGTAGGTCAGCCCGAACCGTTCCCTGCGCTCCCGGAGCTGGTCGGCGCAGTCGCGGGGCGAGCCGATGAGGATCGAGGGGAGCTGGGCGAGGTCGGCGGGGCCGAGGTCGAGGCTGTTCTGCCACACGTCGGTGACGTCGCCGAGCGGTCCCGACGGCAGCACGCGGTGGATCGGGACATTCAGCTCGACGTCGCGGACGCGGTCGCCGAGCAGTGCGTGCACCTCGTCGATCTGCCGGGTGATCTCGTCGAGACCGCCGAGCCGCAGCCCCTCGCCGTCGCGTACGGGCGCGGTCGCGGTGAACCCGATGATGTCGGCGTGCTCGGCGGCGAGGCGCAGCACGCGGTGGCCCCGTCCGGCGATCATCAGCGGCGGTCCCTGCGGCTGGTCCGGCGGTGGGGTCAGACCGGAGCGGCCGGGTCCGCCGAGGACGGCGCGCAGTTCACGGACGGTGCGCTCGAGGTGGTCGACGCGTTCGCGCGGTCCCGACCAGGGCAGGCCGGCCGCGTCGAACTGCGCCTTGTCGTAGCCCGCGCCGAGTCCTATCTCGACGCGGCCGCCCGTGTAGTGGTCGACGGTCGCGATGTCACGGGCGAGCACGGTGGGGTTGTAGAACTGCGTGTTGAGGACGAGGGTGCCGACCCGGATCCGTTCGGTGGCCTCGGCGGCCAGCGCCAGGGTCGTGATCGGGGCGGGCATGCCGAGGTGGTCGGAGACGGACACGACGTCGAAGCCGAGGCTCTCCGCCTGGCGGGCCCTGGCCACCCAGTCCGCCCGTGTGCGGGGGGTGAAAACGCCGAGGCCGAAGCGCAGGGGCCGGTTGTGCAGGCTGGTCACGGGGGAACCCTTCTGTCGGATGCGCCGAACCCGGAGGCGTCAGCGCTGGTAGGGGCGCGCGGCGCGGGCGGCTCGCAGGGCGTCGGCCCACCACACGAGCCGGCTCAGCATGGTCTTCGCGGCGACCTCGCTCTCCTCGGCGTCCCGAGGGCTGTCGCCGTCGAACTTGTTCCACGCCTGGTGGAAGACGAGCGATTCCCGCAGCGGCACCGCGTGCAGCTCGGTGAAGACGTGGCGCAGGTGGGCGACGGCCCACAGGCCGCCGCTCATCCCGCCGTAGGAGACGAAGCCGACGGGTTTCGCGGCCCATTCGTCGAAGATCCAGTCGATGGCGTTCTTCAGGGCGGCGGGGATCGTGTTGTTGTACTCGGGGGTGACGACGACGAACGCGTCGGCCCGGCCGAGCCGTGCGGCCAGGTCGTCGCGGAGCCGGCCGGTGGTCTCGTCGGGCGCGTCGCCGGGCGTGGCCAGTTCCAGTGGCAGCGGGTAGTCGATCAGGTCGATCAGTTCGACGGCCACGTCGTCGCGCTGGGCGGCCTGAGCGGTGAACCAGCGGGCGACGGTGGGCCCGAAGCGGCCGGTGCGGACGCTGCCGATGAGGACCGCCACGGTCAGCGGCCCGGTGGGCGGTGTCGGGGACGGCTCGTGTGCGGTCACGACGGTTGGCTCCCTGGGGTGGAAGGGCCGCGCAGGCCGGTGAGGGCGACGGCGAGTGCGGCCGCCCCGGCCAGCGCGATCGTGAGCGGCGCGGCGCGGCCGCCGTCGCCGTGGGTGAGCAGCGCGCCGACCGGTGGCAGCAGCAGGACGCCGCCGAGCTGGACGCCCGTCTGGTAGAGGGGCACGGCCGAGCTGCGCTGCGACGGCGTGAGTCCCTGCGTCGCCTGGAGGTTGAGCGCCCCGAAGGCGAGCACGAACGCGACACCGACCAGCAGCAGCGTCGGCAGCAGCACCGCCGGGTAGGACCCGGTCCCCGGGCGCAGCAGGAGCAGCAGCTGTCCGGCGAACGCGGCCGCCGCCCCCGCCGCGACGAGTCCCCCGGTGCCGAACCGTGCGGCGAGGCGTCCCGCGAACGCGGCGGACAGCGCGAGCGGGACGCAGGCCGGCAGGAGGGCGAGCGCCAACTGCCAGGGTTCCCAGCCGTATTGTCCGGTGGCGCGGAACGTGACGAGCAGCAGGAGACTGGCGTACGTGCCGTTGAGACCGGCCGCGACGAGCGTGGCGCGGATCAGCGCGCCATGTCTCCGCGGTGCCGGGGTCCTGCGGGGCGCGCTCCCCCGGCCGGTACCCGGGATGACCCGCAGGCCCCAGGCGAGGAGGATCAGCGCGACGGGCGCCGGGAACAGGAAGGTCCACCGCCAGCTCACCGGGGTCAGCACTCCGGAGAGCAGCAGGCCGAGGGTGAACCCGGTGGCGCCGAACAGCGAGTAGACGGATACCGCCCGGCGCAGTCGAGGGCCTTCGGGGAAGGTAGCGCCGATGAGCGTCAGACCGGCCGGAGCGGTGAGCGCGGCGCAGCCTCCCTTGAGTACGCGCGAGGCGATGAGCAGCCCCGTCGAGTCGCTGAGTCCGCCCGCCACCGAGGCCAGTGCGAAGACGAGGAGCGCGCCGAGATAGCAGCGGCGCAGGCCCCAGCGAGCCGTGAGCCGGGGGCCGACGAGGAGGACGGCCGCGAACCCGAGGGCGAAGCCGCTCATCAGCCACTGCACGGTCCAGACCGACAGCCGCAGATCGGCGGCGATCGACGGCAGGGCCACGAGGACCACGGAGACCTCGATCGCGTCGAGGACCATGTTGCCGGACAGGACGAACAGCATCCGGCCCGCGCCGCGTTCGGCGCGCGTCGGTGCGGCGAGGATCTCAGTCACCGGCCGGCACCCCGGCTGGCACGGCTCCGAGCCGCTCGGCGAGCAGCACGGGCAGTCGCTCGCTGATCAGCTCGATGTTGCGTACGACCAGGTCGTCGGGCATGCCCGCGACGCTCGCCCAGAAGATCAGGTGACGGACCGGAAGTCCCCTGATCCGCTCGGCGATCCGGGTCGCGGCGTCCTCGGGAGTGAGGATCTCCAGGAGGGACCAGGAGCCGTCCGCGGCCGGCGGCTGCGGGAAGTCGTCCGCGTCGAGCAGGGGCGGGCGCGGCGCGTCGGTGCCCTCGACGGAGCCCTGCCGGTAGCTGTTCATCTGGTGGGCGAGATGCGGGGCGACGCGCGGCCAGGCGGCCTCGGGGTCGTCGGCCAGGATGACGGGGAGCAGGTCGGACACGCGGGCCGTGCCGGGATCGTGTCCGCCTTCGGCGAGGCCCGCACGGTAGTGGCCGTACATCTCGCGGGAGATGTGCAGCAGGCCGATCCCGAGGCGGCCGGCGAGGCGGGCGCCCCGTGGCCCGTAGAAGCCGCCCCACACGGGCACGGGCGACTGGAGCGGGCCCGGGGTGACGCCGCCCTCGTCCCAGAGGCGCCGGATCTCGCGGACGTTGTCGCCGACCTGGTCGATGCGCCGTTTGAAGTCCGCGCCGTACAGCTCGTACTCGGGCACCCGGTAGCCGGCGCCGAGGCCGAGTTCGAGGCGGCCGCCGCTGATGAGGTCGACGACGACGGCGTCCTCGGCGATCCGGGCGGGGTGGTGGAGGTTCGGCAGGAGCACCGAGGTGCCGATGCGGACGTGGCGGGTCCGGGCGGCCGCCGCGGCGGCGAACGTCAGCGGCTGCGGCAGATAGCCGTCGTCGAACAGGTGGTGCTCGGTGAACCAGACACCGCCGGCGCCGCGCAGGTCGGCCTCCTCGCAGTACTCCAGGGAGCGGGCGTAGTGGTCGGCCCACGGGCGGTGCCACTGCTGGGGGTTGCGCAGGTCGAAGAGAAGTCCGACGTCCATCCTCAGGTCTCCGTTCGGGCGGCGCGGGGCGGTCGGGCGCCCCGCTGGTCGGGGACGGTGGCGAACACGCGGGCGACGAGCGCGCGCAGGTCGCCGGTCTCGTCGGGTTCGCGGGCCGGGGCCGTGGGGGTGCGGTACGGGGAGGGCGGCCACAGGATGTGGGCGGTGGTCATGGTCGGTCACGCTCCTTCGCGGGTGGGCGGGCTGCGGGGCGGTCAGCCGAGGAGGGTGCCGCCGCTCGCGTCGATGAAGGCCCCGGTGACCCAGCGGGCGTCGGGCGAGGCGAGGAAGGTGACGACGTCGGCGACGTCGACGGCCTCGCCGACCCGTTTGAAGGCGGAGAACTGGGCCATCTGCTCGACGGCCTCGGGGATGTCGAAGAGCGCGCTGCCGTTGTTGGTGATGCCGGGCGCGACGCTGTTCACGGTGATCCCGCGGGGTGCGAGGTGCCGTGCGAAGTGCAGGGAGATCTGCTCGACGGCCGCCTTCGTCATGGCGTACGCGGCCTGGTCGGGGCTGGCGAACCGGGTGAGGCCCGAGGAGATGTTGATGATGCGGCCGTTCTCGCGCAGCAGTCCCAGAGCGCGCTGGACGATGAGGAAGGGCGCCTGGGCGTTGACGGCGAAGAGCCGGTCCAGTTCCTCCGCCGTGACGTCCTCGGGCTGGATGCCGGCCGGGGTGGTGATGCCCGCGTTGTTGACCACGATGTCGAGCGCGGTGTCCCCGGTGCGCTCCTTCAGTCCCTGCTCCACGCCGAGGAACAGTTCGTGCACGTCACCCGGTACGCCGAGTTCGGCCCGGACGGTGAAGGCGCGGCCGCCGTCGCGCTCGATCAGTTCGACGGTCCGGCGGGCGGCCTCCTCGCCGCTGGAGTAGTGCACGGCGACCAGGGCGCCCTCGTCGGCGAGGCGCTGGGCGATGGCCCGGCCGATGCCCCGGCTCGATCCGGTCACCAGTGCCGTCTTGTCGGTCAGCCTGCCCATGGGGTGAGTCCTCTCGGTTGTCGGTGTGTCGGAGGGTGCGGGGGTGCGGGTGGTGGGGCTCGGCGCCGGGCCGGGGTCGGGCGGCGCGGCAAGGCCGCTGATGGACCGGGCGAGGCGGTGGCGTACGGCCCCGGACTGAAGGAGTTCGCCGACGAGTTCGCGCAGCGGCTCCACCTCCGCGCCGCCCAGGAGCAGGAAGGACTGGGCCTGGATGTCGGTGAGGGTGCGGGCGCCGACCGCCCTGCGGGTCCTGTCGTACGTGTCGAGCGGGTCCCGGTCGTGCGGGGCGCCCCGGCGGCGGGCGAGCCGGACGCCTAGTTCGGCCGCGTCCCGCAGGCCGAGGTTGAGGGCCTGTCCGCCGACCGGCATCTGCACGTGGGCGGCGTCCCCGGCGAGCAGGACCCGGCCCTTGCGGTAGCGGGTCGCCTGGCGACGTGTGTCGTCGAAGGCGTTGAGCCACGTCGGCCGTCCGTGGCCGATGTCCTCGCCCGTCACCTCGGCCCAGGCGTGCACGATCTCGTCGAAGCCGGGCGGGCCGGTGCGCCGGCCGGGTGTCGTGCCGAAGACGTGCACCATCACGCGGGTGCTGCCGTCCGGCCAGCGGTGGGCGGTGGCGAGACCGCGGGGGTGGCGTTCGAAGCGGCGGTCCGGGATGTCGAGGCCCTCGACGTCGGCCCGGAGCATCTCGCGTCGGGCGTCGGTGCCGGCGAAGTCGAAGTCCCACAGTCGGCGCACCGTGCTGTCGCCGCCGTCGCAGCCGACGACGTGGCCGCAGGTGAGCGTCTCGCGGCGGCCGTCGGCGTGGACCGTTTCCACGGCCATCCCGTCGCCGGTGTCGCGCAGGCCGACGAGGCGCAGGCCGCGCCGGACGTCCGCGCCCAGCTCCATAGCACGTTCCTGGAGCACCGCCTCCAGCCGGGTCTGCGGGCACTTCCACTGTCCGGCGTACGGGTGGGCGGGGTCGGCGGTGGTGAGGTCGAGGGGCATGCCGCCGAAGTGGCCCGGTCCGCCGTTCGGCAGATCACCGAGGCGCTCCAGGATGCCGCGCCGCGCCAGCAGTTCCATCGTGCGGGTGTGCAGGGTGGACGCCCGCGACTCGGTCATCGGTTCGGTGAGCCGCTCCACCACGACCGTCGGTACGCCGTGCGTGCGCAGGTCTCCGGCGAGGAGCAGCCCGACCGGTCCGGCGCCGACGATCACCACTCCGTCGTCGGACACGGGTCAGCGCCGCGCTTCCGCGTACCGCTTGGCGTGTTCCAGGGTGGCCCGGCTGTTGGCACCGAGCGCCTTGCGGACGAAGGCCCGGGCCTCGGGCACCCCCGCGTCCGGGCCGAGGACCTTGCCGATGTTGTCGGCGTTGAGCACGACGGTGTGCTGGGAGCTGGCGGTGACGCCGTCGTCGTCCGTGCGGAACTCCCAGTACCCGGTGTGCAGGGCCATGAGCGCCGGCAGCGTCGTCTGCTTGTACGCGATCTTCTGGTGGGGGAAGCAGACCCGTACGGACTCCGTGGTGTGGGTGCTGCCGTCGACGGCCTTGGTGTCCATGCGCAGGACCTGGAGGCCGGGGGTGTCCTCGGTGAGCCGGACCTCACTCACGTGCGGCAGCCGCTCGGTCCACCGGTCGGCCTCGTTCACGAAGTCGTACAGGTCCTTCGCGGAGCCCTCGACGCGGACCGAGTCGACGAACGACAGCGTCAACTCGTCGTTCTGCGCGGCCTGTTCGAGGCCGTCCTTGAGACCGGGGAGTTCTTCGCGGCTGTTGCGGTCGACCGCCTGGTCGATCCAGGTGAGCCCGTCGGGGTCGTCGTCGACGGCGCGGTAGGTGTGCAGGAGCCGCAGCCGGGTCTCGTCCGGGCCCTGCGGTTCGACGATCCAGGTACCGCTCATCTCCGCGACCGGCGGTGCGGAGACCTCCTGGCGGAACGTGATGCGCAGCGCCTCGGGGTCGAGCTCGCGCAGTGAGGTCCAGTTCTTCGCCTCGCCGTTGGCGGTGGCCCAGATCCGGATGCGTTCGTGGTCGGCCTCCCGCTCCAGGTACTCGACGTGGACGTTCGGCGGGAAGAGGCGGGGCCAGTTCTCCACCTCGGCGAGCAGTCGGTAGACGTCGGTGGCCGGGGCGTGCACGGTGATGCCGTGTTCGACCTCACGGACGGTCATGGAGGGGATCCCTTCAGCGGTCGGTGACTTCGGTGGTGGGTTCAGAAGTTGCCGAGACCGCCGCAGACGTTGAGGGCCTGCGAGGTGATGGAGGCGGCGGTGTCGGAGGCGAGATAGCCGACGAGGCCGGCGACCTCCTCGGGTGTCGAGTAGCGGCCGAGCGGGATCTTCGACCGGAACTTGGTGAGGATCGCGTCCTCGGACGTGTCGTAGGCGGCCGCGTAGCCCTGGCGCACGCGCTGGGCCATCGGTGTCTCGACGTAGCCGGGGCAGACGGCGTTGACGGTGATGCCGGTCGGAGCGAGTTCGTTGCCCAGCGCCTTGGTGAAGCCGACGACTCCGTGCTTCGAGGCGGAGTAGGGAGCGCCGAGCACGACGCCCTGTTTGCCCGCGGTGGACGCGATGTTGATGATCCGGCCGCGGTCCTTGCCGCGCATGCCGCCGGTGGTCAGGACGGCGCGGGTGACGAGGAAGACGCTGGTGAGGTTGGTCGCGAGGACGTCCTCCCAGAGGTCGTCCTCGATGTCGGCCGTCACCCCGCCACCGGAGCGGCCCGCGTTGTTCACGAGGACGTCGATCGGTCCGAACCGGTCGACGGCGTCCCGTACGACCTCCTCGATCTGTTCCCTGGAGCGGACGTCGCCGGTGGTGCCGTCGACGTCGAGGCCCTCGTCCTGGAGGGACTTGACCGTCTCCGCGACCGTCTGCTCGTCGCGGGCGCACAGGAAGACGCGGTGTCCCTGCTCGGCGAGGAGCCGGGCCGACGCGAGGCCGATGCCGCTCGTGGCCCCGGTGACGAGGGCGACGCGGGCCGCCGTGCCGTGGGTGCTGTCCGTCATGGCTCGTCCTCCGGTCAGGCCGTCGCTACGGCGGTCAGGTGGGTGTTGACGAGGTCGATGAGCTGACGCGGCGTCCTGGCGTCGGCCAGCGCCTCCTCGTCGAGGGCGATCCCGTGGGTGCGCTCGATCCGGCCGGCGGTCTCCAGGAGCGCCAGCGACTCGTAGCCGAGCTGCTCGAAGTCGGTGTCGAGGATGTCGCCCGCGAGGTCGACGTCCTCGTCGGTGCCCGCGGCCTCCAGGAGGACGGTCCTGAGCTCGTTCAGGGTGAATGCGCTGGCTGACATGTCAGGCCTTTCGTACGGGGGTGGAGGGTCGGGCGGCCCGCACGACCACCGCGGAGTTGAATCCGCCGTGGCCGCGGGCGAGGACGAGGGCGGTGCCCGGCGCGGAGGGCCGCGGGGAGCCGGTCACCAGGTCGATCTCGTACGCCGGGGAGAGCACTGATCCGGTGGTGGGCGGGATGACGCCGTCCCGCAGGGAGAGCAGGGCGGCGGCGAGGTCGAGCGGGGCGGCGCCCGAGTACAGGCGGCCGGTCGTCGTCTTCGGCGCGGTCACGGGCACGCCGCGCACGCCGAACACCTTGGTGATCGCCTCGGCCTCGATCCGGTCGAGTTCCGGGACGGCGGCGGCGTCGGCGAAGACCACGTCTATGTCGTCGGGGGTCAGGCCGGCGTCGGCGACGGCCAGCTCGACGGCCCTCTGCAACGCCGGGCCGCGGTCGCTGCCGGGTCGCGGGTCCATGGTGGAGGCGTAGCCGGCGATCTCGCCGTAGACGTGTGCGGCGCCGCGCTCGTAGGCGTCGTCGGCGTTCTCCAGGACGAGGAGCGCTCCGCCTTCTCCGGGGACGTGTCCGGCGGCGCGGCCGTCGAACGGGAGGTAGGCGCGCTCGGGGTCGTCGCCGGTGTTCAGGCGTCCGCTGGTCAGCTGGGCCACCCAGCCCCAGGGGCAGATGGAGGCGTCGACGCCGCCGGAGATCACCATGCGGGTGCCCTTGCGGATCTGCCGGCGGGCCTGGGCGACGGCGTCGAGGCCGCCGGCCTGGTCGCTGACCACCACGCTGCTCGGCCCGCGCAGTCCGCCGCGGATCGATATCTGGCCGCTGTTGACCGCGTAGAACCAGGCGAACGACTGGTAGGCGCTGACGTACTGGCCGCCCTGGCTCCACAGCGCCCGCAGTTCGTTCTGCCCGAACTCGAAGCCGCCGGAGTGGCTCGCCGTGATGACGCCGACGTCGTAGTCGGGCAGTTCGGCCGGGACGACACCCGCGTCCGCGAACGCCCAGTCGGCGCCGACGAGGGCGAGCCTGGTCATCCGGTCGGTCTGCGGCAGCAGCCGGTTGGGCAGATGGTCGGCGGCGTCGAACCCGCTGATCTCGCCCGCCAGGCGCGCCGGGTATCCGGAGGCGTCGAACCGGGTCACCGGGCCGATGGCGCCGCGCCCGGCGAGGGTCGCCGCCCAGTACTCCTCGACGCCCAGGCCGGTCGGCGCGAGCACGCCGAGCCCGGTGACGAGTGTGCGTCGGGTCATCGCTGCTCCCGCTCGGGGTCGGCGAGCACGATCGCGCTCTGGAATCCGCCGAACCCGCTGCCGACCGAGAGGACCGCGTCGGTGAGCTGGTCACGGGCCGTCAGCGGCACGTAGTCCAGATCGCATTCGGGGTCGGGCGTGTGCAGGTTCGCGGTCGGCGGTACGACGTCGTGGGCGATCGCGAGGACGGAGGCGGCCACCTCGATGGAGCCGATGGCGCCCAGGGAGTGGCCCACCATCGACTTGATGGAGCTGACCGGGGTGCGGTACGCGTGATCGCCGAGGCTGCGCTTGAAGGCGGCCGTCTCGTGCCGGTCGTTCTGTTTGGTGCCCGAGCCGTGGGCGTTGATGTAGTCGATGTCCGTCGGGTTCATCCGGGCCTCGTCGAGCGCGACCCGGATCGCCTCCGCCATCTCCTTGCCGTCGGGGCGCAGACCCGTCATGTGGAAGGCGTTGGAGCGGGTCGCGTAGCCGGCCACCTCGGCGTAGACGCGGGCGCCGCGGGCACGGGCGCTGTTCAGCTCCTCCAGGACGAACACGGCGGCGCCCTCGCCGAGGACGAAGCCGTTGCGGCTCGCGTCGAAGGGGCGGGAGGCGTGCTCCGGGTCGTCGTTGCGTGGAGTCGTGGCCTTGATGGCGTCGAAGCAGGCGACGGTGATCGGGGAGATCGGCGCGTCGGACGCGCCCGCGATCATGACGTCGGCGGTGCCCTCGCGGACCAGGTCGGCGGCGTAGCCGATCGCGTCGAGGCCGGAGGTGCAGCCCGTCGAGACGACGGTGGCCGGGCCCTCGGCACCGACCGCCCAGGCGACCTCGGTCGCGAAGGAGCTCGGCACCATGAAGTTGTAGAGATGCGGCACCGCGTAGGTGTGGTCGACGAGTTCCAGGCGGCCGTCGTCGCTGACCGTCCGGTACTCCTGGTCGAGGCCCGTCGTGGCACCGACCGCGCTGCCGATGGTGACGCCGGTGCGGCTCGGGTCGAGCGCCTCGAAGGCGAGTCCGCTGTCGGTCACCGCCTCGCGGGCGGTGACCACGGCGAACTGCGCCGCCCGGTCCGTCCGCCGGATCTCCTGCGGTGTCAGGCCGGCCAGTTCGGGGTCGAAGTCGACCTCGGCGGCCACCTGTGAGCGGAACGGCGAGGGGTCGAAGGTGGAGATGCGGCGGGTGGCGGTGCGGCCGTCGGTGAGCAGGTCCCAGAAGGCCTTGGCCCCCACGCCGCCCGGTGCGGTCACGCCGACGCCGGTGATGACGACCCGCCGCTCACCGGCGCGGCGCGTGGCGGGTCCCATCAGGCACCCCACGCGTAGAAGCGGTGGGCCATCGCGTCGGCGGGCGAGCGCCAGGTCGCCGGGTCGTACGCCTCGATGTACGGCTTGAGGTCCTGGCTGATGGCGGTGAACCGCGGGTCGGTCTTTGCGTCCTCGATGCGTCCCGCGCCGTCGTTCTCGTCGAAGTCCTGGAGGTGGAAGTAGAGGCCGCGGTAGGCGAAGAGCTGGCGGCGGCGGGTGCCCATCCGGCCGGGCATGTCGGTGCGGTCGAAGGCGCCGAAGAGTTCAGCGACGTTCTCGGCGGAGGCCGGGGCCATCCGGGCCACGATCAGTGTGCTGTGCATGGTTCTCCTTTGTCGCTTGTACGGCGGACGCTCAGGCGGCGGACGCCCGTGCGGCACGGGCGGGGCCGAACCAACGGGTCAGTGCCATGGGCAGGTCGTGGTGGCTGCCGGGCGCGGCCCAGGCGACGTGTCCGTCGGGGCGCACGAGCACGCCGGTGGTCCCGGTCGGCAGGCCGGATCGCGGCAGGTCGCGCGCGGTGGCCGTCACGACGTCGATCCGGTGGTTCCACGGCTCCGCCCGGCGCCGCAGGCCCGCGCTGTCGTCGAGGTCGAGGAGCAGTCCGCGTCCCGGGCGCAGCAGTTCGGTGGAGGTGGTGGCGCGGCGCCCGTCGTGCAGGGCGAGTTCGGGCAGGCGGGCGCCGAGCAGTGGGTGCCGGCCGCCGCCGACGTCGTAGCGGATGTCGAGTCCGGCGGCGCGTTCGGCGAGCCTGCGGGCGACCTCGTCGATGTCGAGGAGAGAGCCGAGCACGTCGCGCAGCGGTGCCACGTCGTCGCCGCCGAGGATCAACAGGCTCTGGGCGCGGGTGCCGGCGAGCAGCCGTCGTCCGACCTCGTGCCGTTCCTCGTGGTAGGTGTCCAGCAGCGTCTCGGGGGCGGTGCCGCGGACCACGGAGGCCAGCTTCCAGCCCAGGTTGACGGAGTCCTGGAGCGAGGTGTTCATGCCCTGGCCGCCGGCCGGGAGGTGGATGTGGGCGGCGTCTCCGGCGAGCAGCACCCGCCCGCTCCGGTACTCGGTGACCTGCCGTGCGGCGTCGGTGAAGGCGCTCAGCCAGACCGGCCGGGCGGCGGAGATGTCGACGTCGGTGAGGCGTTTGAAGACGTCCGCGATCTCGCTGAACTCCGGCGGCCCCGTGCGTCGCACCGGGGGCGCGCCGCGCTCGGCGGCGATGATCCGCGTGATTCCGTCGGGCAGGTGCGCCACCATGACCAGGCCGCCTGCGGACGGGTCGGCGGTCATCTTCGGTGCGAGGTCCACGCCGCGCAGGTCGGCGACGAACAGTTCGGTCGTCGCGGGCGTGCCGGGGAAGTCGAAGCCGGTGAGCTTGCGGACGGTGCTGCGGCCGCCGTCGCACCCGACGACGTAGCGCCCGCGCAGGGCACGGTCGGCGTCCTTGACGGCGACGCTCACCCCGTCGGCGTCCTCGGTGAGCCCGGTGACTTCCTGGCCGCGGCGGATGTCGGCACCCAGCTCGCGTGCCCAGGCTTCGAGCACGGCCTCGGTGCGGGACTGGGGGACGGTGCGGGCGGCCTCGTGGGCGGCGCCGAGGATCGTGAGGTCGAGCGGCAGACCGCCGAAGTGCCCGGCGGTACTGGTCTCGATGGGTCCGAACCGGGGCAGCAGTCCCCGCTGGTCGAAGATCTCCATGGTGCGGACGGTGAAGCCGATGCCGCGGGACTGGCCGGTGGGCCGTTCCAGGCGTTCGAGCACGATGACGTCGACGCCGGCGAGGCGGAGTTCACCGGCCAGCATGAGCCCGGCGGGGCCCGCGCCGACGACGATGACAGAGGTGTCCGTGCGGTCCATCCGATCCCCCTAGAGGTAGGCCGAGTTGGGTTCGAGGCCGCACAGGGACCGGCCGTAGAGCTCCACGTTGACGCCGGGCGTGATCATGGCGTGCAGGGTGGCGGCGTGGAGGTCGCGCTGGATGCGGGTGAGCGGGACGTCCTGGTGGATCGAGGACCCGCCGCCGGCCTGCGCGAGGATGTCGACGGCCTTCCTGCACTGCTGGGCGATCCAGCCGATCTGCACCCGGGAGGCGACCCGCTCGTCCGTGCTCCACGGCTCGTTCCGCTCGGTCTTGCCGGCGATCGTGTCGGCGAAGCGGTGGGCGCGGTTCTCGGCGTCCTCGATGAGCAGCGCGGCCTCGCCGACCTGGAGGTGGGTGAGTGGTGCCTCGCGTTGGCTCGGGTAGTCGGTGTACGTCATCGGACGGCCGGGGAGCCGCTCCAGGAACGCGGACAGCGCGTACCGGGCCGCGCCGAGGAGCTGGCCGATCTGGATGGCGTTGGTCGTGACGAGGACGGGGACGCCGTAGGCGGGCTTGGCGGCGTTGGCCAGGGATTTGCCGCCGCTCTGGTAGAAGTCGGCGCCGGTGATCACCCGGTGCTCGGGGACGAAGACGTCCTCGGCGACGGTGGTGACGCTGCCGGAGCCGCGCAGTCCGGTGGTGTACCAGTCGTCCTTGATCCGGAGGTCGGCGACGGGGACGAGGCAGAAGAGCGGGACCGGGGGCCCGGTGCGGTCGTCCTCGGGCAGAGCGACGTTGATCTTCCACTGGCTGTGCAGGACGCCGCTGTTGAAGCCCCAGCTGCCGTTGAGGACATAGCCGCCTTCGACGCGGCGGGCGGTTCCGGTGGGCGCCGTGGTGCCGCTCACCCGCACCTGGGGGTCGGTGTACACCTCGTCGAGCGCCTCGTCGGGCCACAGTCCGGTCATCCAGCCGAGCGAGGCGTACACGGAGAGGCAGAAGGCGACGGAGCTGTTGCCCCGGGCCACCTCGGCGAGGACGTCGACGTAGGCGCGGATGTCCGACTCGTATCCCCCGTACTGGGCCGGCACCTGCATCTTCAGCAGTCCGGAGTCCTCGATCGCCTCGATGACGTCGTCCGGCAGCCGGCGGTGTTCGTCGATCCACAGGGCGCGCGAGCGCAGCAGGGGCACCAACTTGGCTGCGGCGTCGACGAGTTCGTCGCGGCTCGGGGCGTTGGGGTGCGGCATCAGTTCCTCCGGCGGTGGCTTGTCGCGGTCTCGGGCACGTGGCGCTCCGTCACTCGCTCTCGAGGTTGGCGGCGATGCGGGCCAGCACGTCGTTGGCGGCCAGGAATTCGGCTTCGGATATCCCGGCCAGGGAATTCTCGGCGTGTGCGTTGACGAGCCTTTCGGCCCGCTCGTGTGCGAAGTGTCCGATGTCGGTGAGAGCGATCTGCTCTCCGGTGGCCGCGACCCAGCCACGCCCTATGAAATCGTCGACGACGGGCTGATAGGTCTTTTCGCCGTCGACGGCGAGGAACGGGGAGAATGCACTGTCGATCGCGGAGACCGTGGGGAGTCCGATGCTGATGGCGTGCAGCACCTGCCATTGCCGCCGATTGAGCTTCTCCTCCGTGAGCGCGTGTGCGGTCGCCTCGTCGAAAAGGCGGTGGAGATGGAGCAGCCAATAACCGAGACGCTTCGTGGTGTTCTGCTGGAGCATGGTGATTCCGCCTGCCTCGCTCTGGGGTGTACGGCTTTACGCGGCTGAACCGTCCTGCGCGGAGAGGCCCGCGGGGTGCGGAAGAACCCAGTAGAGGGTGAGTTCGATGCGGGAGAAGAGCCAGGTGCCGTTCTCGCGCACATAGGTGTCGGTGAACTTGCCGGCGACCATGGCGCTGTCGTCGTCGAAGACGACCCGCTCCTCGAAGAAGCTGACCCCGGTGGCCCGGTCCCCGAGCACCTCCACGTCGTGGGCGTGCAGGAACTGCTTGACCAGCAGCCGGGAGCCGGGCTTGTCCTGCTGGATGAGGCCCGGCAGCGCGGTGAAGTAGTCGTGGATGGCGCTCTTCCCCTCGGCCTGGCCGAGGTGCGCGTAGTCGAGGTGGGCGTCCTGCGCGAAAAGGTCGGCGACCCGGTCCCACCGCTCGTCGTTGATACGGCGTGGCAACTCGGCGCGCAACCGATGGAGTTCCTGGACATCCTCCAGGAGAAGGACCCGCTCGCCGAGCGACTTCACGATGTCGGCGAGTTGCGCCTGTTCCGGCTCTTCTGCGTTTCTCGTGTCCTGCGACATGAACGAATGGGCCCCTCGGTCGATGGAACGGTCATCGGGAAGGCTGTCCGGCCATTCGACCTTCGCAGCCGGGGCCGGTTCCTCACAAGGGACGCCGGGACAATCTACGGTTCGACCGTAGGGTCTTTTGCGGTTCGCCGCGGGCGGCCGTACGGGGAACGCGAGAGCGCCGCTCACCCGATGTTCGGGTGAGCGGCGCGCGGCCGTTCGGAAAGCGGGGACCGAGCGGCTTATTGCCCGGAATGGACCGGGCCGAGGGCGGAATGCAGTTCCCTTCGGCCGGAGATCTCCAGCTTGCGATAGACGCTGGACAGATGGAACTCGACGGTGCGGACGGCGAGGAACAGCGCTTCGGCGATCTCCCGGTTGCTGTATCCCGACCGCGCCAGCTGGCTGATGCGCAGCTCCTGGCTCGTCAGCAGAGGGGCCTCCTGCCGGTCGAGGGCGGCTCTGATGCGGTCCAGCCACAGGCCGTTGCGGCTCTCGCGAGCCACCGCGGCGGCGGTCTCCAGCCGCCCCCGTCCGGCGGCCGGGTCGCCGCGCTCGCTCTCCAGCTCGGCGAGATCGTGCAGGGCGTGGATCAACTCGCCGCGGGCGTGGGCGAGATCGAGCAGTTCGACGGCCTCCTCCAGGAGGGCCGGCGCGGGCCCGTCCCTGCGGGCCGCCGCGACGGCGTGCAGGGCGAGGCCGATGCCGCGCGGCGCACCCCAGGTGCGGGCCGCGGTGAGCTCGTCGTCGGCCAGGGCACCCGCGAGGTCGCGGCGTCCGGTGCCGAGGGCGGCGAACACGGCGCGGGAACGCCAGGGGATGACGGCGGGGTTGGCGACGTTCCAGGTGACGAGGAGCCGACCGCAGGCGGTGAAGTCGTCGAGGGCGTGCTGGAAGTGGCCGGTCGCCATGTGCAGGGATCCGCGGGCCGCGAGGACATGGACGACGTCGGGCAGATCCGGGGTGAGCCGGCCCGCCAACTCCTGCTGGAGCAGGGTTCGATGGGCGTCCTCGATGCGCCCCGAGAGGATCTGGGCCTCGACGAGCCAGGCGGCGGCCAGCCGGGAGACCGATTCCGGCAGTCCCCTGCCGAGCGCGTCGGCGAGCAGTGCGGCCGCCTTGACGCCGTCGCCGGCGAGCAGGCTGATCCGGGCGCGCAGCAGGGTGAGCATGACCTGATGCCGGGGCGAGCCCAGCCATCTGGGGTCGCGGGCCAGTTGACGGCACTCCTCGTGGGCGGAGGGGAGGTCTCCGGTGTAGAGGAGGGTGAGGATCGCGAGCCACATGCAGTAGGCGTGGCCGCGTCGGTCGTCGGCGCCGAGGACGCTCTCGACCTGTTCGTGCACGATGGCCCGGCGGACGCCGAGGTGGGCGAGCTCGAGGCTGTGCAGGGACGAGCAGAACTCGTCGGGCGGTATTCGTTCGGTGTCGGGGGCGTCGGGACGGCCTGGGATGTAGATCGCCGAGCCCTCGCGGAACAGGCCGGCACCGCCCCGCGTCCGGCCCAGCGGTGCGGCCGGGGTCTCAGCGGCTCCGGGCATCACCATGGACCTCACGCCCGCGGTCGTCTTCATCATCAATTCCCCCTGGCCTGGCTTGTGGATCCCGTTCTCGTGACGCGGGTGCTTCTCGTGCGCGAGGCCTCGGCCGCGCCCGGACGTCAACACCTGCGCGATGCCGGGAAGTTGATCGCCGATCGGACGTGGGGTCGGCATCGGCGCCGGACGCGCCCTCACGAGTGGGTTCGGTTCGACGGCGTGGCGCGCGGTGCGTTGGAGGAGGCGGCCGGTGCCCGGGGTGCGGCGGCTGTGGGCGGACATCGTCGTCCGCGCGCCCGACCGTGCCCTTGAGGGGCTCGACGTGGCCGAGTCTCACTGTGGTGACGTGGCCTCCGCCGGGGCGGGGCCGGGATGGTTCGTGCCGACCGTACACTCCTGACATTGCTGCTGTGTGAAACGGCCGACGGGTCGGCGGTGGCTCATTTCTGTCACAGTGCGGCGGCCGCCGGCGGGGAAGTGCGGGTCGCACTCGGTGGACATCCGGTCGCGCGAGGGCTCCATCAGTTCTTGAGCGGACCTCGAGCCCGGCTCTCCTCGCTCTCCAGCGCTGTCCGAAAAGCATCGAACAGGTCCGGATCCCTTTTTTGAAACGTGAGGGTTGCCACAACGAGAACCCCGCCACGGACAATTGCGTCCGCCGCCCGCGGAATGTTCCGGGAACATCGGTGACAGTTATTCGGAAACATCGGTGACAGGCGCTCGAGAGCGGTTTGCCATAAAACCGAGAATGGCCAGGGCATTCGTGGACATGAGTGACAGTCATTCGCAGACATGGGTGACAGGTGAATGCAGACCAGTGCGCCGCACCGCGGCGGCACCGGCGCGTCGCTACATCGGCCCCCTCCCCGCCGCGACGAGTCCGGCGACCGGCGAGACGTAGCGCCGGCTGATCAGCCAGCGCCCGTCCTCCAGCTCGAAGTCGTCCTCCACCAGGCCCACCACGGTCCAGTCGGCGGGCCGGTCCCGGCCGTCGGCGGTGCGGGTCGCGCTCCAGTGCCAGACGGTGGCGTAGGCCTGTACGTGCGGTTTGCCCTCGTTCCACTCGACGATGGTCTGGCCCAGTACGTGGGCGACGGTCGGTTCACGCTTCCACGGCAGGCTCCGTGACATGAAGGCCGTGAACTCGTCCCGTCCGTGGAACCGCTGGACCGGCCCGGGCATCACGTCGTACTCGATCAGTGCGTCCTTCGTGAAGCACTCGACCAGCTGCTCGTACCGGTTGGTGTCCACCAGCCGGAAGAACTTGTAGAAGGTCTGGTAAATCTCCCGCTCCGCGGCGAGGGTGGCGAGGAGCTCGTCGTTCGTTGACGTCACTTCTTTCCTTTCGGACAGGTGCGGCAATGGCTCGCTCATGATGACACGGCGTTGCCCGACGTCCGGCAGATGGCGCACTGTTGAGGAATTGCCGCGAACGCGTATTCGCGCAGGGTGCTATTGACCGGGTTCCCGGGACATCTGTATGGTTCCCGGCATTCGGCGGTCCGGCATCCGCAGGCAGGAGGTTCATTCACCATGCGGAAGTCGTGTTTCCCCGCCCTCTCAGGTGTGCCCGTGGCGGCCCGCCTCTTCTTCTCGCGGCGTCACATCGATCTGGCGCGCGTCAGCAGCGCCGCTTGTCCCGCCGGCTGACCGACCCTCCACCTCTCGTCCCGGCGGTTCCTCTTCCGCGGTGACGACTCCCGTACTCCACCTCTCCCGTGCGCTGCCGCCCTGTCGGGCGCAGCGCCCCTCCCGCATGGAGTTGCGCCCGTGAAGACGTTGCGATCCCGGCCTGCCCGGATGTTCTGGCTCCCCGCCCTGACCCTGACGACCATGGTCTCCGTCGGTGCCTGCGGCGGCGCCGTGTCCGGCAGCCAGAAAGGCGACGCCGGTCCCCCGCGGTCGGGCGGGAACCTGAGATTCGCCGTGGGCACCGACGCCGGATGCCTGGACCCGCAGCAGGTCGGCAGCAGCGACACGCTGTACGCGCTGCGCCAGACGGTCGACTCGCTCACCGACCAGGACCCGTCCTCGGGTCGCATCGTCCCCTGGATCGCCAGCAGTTGGCGGGTGAGCGACGACGCGCGAACCTTCACCTTCCGGCTGCGCCCCGGTGCCACGTTCAGCGACGGGGCTCCGGTGGACGCGGCCGCGGTGAAGAAGAACTTCGACGCGATACCCGAGCTCGGCGGCCTCGCCATCCTGGCCCAGGGCCATCTGGCGGGCTACCGCCGGACCGAGGTCGTCGACCAGCACACCGTCAAGGTCACCTTCGACCGGTCCAACGCCCAGTTCCTGCAAGCCACTTCGACGGCTGCGCTCGGGCTGGTGTCACCCGCCGACACCGCCCGCACCCCGCAGCAGCGTTGCACCGACGGGGTGCACGGCTCGGGCCCTTTCACCGTCTCGCGCTATCGCCCCAACCAGTCCCTCGTCCTCAAGAAGCGCGCCGCGTACGACTGGGGACCGACGCGGTGGACGAAGAAGGGCGCGGCGTATCTCGACACCGTGACCTTCGACGTCGTCGCGGAACCCGGGGTACGCACCGGGAGCCTGGGCTCCGGGCAGGTCGATGTGATCGGCGGCATCCGCAGGCAGGACGAGGTGGCCCTGCGCCGTTCGGGAGCGGCGGTCGCCCGGCGGGCCAACCCGGGCGTGGTCCTCAACCTGGGTTTCAACAACGGCCGTCCGCTCACCCGCGACGTCCGCGTGCGGCAGGCGGCGCAGGTCGCGATCGACCGCCAGGAGATCACTACGGCGGTCTTCCCCTCCGGCACCCGGCCCGCGACGAGTGTGCTGTCCCGGACGACACCGGGCCACGTGGACCTGGCGACCGATCTCGACTTCGACCCGGCGCGGGCCAAGTCCCTTCTGGAAGAAGCGGGTTGGCGCGAGGGCGGCGACGGTGTCCGGCGCAGGGCCGGGCAGCGGCTGAGCCTGACCGTGGTGTCGTTCAGCACGGCGGGAGCCCAGCGCACCGCTCTCGAACTGGTGCAGCAGCAGTTGAAGGACGTCGGCATCGAGCTGAACGTCCGGCAGCTCCAGGTACCGCAGTTTCCGCAGACCATACGGGCCGGCAAGTACGACGCCCTGTGGGGCGGCGACCTCACCCGGGCCGACCCCGACGGCCTGCGCACCCTCTACTCCACGCGGCTCGTGAACTCCTACCGCATCGAGGACGGCACCGGGCTCGACTCCCTGCTCGACCGGCAGGCGGCCACCCTCGATTCCGAGAAGCGCGACGGTCTCGTCTCCCAGGCACAGAAGTTGATCGTCCGTCAGGCATACGTGGTACCGATCGCCGACCAGGAGACGCTGATCGGCACCTCCGCCCGGGTGCACGGACTGACCATCGGCGCGTCGGGCGGAGTGCAGCTGCACGACACATGGAAGCGCTGAAGCGCCGACCGGGCGGGATCGGGATCGTACGGAACGTGGGGAGGACGAGATGGGACGGTACGTGGCCTGGCGTCTGGCGCAGACGGCCGGCGTGCTGTGGGGGGCGTACACGCTGACCTTCTTCCTGCTGGACCTGCTGCCGGGCGACCCGGTCGCGGCGATGGCGGGGACCGGGTCGGACTCCGGACCCGTGGATCAACGGCGGCTCGACGAACTGCGGGCCCAGTACGGCTTCGACGAGCCGGTCCTGGTCCGGTACGCGACCGCGCTCGGCCGTGCGCTGCACGGTGACTTCGGGAACTCCCTGGCGACCGGCCGCCCCGTGACGCACATCCTCTCGGACGCACTGCCACCGACGCTTCAACTGACCTTCGTGGCGTTGCCGTTGGCGGTGCTGCTCGGCGGCGGGCTCGCGCTGGCCGCGACGTCCGTCCGACGGCGCCGGCTGCGCGATCTGCTGCTCTCGGTGCCCGCCGTGGGCATCAGCCTGCCGTCGTTCTGGGTCGGTCTGATGCTCGTCCAGCTGTTCGCGTTCCGGGTCCCGCTGTTCCCCGCGTTCGGTGAGGGCGGTCCCGCAGGGCTCGTGCTGCCCTCCGTCACCCTCGCGCTTCCCGCGGCGGTGCTCGTGGCTCAGGTGCTCTCCAAGAGCCTTCTTACCGAGCTCGGTACCCCTTACGTGCGCACCGCGCGGGCCAAGGGCGCGGGGCGGGCCCGCATTCAGTTCCATCACGCGCTGCGCAACGCGTCGCTGCCCGCGCTCACGGTGGTCGGGGTGCTCGCGGGGCAGCTGACGGCCAACGCCGTCGTCGTCGAGAACGTCTTCTCGCGGCACGGTCTGGGCCGTGTCACCACGGACGCCGTCACCGTCCAGGACGTGCCGGTGGTCCAGGGCGTCGTGGTGTTCGGCGCGCTGGTCTTCGTGCTCGTCAATCTCCTGGTCGACCTGCTGTATCCGCTGCTCGACCACCGTATCGCCACCTCCGTGCGAAGGAGCCCCGCGTGAGTCAGGACACCGAGGCGGCGACCGTGCCGAAACAGGTGGACCTCGTCCCTGCGCTGCCCCTCGCCGGGCGCGGGCGCGGAGCCGGCGGCCGGCGTCTGCCGCGTTTCCTGGCCCGCCGCCCGGGGCTCGTGCTGGCGCTGCTCGTCGTGGCCGCACTGGTGGTCGCCGCGTTCTGGCCCGAGGTGTTCACCGGCCGTGATCCGTTGCGCGGCACGCCCGCCGACATACTCCAACCGCCCAGCGGCACGCACTGGTTCGGCACCGACGAGCTGGGCCGTGACCTGTTCGCGCGGGTGGTGCACGGTGCGGGGGTCTCGCTGCGGGCGACGCTCGTCGCCGTGGCCGTCGCGTTCGTCGTGGGCGGCGGACTCGGGCTCATCGCCGGATTCGCCGGAGGGCTGGTCGAAAGCGTGCTGATGCGGATCGTCGACGTACTCCTCGCCGTGCCGGGACTGTTCCTCTCCCTCGCCGTGGTGACGGCGCTCGGCCGGGGCACGGTGCCGGTGGCGCTGGCGGTCGGCGTGGCAGGTGTGGCCGGGTTCGCCCGGGTCACGCGCGCGGAGGTGCTGCGGGTGCGGGGCGCCGAGTACGTGGAGGCGGCCCGTCTCGGCGGGGCCCGCTGGTACTCCGTCCTGGGCCGTCACATCGTGCCGAACGCGGCCGGGCCCGTCCTGGTCCTGGCCGTGCTCGACCTCGGCACGGCCGTCCTGTCCGTGGCGTCGCTGAGCTTCCTCGGGTACGGGGCGCCGCCGCCCGCGCCCGAGTGGGGCACCCTCATCGCCGACGGCCGTGACTATCTGTCCGACGCGTGGTGGATGTCGACGATCACCGGTCTCGTCGTCGCCGCGTTCGTCCTGTCCACGCACCGTATCTCCCGTGCGCTGGGCGGCGAATGGGAGGAGAGCCGGTGAGCACGGTACGCGAGAGCGAGAGCCACGAGATACGCACGGACCCGGCCCTGCTGTCGGTCCGCGGTCTGACAGTCTCCTACCGGAGCCGCGCCGGCCGGGTGGAAGCCGCGCGGGGCGTCGACCTCGACATCGCGGCCGGGGAGATCGTCGCGCTCGTCGGCGAGTCCGGATCGGGCAAGAGCAGCACGGCCCACGCGATCACCGGGCTGCTGCCGCCCGGCGGACGGGTCGACGCCGGGCGGATCGCCTTCGGCGGTCGTGAGCTGACCGGACTGCCGGAGCGGGAGCTGCGGGCGTTGCGCGGCGCTCATATCGGCCTAGTCCCGCAGGATCCGGCCGTCTCCCTCAATCCGGTACGGCGCGTGGGGACGCAGGTCGCCGAGGTGCTGCGCATCCACCGTCGCGCGTCCCGGCGTGACGCGCGCGAACGGGCCGTCGAACTGCTCGAACTGGTCGGACTGCCCGAGCCCCGCACCCAGGCGCGGCGCCATCCCCATGAGCTGTCGGGCGGGATGCGGCAGCGTGTCCTCATCGCGATCGCGATGGCGGCGGGCCCACGCCTGATCGTCGCCGACGAGCCCACCAGCGCTCTCGACGTCACCGTGCAGCAAGGCGTTCTCGACCACTTGCAGTCTCTGGCCCGGGACTCCGGAACGGCGGTGCTGCTCGTCACGCACGATCTCGGCGTCGCCGCCGACCGGGCCGACCGGATCGCGGTCATGGCGGACGGACGGATCGTCGAACAGGGATCGACCGCACAAATCCTGACCGCACCGGCCGCCGCCCGCACGCGCCGCCTCCTCGACGCCACTCCCCGGTGGGACGTCGAACCAGCCCTGGTGCCGGTTTTGCCGACCGTCGAGGGTGCGACGCCGCTGCTGGAGGTCGAACACCTCACCAAGGACTTCCCGCTGCCCCGGTCCGGCGCCGGACCACGCACCGTGCGCGCCGTCGACGACGTGGGCCTGACGCTGCGCCGCGGCGAGACCCTGGCGCTGGTCGGTGAATCGGGCTCCGGCAAGACGACGACGGCCCGGCTGATCCTGAGGCTGCTCGCGCCGACCGCCGGCCGGATCCGGGTCGACGGCGACGATGTCACCGAGGCCACCGGCAGCGGGCTGCGCGCGATGCGCCGACGCATCCAGCTGATCCACCAGAATCCGTACGCCTCCCTGGACCCGCGCCAGGACATCGCCGACATCGTGGCCGAACCGCTGCGCGCCTTCCGGGTCGGCGACCGCGCGGCCAGGGCGGGACGGGTCCGCGAGCTGCTCGACCATGTCGCGCTGCCCTCCGACGTGGCGGCACGCCGGCCCGCCGAGCTCTCCGGCGGGCAGCGCCAGCGCGTGGCGATCGCCCGCGCGCTGGCCCTCTCCCCCGAGCTGGTGATCTGCGACGAACCGGTGTCGGCGCTGGACGTCGCGGTGCAGGCGCAGATCCTCGACCTCCTCGCCACCATCCAGGAGGACACCGGTGTGGCGTATCTGTTCGTCTCGCACGACCTCGGCGTGGTCCGCCGGATCGCCCACCGCGTCGCCGTGCTGTGCTCGGGCCGGCTGGTGGAGTCCGGGCCGACCGGCGACGTGTTCACCGCACCCGCCCATCCGTACACCCGCGCCTTGCTGGACGCCGTGCCGGGCCGCGCCCGGACCCCGTGAGAGGAGACCGCCGTGCGCATCCTGGTCGCCGAGGACACCCGCGCGACGAGCTGGTCGCCGGTGGGCGGTCTGCGGCGCAACGGGCACAGGACCGTCGTCGTCGGCACCGGACGCGCCGCCCTCACGGCCTGCCGGCAGACGGACCTGGTCCTGCTCGACCTGCGGCTCCCGGACATGGACGGCCTGGAGGTGTGCCGCCGTGTCCGGGAGACGACACGGGTACCGGTCATCGCCCTCACCGACGGGGCGAGCGGGATCGAGCGGGTTCTCGCGCTGCGCGCGGGAGCCGACGACTGCCTCGACAAGCCGTGCGCGCTCCAGGAACTCCTCGCCCGTATCGAGGCGTTGGCCCGCAGGTCCGACACCCGCCCGACCGCGGGCCCGGCCCTCGCCCCCATGACGCTGGGCCCCCTGCACATCGACGCCGGGGCCCGCGAGGTGCGTGTGGCCGGAGCGCCGGTGGCACTCACCCGCAAGGAGTTCGACCTGCTGCACTGCCTGGCCCGGCACGCCGGTTCGGTGGTCGGCCGGCAGCACCTCATGCGGGAGGTCTGGCCGCTGGGCGAGAAGGCCGGGGCACGGACATCGCGCACGCTCGACACCCACATCGCCTCGCTGCGCGGAAAGCTGGGTCACGGCGAGTGGATCCGCACCGTGCGAGGTGTCGGGTTCCGGCTCGCCCTCGAACCCGCCGCTGCGGCCGCGCTCCCCCGGACGTCGCCTCCCTCCGGAGTGCTGGTCGCGGTGGCCGACGCCGACACGCGCAGGGCGCTGGCCGACCAGCTGCGCAGGCACGGCTGTCACACCCGTACCTGCGGCACCGGGGCCGAGGCGCTGGCCGTACGCGAGGCGTTCGATCTGCTGCTGGTGGACGCCCCGTTGCCGGACATGGACGGTGTCGAGGTGTGCCGGAGGGTACGGGCCGCGGGTGACATGCCCGTCATCGCCGTCACCGCGCCCGGCCGGACGCTCGACCGGATCCTGTTTCTGCGGGCGGGAGCCGACGACTGCGTCGCCCACCAGGACGGTCAGCGGGAGTTGCTGGCCCGCGTCGAGGCCGTGCTGCGCCGCGCCCGGTCCGGCCGCCCGCACACCCGCGGATCCGCACTGCGCCGGGGTCGGCTGCGGCTGGACACGACGACCGGGGACGTGCGCTTCGCCGACCGGGCGGTCCGGTTGACGCGCAAAGAGTTCGAGCTGCTGCACCGGCTGGCGTCGGAGCCGCGCACGGTGCACGGGCGGGCGGGTCTCATCGCCGACATCTGGGGCGCAGAAGCGGGCTCCCCGGGCTCGGGATCGGGCTCCCGCTCAGGGCGCACGCTCGACACGCATGTCAGCACGCTCCGGTCCAAGATCGGCCTGCCGGGCCTCATCGTCACCGTGCGGGGGGTGGGGTTCAGGTTCGGCGAGGCGTGAGGCATCAGGTGCGCGGCCAGGGGACGCGCCCCGTACCGCCGCGAAAACCGCCGCCGCCCCTGCCGCTCCCAGGGACAGCAGTCCCCCGGCGACGAATCCGGAGCGTGCCCCCGCCTGTTCGCTGAGCCGTGCCACCAGCAGGGCGCCGACCGGCGTCGAGCCTTGCAGGATGAGTGTGTAGAGGCCGAGGACGCGCCCTCGGTAGCGGGGGTCACTGCCCAACTGGATGCGGTGGTTGGCGGCCTGGGCGAAGTGGGTGGTGGCGAAGCCGGTGAGGAACAGCAGGGCGATCGCGGCCGGATAGGTGGGCGCCCAGCCGGTGGCGGCCTCCGCCGCTCCGAACACCGCCGCCGATCCGATCACCAGTCGCTGCGAGGGCCGTCCGCGCCGCAGTGTCCCGGAGAACGCCGCCGCCAGAGATCCGGCGGCGAAGGCCGCGGTGACCAGGCCGAAGGACGAGGCGTCGGCGTGGAACACGGTCTTCGCCAGGAGCGGCAGCGTGAGCTGGAAGTTCATGCCGAACACCGCCACCGCCGCGACCAGCGCCAGCGGCACGAGGAGATCGGGGCTGCGCGTCGCGTGCCGCAGTCCGTCGCGCACCCCCGCCTTGTCCGGCCCGCGTGCGGTGCGCGATATCCGGGCCGGGTCCATCAGCCGCAGCGCCACCACCGTCGCCAGATAGCTGAGTCCGTTCAGGAGCATCACCCAGCCCGTGCCGGCGACGCTGATCAGCACTCCCGCTCCGGCGGGGCCCACGATCCGGGCGACGTTGAAGTACGCGGCGCTCAGCGCCGACGCGTTCGGGAGGAGTTCGGAGCCGACCAGTTCGCCCACGAAGGACATCCGGGCCGGGATCTCCACGGCGTTCACCAGACCGACGGCGAAGGCGAACCCGTACACGCTCCACAAGCGGGCCGAGCCCGTGAGCACCAGCACGGCAAGGGTCAGGGCCAGGGCGCCCGATGCCAGGTTCGCGGCCATCAGCAGCCGCCGTTTGTCGAACCGGTCGGCGAGCCGGCCGCCCTGCAGCGTGAACAGCAGCACGGGCGCGAACTGGAGCGCGGTCACCGTACCGAGGGCGGTGCCGGAGTCGTCGGTCATGCCGAGGACGAGCCAGTCCTGGGAGACGACCATCATCCAGGTGCCCGCGACCGACACGATCTGGCCGATGACGAAGAGCCGGAAGTTGCGGGACCGCAGCGAGGCCGTCGCCCGGGCAGCGGTCGACGTCACGATCCGCCGCCCCGGGCCGCGCCGACGGACGGTCTCGCAAGGCGCCTCATGCGGAGCGATTCCTCCAGGAAGGCGAAGGCGCGCAGGTGGTACGTGCGGGCTGCCAGGCCGAGACTGATGTTGTGACCGGCCCCCGGCAGCCGGTCCAGGACGACGCGGGGCGCGCGGGACAGCCGCTCCCGGAGATCGGCCAGGTCCTCGTCGGTGTGCCGCCACCACGCCTCGTACTCGGCGAACGTCAGCCGGACCGGCACCCGGATCCGGGGCAGCAGTTCCTCGCTGCGCCGCTCCCAGTTCGCCATGTCCTCCCTCTCCCGGGGCGGCACGGGGGCCACGATGTACGCGCTCGACCCGACGGCGCCGGGCGAATACAGCTGCGAGGGGCCCCAGTTGAGGCGTCGTCCGCGCAGTCCACGGGCGCCGCCCGCCGCTTCGTCCGGACCGACGGCCGGACGACGCCCGCACCCCGAGACGTCCACGGCGATCACGGGATCCGGGGCGGATGCGGCGACGGTGCTCAGGGCGAGTTTGCCGCCGTAGGAGTGCCCGAGCAGCAGGACGCCCGCTCCGGTGACATGGCCGGCGGCGAACTCCTCGATCGCTGAGCGGACCGTCGCTGTCTGCTCCTCGAGGCTCCTGCCGTCGGGGAAGCGCTCGGCGGACCGCCCGTAGCCGGGCCGGTCGACGGCGAGGACGGTGTAGCCCAGGCGGGCCCCGAGGGTGAGCAGGGACAGATCGGGGTGGGCCGTGCCGTCGAAGTAGCCGGCTCGCATGCCCCCGCCGTGCAGGGCGACGACCGCGGCCCGCGGGGGTTCGCCGGTCGGTTCGGAGAGCAGCGCGGACAGCGGTCCGTCCGCGGAGTCGAGCGTGACGGCCCGTACGCCGCGAGACCTCGTCCCGGCCTCGGTGGTTCCGCGCACGTCTGCCACCCGCCTCATGTCGACCGGCCGGAAGCGCGGACGTCCGTCACGTGGAGCGGTGCCGTCGCCGCCATCAGGTCTGCCGCGTCGGCGCCGGATGCATAGATCCCTTGCACGGGAACCGCGCGCAGTACGACGCGGTGGTCGTGCCGCGTGCGGACAGCGACGGCCGCGACGGCGTCCCGGGCATCGGCGCCTCCCGCGGCATCATCCGGCAGATCGCGCACGAGCCAACCGCCCACCGCTCCGGCCGGGCCTGCGCGTCCGCCGAGATAGTCGGCGTCGAGCCTTCGGGCCAGACCGATCCCGACCCCTTTCAGGTGGGCCTCCTTACGGGACCACAACCTGGCGAAGGCCAACGGGCGTCCGGGCGGCCGGAGTTCACTCAGATCGGCCCGCTCCCGCGGGTGCAGTCGATGGGCGCACAGCTCCATGGTTCTGGGCGACGGAACGGTCTGGACGTCGACACCGACCGGCGTCCTCGCCACGGCCACCGTCGCCAGGCCCCCGCTGTGCGACAGCGAGAAGTGGGGCGCATCCTCGACATCCCGCACCTGCGGCCGTCCGTGCGGCCCGGAGCAGCGCGGGCAGTCGGCCCGGCCGAACCGGACGGCCTGCGGCGCCCGCCCCAGATAGAGCGCCAGTACGCGGCGCAGCGCGACGTGGGCCGCGACATAGCGGAGCCGGTCGCGGGTGCGCAGGAACCCGGCGGCGCGCTGCCGTTCACGTCCGTCGAGCTCCCGCAGGACCTGGCTCGGCGGTTCCCGTCCGTCGCCGGGGACTTTCAGGGTCCAGATGTGCGTTTCACGGAGGCCGAGGGGCAGGAGGGCCGTCGCGGACGGCGGGTCGGGAGGAGCCTGCCGACAGCCGTCGAGCAGTTCGCGCACAGTGCCCCTCCCCCGACCATCACCGGACGCGAGCCCCGCGGACTCGGGGCATCACGGACTGACGGGAACCGGCGCGGTACCGGACCCGCCTCCAAGCGTCCCGGTCCGCGGGGCGGCTCTTCAACACCGGTCGGCGGGAATCCTCACGCGTGGATACAGGCGCGACACAGAAAGGTTCGATCCACGTCAAGCAGTGTCAGAGGAACGTCAATTCAGGCGCCCTTCACCCCACAGGCGGCCTCCGCGGACTGGCCGCCTGGAAACATCACCGGTGGCCGGCCGACCGTCCACGTCCACCGAGAGGACCACGTGCTCACCACCCTGCGCGACGCCCGCGCCATCCTGATCCCTGACCTCGAAGGGAAGAATGGGCCGCTGCCGCCGCTGTTGCTCGCGCTGACGGTGGTCACCGGCCTGATCGACGCCTACAGCTACCTGGTGCTCGGGCACGTCTTCGTGGCGAACATGACGGGCAACGTCGTCTTCATGGCCTTCTCCCTCGCGGGTGCCCCCGGCTTCTCGCTGACCGCGTCCCTCCTCGCGCTGCTGGCCTTCGCCGTCGGCGCCCTGGGAGGCGGCCGTCTGGGCCACCGCGCCCCGCACCACCGTGGCCGCTTCCTTCTGACGGCTGTGTCCCTGCAGGCCGTGCTGGTTCTCGCGGCTTTCGGAGTGGGACAGAGCACGGCGGCTCCGGGCAGCGGCTGGGCACGGTTCACGCTCATCGCCCTGCTCGGCTCGGCCATGGGCCTGCAGAATTCCGCCGCGCGACGCCTTGCCGTGCCCGACCTCACCACGACGGTGCTGACCCTGACCATCACCGGCATGGCAGCCGACAGCCGTGGCGCGGGGGGCAGCTCCGCGAAGGCAGGACCGCGGCTGCTGTCCGCGTCGGCCATGTTCGCCGGTGCTCTCGCGGGCGCCGCCCTCGTGCTCCACGGCCGGGAACAGGTCCTGCTGCTCGTGATCCTCCTCGTCCTCGTCGGGACCGCCGCGGCCCTGTTCCCCCACCGTCGCTCGGACAAGGAATGGACTTCGTGAGCGCGACGGCGACACCCGCCAGGCAGTTCCCTGGTCCTCGGCTCCTCGGCTCCTCGACTCCTCGGCGACGAAGCTCCGAGATTGTTTTCTCCCGTCACGTCATCCCGGATCATGTGAGAGGGCGATGTGCGCTCGCCAACCGGTCGGACGATGAGGGGAGTTCGCATGACGGAGACCTGCGTCATTCTTGATATCGGCGGCGTCCTGGAGATCACGCCGGAAACGGGGTGGGTGCGGCGGTGGGAAGAGCGGCTGGCCCTGCCGCCGGGCACCGTGCACGAGCGGATGCGTGACGTGTGGAAGGCCGGGAGCATCGGCCACATCAGCGAACACGACGTGGAGTGGGAGGCAGCATCCCGCCTCGGCCTCGACGCGCGCCAGGTGGAAGCCTTCATGGCTGATCTGTGGGCGGAGTACCTGGGAACGCCCAACGAAGAACTCATCGCCTACGTACGAGGGCTGCGGGGCAGTTGCAGGCTGGGCATTCTGAGCAACAGTTTCGTCGGTGCCCGGGAGCGGGAGACAGAGCTGTACCGGTTCGACGAACTGGTCGAGCGGATCGTGTACTCGCACGAGATCGGCATCGAGAAACCGGACCCACGCGCCTTCGAGGCCGCATGCGCCGACCTGGAGGTACGGCCGGAGGACTGTCTCTTCATCGACGATGTCGCCGTCAACGTCGAGGCGGCCCGGGCATCGGGCATGCGGGCGCACCTGTTCGAGGACAACGCCGGGACGATCGCGCGGATCGCGGCTCATCTGAACACTGATCCCCGCGTCGCAGGCGGTGTCCGGCTCGGATGACGTCGGCCGGTTCGACCCCGCTTCGGGGTCAGGCCGGCCATGGCAGACGGAATCCGGAGCATCCCGTCGGTCCTGCCGTCGCCGGGGACCTACAGAATGCGCTGGCACTGGGTGTTCAACCGTGAGAGCGGTCCGTTCACCTCACCGCTTCGGGGAGCGTCCGCGCCATTGGAGACTCCCGTCGGGCACGAAGCGGAACTCGATGGCAAGGACCAGTACTGCCTGGTGCAGATCTGGCGGCCCGCGACCGTCCGGACCGCGTTCACGGACTCTCCTTGAGTCCCGACGACCACGCCCGCCTGCTCCTGACGGTCACGCAGACGCCGACCCGGCCGCACTGGCTCCCTCCGGTCGCCGATGAGTTCCGGTGTACCGGGCGGTCCAAGTCGGCACACCTGATGAAGGGGGAGAGCCCGATGGGCACGACGCGCCTGGATCCGATGACTCACACCGCCCGCCGCATGTTCGAGCTCCTGGAGCCGATCTGCCTGGTCACGTTCCTCGCCGACGAGTGCAACGAGGAACTGGCCGCACTCGGCCATCGCACCTACTGGGACGGCTACTTCGCCAGCCGCGCCGCACCGCTGGGCCGGGTGCCGGCCCACGTCGTGCACGCGGCCTTCTACAACTTCGCCGAGGGAGAAGCCGCACGGCACATCCCCAGCGCCTGGGAGACGATCCCGCCCGAGGCGTCCGTCGCCGCGCGGGAGCGGGGCAGCGCGGCCTCCCTACGGCGCATCCTCGGCAACGAACTGGCCGGATCCCCGGGCCTGGTGCGCGCCGCGGACCTGACCACCAAGGCCGCGACGAGCGCCCCCGTCGAAGGCCGGGTGATGTACGCCGGCATGCGGACGCTTGAGGTCCCCAGCGACCCCGTCGCCCGGCTGTGGCACTCCGCGACCATGCTGCGCGAGCACCGCGGCGACGGGCACATCGCCGCTCTGGTCGGCGCGCGCATCGGCGGCACGCAGGCCCACGTGCTCTCCGCTCTGGAACAGGGCATCCATCCCCCGGAGTCGTTCGGCCGCATCCATCACCTGCCGAAAGAGCGCCTGGCCGCGGTCATGGACGGCCTGCGCGAACGCGGGCTGATCGACACCGACGGCCACTTCACCGACGCCGGCCGCGCCACGAAACAACGCATCGAAGACCTCACCGATGAACTCGCCGCCCCGCCCTACGACGCCCTGTCCCCCGCCGAACTCGAAGAACTGATCACCGAGCTCGAACCCGTCACCGCGACCCTGGTGGCCGCAGGCTTGCAGTGACCCGCAGACCATCGCCGCGGACCTTCGTGTTCCCGGACGGCCCACCGCCCGGGAGCCTCGAACCGGTGTCAGCCCGACGCCCGCCCGGAGTGCCCCAGCATCTCGGACATCGCCCGGGTCGCGTTCAGCAGTTCCGTCACAAAGCGGGGCATGTCCTGCTCAGTGACACCGCGGGCCGGCATCACCAGGGTGACGACGAGGGGGAACGAGTCGCCCGCGGTGAACACCGGGGCGGCCAGGGACGTGACGCCCGGGATGACGCCGCCGGCCGTGGTGGCCACGCCCTCGCGCAGCACCTCGTCCTTGATCCGGGCGACCGCTTCCCGGGCCGCCTCGTCCGGCGTCTCCGTCTGCAACTGCGCGCACAAAACGGGCTCGGTGATCTGTTCGGGCAGGTGGGCGAGGAAGGCGCCGCCCATGGCCGAGGTCAGCAGCGGCATGGTGGCGCCGACCCGCACCGTGATCGGCAGTGCGTGGGCGCCGTACTCCCAGCGCACGACGACGGGCCCGTGATCGCCCCACACCGCCAGGTTCACCGCGTGCGACGTGCGGTCCCGCAGTCCGGGCAAGTGCTCGCTGACGAGCGCGACTTCGTCCATCCTGCGCAGCGACTCGACGCCGAGCCGCCGCATGGACGGCCCCATGTCGTACCGTCCGGAGCTGGGTGACTGGGCGACGAGACCGACCCTGGCGAGACTGACGAGGTAGCGGTGGGCCTTGCTCGGTTGCATGCCGGCGCCCGCGGCGATCTGCGTCAGGCTCATCGGCCCACGGCCCTCTTCGAGAGCCAGGAGGACCGTCATGGCCAGTTCGACGGACTGAATGCCCTGGCGGGCCGGCGATGCCTCACCGGCTTCGGGTTCGGAGGGGCGCTGATCTGTCACAGCGGCGATCATAGTGACCGGCCCCTCCCCCTCCCAGGGCGACCGAGGCAGTCGCGGCATCAGGCGTCCGCCCGCACCTCGCCCCGGTCCGTGTCGCCGCTCACCACGGTCAGCAGCTCCCGGACGAGGGCGGTCACGGCGTCCGGGCCGTTCGCCGTACCGAAGACGTAGAAGTCGGGGCGGACCACGGCGGCCGCGCAGCCGAGCTCGGCGAACCAGACGCGGTAGGTGCCCTGGACGTCATGGACGACGCTCGCGCGCCGGTGCGGGGCCGCTCCTTCACCGGGTACGACGACGCGTACCCCCGCGCGATCCAGTTCGTCCAGCAGACCGGCGTGTTCGAGGGCCGCCAGCCGTTCGGGCACGACGAGCACATGGAAGCCGCCGCCCACGACCTGGTCCAGGCGGTCGCGGCGAGTGCCGTCGTCCACCACTCCCTGCACCGACAGCTGTCCCCGGCCGACGCCCGGGTTCCGCGCGAAGAGGCCGTCGACGAGGTCCGGCATGCGCACGGCCTCGGACGCCCTCCCCTCGGCTCGGCGGGCCAGGAGGACCCGGTCGCGCTCAGCGGCCCGCACCGGGTCCCGCAGCGTCTGCAGGTGCCCCAGTTCGATGCCCTTCTCGGTCACCGCCCGCACATGTGGCTCGCGCTCCCGCTGGTACGTGTCGAGGACGGTGTCCGGCAACCGTCCGCGCAGGACCAGGTCCAGCTTGAACGCGAGGTTCTGCGCGTCGCGGAAGCCCGAGCACATGCCCTGCCCGAGGAACGGGGGCATCTGATGCGCCGCGTCGCCCGCGAGCAGCACCCGTCCGACGCGCCAGTCCCGTGCGACGAGCGACCTGAACGTGTACGTGGCGACCCGGATGAGGTCGGCGTCATCAGGCGTGAGGTGGGGCGCGACCCGTTTCCAGACCCGCCGCGGATCGCGTTCGGCCGTGAAGTCGTCCACCGAGTCGAGCATGAAGCTGAAGCGGTGGTGCTCCGGTCCGAGCGAGATGATCGAGGTCGGGCCCGCGGGGTCGCCGAGCTGGAGGGCGGGAGGCACCCGGGTCGGGCGGCGGAACCGGAAGTCGCACACCATCCACGGTTCGGAGAAGCCGTAGTCGTGCAGGCCGACGCCGAGGGCCGACCGCACGAAGCTGTTGCCGCCGTCGCAGCCGACGACGTACCGCGCCGTCGTCGTCTCGCGCCCGTCGGGGCCCTCGACGGTGAGCGCGACGTGCTCCGGGTGCTGTTCCAGGGCGACGACGGTGTGCGCGTGCCGCACGTCCACCTGCGGCATCGAGCGGCAGACCCCGTCCAGCGCGGCCTCGAGGTCGGGCTGGTACATCATGTGCCACTCGGCCCAGCCGCTGCGTCCGGTCGCGGCGAAGTGCTGCTCGATGAGCAGGTCGCCGCCGCCGTTGCGCCATTCGTACGTGGGCTGCACGCGCACCCGGGGCAGCAGTTCGTCCGCGACGCCGAGCCGCGCCAGGGTGCGCATCGTCTCGTCGTCGAAGCTGGCCGCGCGCGGCAGGTTGTACAGGCCCGCGTACCGCTCGAACACCCGGACCCGGTGACCCGCCCGCCCCAGCAGCCCGGCCGCCACCATGCCCACCGGCCCGTACCCCACCACGGCCACGTCCACCGGCTCTGCCATCGGGCACTTCCCTTCGCTCGGACCTTCCAGAGGGTTGACACCCACGGAACCTAGGTTTCACCATCCATGAAGTCAATGCATATAAGTGAAACTCGACAATGGAGTCGCGATGCGGACCATCGGCCTTGAGGAACACTTCGTTACACCGGAGTTGGCGGAGTACGGCGCCTCGTCGGCCTCGATCCTTCAGCCGGAGAAATGGCGCGAGGCGTCCCGGCGGCTCCTCGACGTCACCGGCGAGCGGCTGGCGGAGATGGACGCGGCGGGCCTCGACACGCAGGTCCTCTCCCTCAACGCCCCGGGAATCCAGGCCGAACCGGACGCCGGGACCGCGGTCTCCCGGGCCGCGGCGGTGAACGACCTGCTCGCCGGGGTGGTGGCGGACCATCCCGGCCGGTTCGCCGGCTTCGCGGCGCTGCCGTTGCAGGATCCGCAGGCCGCCGCGAAGGAACTGGAGCGCGCCGTCTCCCAACTGGGCCTGCGCGGAGTGCTGGTGAACGCGCACACGCAGGGCCGCTACCTCGACGACCCCCGCCTGCGCGGAGTGTGGGAACGGCTCGAAGGGCTGGACGTACCGCTCTACCTGCACCCCGCCAACGGCGTCGGCACCCCGCACGTCATCGAGGGCCACCCCGAACTCGTCGGACCGATGTGGAGCTGGGGGACGGAGACCGCGACGCACTTCCTGCGCCTGGTCTTCGGCGGCGTCTTCGACGACTTCCCGCGCGCCAAGGTGCTCCTCGGGCACATGGGCGAGGGCCTGCCGTACCTGCTGTGGCGGCTTGACTCCCGCTGGGACTACCACGCCCACCACGGGGTCGAACTCGCCCTGGGCCGCCCGTCGGAGTACGTCCGGCGCAACCTGTACATCACCACGAGCGGCGTCTGCTCGGCCCCGCCCCTGCTGTGCGCACTGCTCGCGCTGGGCGCGGACCACATTCTCTTCGGCACCGACCACCCCTTCGAGGACATGGCGACGGCCACCGCGTTCCTGCGGACGGCGCCGGTCAGCGAGGCGGACCGCGCGAAGATCGCCCACCTCAACGCCGAGTGCCTGCTCGGCATTTAGCCCTGCCCCGCACGTCATCCCCCTTTCCGGGCCGGGCCCGGACCGAGCAAGGAGTCGCCGGAATGACCGACGAGAACGACGAGCACGCGGTACGGCACTGGATCGACGGCGCATGGGTCGGCTTCGCCCGTACGCGCGACAGCATCGACCCCGCGACGGGCGAGGTCATCGGGACCTACGCGGACGCCGACGCCGAAGTGGGCCGGCGTGCCGTCGACGCGGCCGACCGGGCGTTCCGGGACGGCACCTGGCGGCTGGACCCGATGGTGCGGGCGACCGCCCTGAGCCACCTCGCCGACGCCTACGACGCGCGGATGCCGGAGGTGATCGCGACCCTGTGCCGGGAGAACGGCAAGCTCCGGCACGAGGCGGGCTTCGAGGCGCACTTCATCGTGCGCGCCCTGCGGTTCGCGGCGGGTCTGGCGGTCCAGCCGCACGGCCGGGTCACCGACACGCAGCCGGGCCGCATGGCGATGTCGATCCGGCAGCCCGTCGGCGTCGCGGGGATCGTGGTGCCGTGGAACTCCCCCGCCTATCTGTGCGTCCGCGCGCTGGCCCCGGCGCTCGCGGCGGGCTGCACGGCCGTGGTGAAGATGCCGGGGCAGGCGGCCAGGACCGCGGCGCTGATGAGCGAGATCCTCGCCTCCGTACCGGAGTTGCCGAGCGGTGTCGTGAACGTCGTCGTCGAGTCCGGTTCCGAGGTCGCCCGGCTGCTGGTCGACTCGCCCCGGGTGCCCGTGATCAGCTTCACCGGCAGTACCGCGACCGGCCGCCTGGTCGCGCAGGGCGCCGCCGCCCGTTTCAAAAGGGTGGGCCTGGAGTTGGGCGGCAAGACGCCGCACCTGGTGTTCGCGGACGCCGACCTGGAGGCCGCCCTCGCCACGGCCGTGCAGTCCTGCACCGTCTTCGCGGGACAGTTCTGCATGACGGGCAGCCGGGTCCTCGTCCAGCAGGAGATCGCCGACGCGTTCACCGCCGATCTCGCGGCGCGGCTGGAGAGCGTACGGCCAGGACCCGCCTCCGACCCGGCCAGCCAGATCGGGCCCCTGATCGACAAGGCGGCGGTCGCCCGGGTCGACGCCGCCGTGGAGGCGGCCGTCGCGTCCGGCGCCAAACCGCTCGTCCGCGGCGGCCCGAGCACCCGCCCCGAACTGGCGGGTGGCGCTTTCTACCACCCGACGCTGCTCGCCGTGTCCGACTCCTCGCTCCCCATCGTCCAGGAGGAGACCTTCGGGCCGGTGCAGACGGTTCAGGTCTTCGACACCGAGGCGGAGGCCGTCGCCCTCGCCAACGACACCGAGTACGGCCTGAGCGCCTGCGTCTGGACCGGGGACGCCGACCGGCCGGTGCGGGTCGCGCGACAGCTCGACGCGGGTCTCGTCTCGGTCAACAGCTGGGCGAATCTGACCGTGGAGTTCGAGGAGGGCGGCTACAAGTCGAGCGGCGTGGGCCGCCTCGGCGGACTGGCGTCCGTGGAGGACTTCCTGGAGCACAAGCAGATCACCCAGGACTATCTGCCGCAGCAGCACGGCTGAACGTCGGTCTTCGTATCCGGGCCGCTCTCGACCCTTGCTGTTATTACATATAACGCCTACGCTCGCAGCACCCCGCCGCCGCCCGCACCAGGCGTGCGGGCCCGCGGATCCGGGGGCCACGGGCTCCCCCGCGAACAGTGCGTTGTCGTTCACCGCGCGCCGCTCTCCCGCCGCGCGGCACGCTGGAACACACCCTGGCAGGAGGCCACATGGCCCAGCAGCGCGACCTTCTGACCTTCGAGGTCGACGGACACAAGATCACGGCGCTCGCCGCCGCACCCGCCGAACCGACCGGGAAGCCCCTGATCGCCGCCCTGCACGGCGGCACGTACACCGCCCGCTACTTCGACGTGGCGGGCTCCTCCGAGGGATCCTTCCTCGACACCGCCGTCGCGCACGGACACCCGGTGGTCGCCTTCGACCGCCCCGGATACGGCGGCAGCACACCGTTCGCCCCGGACGCCAACACCTTCGCGCGCCACGCCGAACTGCTCGGTGACGCGGTCGCGCAGGCCGCCGCGCGCCTGACGGCCGACGCCGTGTTCCTGGTCGGCCATTCCATCGGCGGCATGATCGCGCTGATGATCGCGGCAGGCGGCCCGGGGTTCCCTCTCATCGGGGTCTCGGCGACCGGCATGGGCGCCGTCATCCCGCCGGGCGGCGCGGCCGAGGCCCTCGGCTCCCTCCCCCCTGACGAGACGGTCGATCTGCCGTACGGGGAGCGGGACTCGGTGATGTTCGGTCCGGCGCACACCCGCACTCCCGAGGCGGTGGAGCGGGCACACGCGTCCTACGCGCCCGTCCCCGTGCGGGAGTTGGTCCAGGCCCCGGCCTGGCCCCGTGAGCATCTGCCGCACGTCGCGCCGAACGTCCGCGTCCCCGTGCACAACGCGCTCGCCGAGTTCGACGCCCTGTGGAGCAGCGGGCCGCAGAACGTCGCCCGGTTCGCCGGCCTGTTCACGGCGGCCCCGTTCGTCGACGCCGGTGTCGCTCGCGGCACGGGGCACTGCATCGATCACCACACGCTCGGCCACGCGCTGCACCTGCGGCAACTCGCGTTCGCCGAGGAGTGCGCGCAGTGGGCCGCGACGCGACGGCCGGCCGGGGCCGGGACCTGATGTCCGCCGCCGAACCCACCCACGGGCCGCCACGGCGCACGCAGGTCCTGATCGCCGGCGGGGGCCCCGTCGGACTGGCGACCGCCGTCGAGCTGGGCCGGCGCGGTGTCGAGTGTGTCGTCGTCGAGCCCCGTCCGACGGTGTCCCGGGCGCGCCCCCGCTGCAAGACCCTCAACATCCGCACGATGGAGCACCTGCGCCGCTGGGGTCTGGCCGACCGGCTGCGGGAGCGCGCGCCGCTGCCCGTCTCCTGGTCCCAGGACGTCGTGTTCTGCACGTCGCTCGCGGGAAGGGAACTGTCGCGCTTCACCGGTGTCCTGGGGCTCGCGCCCGACGGGGACCGGTTCGCGGAGGTCGGCCAGCAGGCACCGCAGTACGTCTTGGAGGAGGTGCTCCGCGAGGCCGTACGCGAGCTGCCCACGTGCCGGCTCGTCCTCGGTTCGAAGGTCGCCGCCGTCGGCCAGAGCGAGGACCTGGTGTCCGTGACCGTGGAGGACGGCGCCGGGAACGGAGCCGTCGTGACGGCCGACTACGTGATCGGCTGCGACGGTCCGCGCAGCGTCGTGCGGGACGAGATCGGGGCCCGCTACGTCGGCGGCGAGGCCCTGCGCCCGAACTTCGGCATGGTCTTCACGTGTCCCGGCCTGTGGGACCACGTACGGCACGGGCCTGCCGTGCAGTACTGGGTCGTCCACCCGGACGCTCCGGCACTGGTCGGCCCGCTGGACCGGAAGGACACCTGGTGGGCGATCGCCTTCGGCGTGGACCGGGCGGCCGGGGAGCGCGACGCCCTCCGCTTCGTCGACGCCTTCGCGGGCCGCCCGGTGCGGGCGACCGTGCTGTCCACCGACCCGTGGACCGCGCGCATGCAGATCGTCGACCGGATGCGGCGCGGCCGGGTGTTCCTGGCGGGCGACGCCGCGCACCTCAACCCGCCCTTCGGCGGCCACGGACTGAACACCGGTATCGGCGACGCCGTCGACCTCGGCTGGAAGATCGCGGCGGTGCTCGACGGCTGGGGCGGGCCGGGACTGCTCGACAGTTACGAGGTCGAGCGCCGCCCGGTCCAGGAACGCGTCATCCTGGAGGCGACTGCCAACATGCGGGTGTTGTCGACCGAGTTGCTGGCCGACAACCTGGAGGCGTCGGACGCGGCGGGCGCCGAGGCCCGGCAGGCGGCGGCCCGGCGCATCCAGGAGACCAAGAAGGCGGAGTTCCACTCCCTGGACCTGGTGCTCGGTCAGCGCATCACCGCGTCACCGGTCCTTCCCCCGGAACCGGAACCCGATGTGCCGTGCGGCGCACCTGACGCCGGGGCGCGGGTGGGTGCCCGCCTGCCGCACGTGTTCCTCGAGGACGGCCGCTCCCTCTACGACACCCTCGGAGACCGGCTGACCCTCCTCGTCCTCGGCGACACCGCGGTCCACGAGACCGCCCTGCCCGGGGACGCGCCTGTCACCGTGGTGCGCCTGACCGGTCCGGTCGCCGCCCGCTGCACCCAAGTACTCGGCGCGCGCCTGGCGTTGGTCCGTCCGGACCAGGTGATCGGCTGGCTGGGGGACGCCCTGCCCGAGGACTCCCCCGCTCTCGTCGACGCCTTGCGCGGCATCGCCGCCCGTCGGGCGGCGAGCGCGCCACCGCAGCGGGCCTGACGCTCCGTCACCCGCCACCGACTCCGCCCCGGCCGCACGCCCTGTCCGAGGTAACTGCCCCGCGGCCGGGGCGGGCTCTCTCCGTACACCCGATCTCCCCTCTCCCCAGAAGGAAGCAGCGCACATGAGCAGACATCCGTGGACCCGTCGGCAGGTCCTCAACACCGCGGCGGGAACGGCCGCGTTGGCCGGCGCCGGCCAGCTCACGGCCCCCGAGACCGCGCAGGCGCACGGTGGGCGGCCGGGACCCGGCGGACCGCTCAGGATCGTCGCGATCGAGGAAGCCGTCATGCTGCCCGGTCTCATCACCCAGGGCAGCGCGCTGGGCGGAGCCATCCCCTTCAAGCCCGAGGTCACCCGCGAGTGGCTGAAGCGGCTGCCGGACATCACCGAGTACCGCCTCGCCGACATGGACGCCAACGGCGTGACCGTACAGGTGCTGTCCCTCACCCCGCCCGGCGTGCAGATGCAGCCCGACGCGGCCGTCGCCGTACGCGACGCGCAGGTCGCCAACGACGCGCTCGCCGGGATCATCGCCGCCCACCCCACCCGCTTCGGCGGTCTCGCCGCCCTGCCCCTCCAGGACCCCGCGGCGGCGGTCCGGGAGGCCCGGCGGGCGATGCGCGACCTCGGCATGGCCGGCTTCCTGGTCAACGGCCACACCAACGGCCAGTACCTGGACGAGCCGCGGTTCCGCCCGGTGTGGGCCGCGCTGGAGGAACTGGGGGCCGCCCTCTATCTGCACCCCACTCCGGCGCCGACGGGCGACTGGGGCCTGCTGAAGGACCGCCCTGAACTCGTCGGCCCCCTTTACAGCTGGGCGGCCGAAACGGGCGGGCACGCCCTGCGGATCCTCCTCGGCGGCGTCTTCGACGACTTCCCCGGAGCCCGGCTCATCGTGGGCCACATGGGCGAGTTCCTCCCCTTCCACGTGCCCCGGCTCGATGTGCAGATCCGCAACATCACCACGCGCGTACCGCTCAAGAGGGCGCCCTCCGCGTACTTCGGGGACAACATCTCGGTCACCACGTCCGGGGTCATGGACGACACCATGCTCCAGGCCGCCATCGACGTCGTCGGCATCGACCACGTGCTCTTCGCCATCGACTACCCCTTCGAGAAGAGCGAACAGGCCGTCGCCTTCCTGCGCCGCGCGCCGCTGACGCCCGCTCAGCGCAGAAAGATCGCGCACGGCAACGCCGAGCGGATCCTGAAGCTGTGAGGCCTCCTGTCATGCCCACAGCCGGCGCGGGCGGCCTCGCTATAGTTGATATCGACCAGCAGGCGGCCGAAGCGAGGGAATCAGCGTGGCGACACCCCGAGGGACCGTGCAGCCCATCACGTCACGGTCCGTGGCCGAGCAGGCCACCGAGGAGTTGCGGCGCGCGATCCTGGCGGGCGGCCTCGCCCCCGGCGCGGAGTACTCGCTGCGCGAGCTGGCCGGCATGCTCGACATCAGCTTCATCCCCATCCGGGAGGCGCTGCGCAGCCTGGAGAGCGAGGGCCTGGTCATCATGCGGCCCGGCCGCAGCGCGGTCATCGCCCCGCTCGACCTCGACGACCTGCACGGCATCTACCGTCTCCGGCGGGCCCTGGAGCCGGAGATCGCCAGGCGCTCGTGCGCGCTGCTGACGGACGAGGACCTGGACCGACTGGCCTCCCAGGCCGCCGACTTCGGCGCCCGGGAGCACGGCATGGCCGACATCTACGACGACCATCACGCCTTCCACCTCGCACTGTTGGCACCGGCCGCGACGTCCTGGGACATCCGCGTCCTGACGACGCTCTGGCGGGCCGGCGAGCGCTACATCCGTATCGGCTTCGGCCGGCTCGACCCCGACCCGACCGAGCACGAGCGGCGGGGCAAGGCTCACGTGACCCTCCTCGAGGCCTTCCGCACCCGCGACCCCGAGCAGGTCGCCGCGGCCGTCGAGCAGCACCTCGCCCGCAACGAGAAGATCGCCTTCTCCGCCCTGTCCTGACCGGCGGGCAGGCAGGCAGGCAGGCAGCAGCGCCTCTCCCTGCTCCACCCGGACCTGACGCCCCCTGACCTGAACTTCATCATCACGTCGCTGTTATCACATATAGCGGTGACGGTCGATCACGCACGAACGCCGCACTTTCCGCATCCCTCCCGCAGAAAGGCACCACCATGTGTATCCCGCACACGAACCGGCGTGACTTCCTCAAGACGGCCGCGGCGGCCACGGCCGGCGCCACGGCCCTGCCGGCGCTCGCCGTCCCCACCGTCGCCCACGCACAGGAACGCTCCGCCGACGTCGCCGCGAAGGTCGCGCTCACGCACGTCCGGGTCTTCGACGGGGACCGGCTCACCTCGCCGCGCACCGTCGTCATCGACAACGGCCTGATCGGGCTGAGCGCGCTCGGGGCGCGAGAGATCGACTGCGCGGGCGCCGTGCTGCTGCCGGGGCTGATCGATGCGCACCTCCATCTCCAGGACGTCACCACGCTGCAGCAGCTGGCCGGTCAGGGCGTCACGACGGGGCTGGACATGGCCTGCTTCCCGCCGTCGCTCGTCGACTCGCTGCGCAGGAGGCCCGGCCTGACCGACATCCGCAGCGCGGGCACCCCCGCCGTGGCGCCCGGCAGCCCGCAGAGCCAGATCCCCGGCTTCCCGGCGAACGCGGTTCTGACCGGTCCCGACCAGGCCGTCGCCTTCGTCCGTGCCCGGATCGGCGAGGGCTCGGACTACATCAAGATCATCGTCGATGAGCCCGGCCTCTCCCCCGCCACCATCAAGGCCGTCACGGTGGCGGCGCGTTCGTTCGGCAGGCTCGTCATGGCGCACGCGACCTCGACGCTCACCGTGGGCCGCGCGCTGGACGCGGGCGTCGACATGATCCACCACGTTCCGCTCGACAACCCGCTCTCCGACGCGACGGCGGCGCGCTACGCCGCCACGGGGACGGTCGCCGTGCCCACCCTCACCATGATGGAGGGATTCGCCGCCCTCGGCGTGCCCGGGTGGAGCTACGCGGCCGCGGAGGGCAGCGTGGCCGCGCTGCGCCGGGCCGGCGCCCGGATCCTGGCGGGCACCGACTCCAACCACACCCCGGGGATCCCCGTGCAGCCGCCGTTCGGCACGAGCCTGCACCACGAGCTGGAGCTGCTGGTACGCGCCGGGCTGACCACCCGTGAGGCCCTGCGCGCCACGACCGGCCTGCCCGCGCAGTCCTTCGGGCTGCGGGACCGGGGCGGCGTCCGTCCCGGCAGCCGTGCCGATCTGGTGCTGATCGACGGCGACCCGCTGGCGGACATCACCGCGACGCGTGCGATCCGGCGCGTGTGGGTGGGCGGCGTGGAGTACGCGCCCGCCGGTTGAAGTGGACCTCGTACCCCGCGTCGAGGAAGTCCGCGGCGGCGGCGATCCGCTCGGCGACCGGGCTGGTGCGGATGTCCAGCAGGCGGGCG
>NZ_JBEYYU010000031.1:0-18788 GCF_040645755.1 Streptomyces sp. NPDC046716
GCTTGTCGCTGCCGGGATTGTCGTCGGCGGGGCCGATGAACTGGGGGTCCGGGTCGGATGCGCACTGCGTGCGCCATCTCATCAAGAGAGGCTGCGCGCAGCGCATGCCTCAGGGGCGCGGGGAACTGCGCGACCAGCCACGACGGCGCCGCACCCGACCGACACCCCAGAAGCACGGGGAACCCCGCAACCCGCCAGCCCGGCGGGCTACCCCGTCGTCAGCTTCACCGTCCACGAACCCGACGACGCCCGGTCCCCCACCTCCACGCGGAGCTTCTCGCCGGGGACCGAGAAGCTCTCGCCCTCCTGGACGGGGGCGTCGGCCAACGGCGGGTAGACCGAGTCGCCGTAGCAGGCCTCCGTGGAGGGATGGGAGTCGAGGACCTGGACCGGCCCCGCGCCGGAGGCGGAGTCGCTGCGGATGCGGTAGACGAGGACCCCCTGGGTGCAGGTCGCGTCGTCGTTGCCGCCCGCACCCCGGGCCTCGATCGCGATGGCGCTGGACGGCCCGGTGCGCACGACCGCCAGCTTCGTGCCGTCCCCGGTGCCGAACGGCACCCCCGCCACCCGCGGCGCGGTACTCAGCGGCTCCAGGGTCAGCCGGGTGTCCCCGGAGTGCGTCACGCACGCCACCTGCCGCGACGGCAGCCAGCCCAGCTTCCACTTGTGCCAGCCGAAGAAGTCGGGGGCCAGCCCGAACTGGCTGCCCATGACGTCCCAGTCGCCGACGTACGTGTCCCAGTCCCCCTCGCCGTCGGTCGGCCGGTGGTAGAGATCGGGCAGGTCGAAGACGTGACCGGTCTCGTGCGCGAGGACGTTGCGGTCCGGCGGGTGGTGCTCGAAGACCGTGACGATCCGGCGGATGTCGGTGCCGTCCGCGCGCATCGGCCGGTCGAAGTTCACGACCTTCGTCGCGTCCGAGTCGACGCCGGGCGCGTCCGGGTCGGCGACGAAGTAGACGACGTCGTACTTGCTGAAGTCGGTCACCGGATCCGCCGCAGCCAGGGCGTCGCGCAGATAGGCGCTGCGGTGCGCCGCGCTCCAGTCGCGCTTTATGGCGTACGAGGTCGAGGCGTGCGGCATCTCGATCCAGGTCCGCTGCGGATGCGGCACGAGCCGGAACTTGCCGTACGAGGCGCGTTCGAAGAAGTCGCTGGTCGCCGGGAAGTAGTCGGCCGCCAGTTGGCGCGGGGTGGTCGCCGGTGTCCAGTCGGGGAAGGAGAGGAAGACCATCACCGCGTTGAGGGGCTTCACGGGGCGCGGATAAGCGGTGTTCCAGGAATCCAGGCCCTCCGAGTGGTGGGCCGGGGTGCGTTCCAGGGCGCACGGGCCCGCGTAGGGCGGCGCGGCCGCCGCGGGCCCCGCGACGAGGCCGATGGCGGCCAGGGCGGTGAGAGCGGTCAGCGCGGCGGCGGTGGCACGCAGACGGCGCTGGTCCACTCCCCCGAGTGGCTGCGGACGCGGCAAGTCGACCTCCGGACGGGGAATGCGGGACACCCCACCCAGACTGTGTGTGTTTGGCACACTTCGCCCTGTTTATCTGGCCCGGACGAGTGAGTGGCCGACACCCCGGTGGTCACCGAACGTCACAGACGGTCCAGGCCGGTCGCTGCTCGGAAGAACCCCGGCCCGGCCCGAGCAGAAACGATCTGCCGGTCCCTCGGTGCCCCCGCCGGGACCGCACCGGTGTGCGGCGCAGGCTGGATAGGCCGTCCGACCTGCCTCTATGATCGGCACACTTTCCTGCCGGGACCCGGCCGCACCAGAACACGCAACCAGACGACGCACTGCGGGGAGCGAACGGTGAGCGCACAGCCCGATGGGCCCACGACGGCGACGGAGGCGTCCGTACCGCGCCGGCGCCCCGATCTCCTCACGGAGAGTGGCCGCCTTGGGCAGGACACCCCGGATGCCGCCTACCGGTCCGCGTTCCTCGCCTCGCCCCTCCCCATGGCGGTCGTCGACCGGGCCGGGCTGGTCGTCGGGGCCAACCACGCGGCGCTCGCCCTGCTGGGCGGCGAGAGCGACCAGCCCGTCGTCGGGCGCCTCGCCGCCGACCTGTTCGACCTCGCCTCCGACGCACGTACCCGGGACGCGTACCACGAGGTGCTGCACGGCCGGCAGGCCCGGCTCTCGCGCACCCGCCGGCTCAAGCACCCCGTGGGCCACTCGATGTGGACCCGGGTCACGATCGCGCCGGTGCCGGGCTCCGAGGTCGTCCTCGTCTCGCTGCACGACCTCAGCGCCCACCGCGAGCTGCGGTCCCGGCTGCGCCATCTCCAGATGCACGACCCGGTGACGAAGCTGCCCAACCGCGCCCTGTTCTTCGAGCGGCTCACCGCCGCCCTGGAGGCCGGCGCGTACGACGAGACGGGCACGACCGGCCGGGTGGGCCTGTGCTATCTCGACCTCGACGGGTTCAAGGCGGTCAACGACACCCTCGGCCACCATGTCGGCGACCGGCTGCTGGCCGCCGTCGCGCAGCGGCTCGCGCACTGCGCGGAGCGGGCCCGGCACACCACCGGCGCCCCGCTGGTGGCCCGGCTCGGCGGCGACGAGTTCGCGCTGCTCGTGGAGGAGTCGGCCGGCACCGAGCAGGCGACCGACCTGGCGCAGTCGGTGCTCAACGCGCTGCGGGAGCCGTTCGACCTGGCCGGGCAGCGGCTGTCGGTCTCCGCGTCGGTCGGGGTCGTCGAGCGGCAGGCCATCGGGACGTCGACCACGGGTCTGATGCAGGCCGCCGACACCACGCTGTACTGGGCGAAGGCCGACGGCAAGGCCCGCTGGACCCTCTTCGACCCGGAGCGCAACGCCCACCGCATGACCCGGCAGGCCCTGTCCTCCGGGCTGCGGCCGGCCGTCGAGCGCGGCGAGTTCGTCCTGGAGTACCAGCCGCTGGTGCAGCTGGAGGACGGTGCGCTGCGCGGTGTCGAGGCGCTGGTGCGCTGGCGGCATCCGCAGTTCGGGCTGCTGACGCCGAATCGGTTCATCGGACTGGCCGAAGAGGACGGCTCCATCGTGCAGTTGGGGCTCTGGGTGCTGCGCACGGCGTGTGCGCAGGCGCGCCGCTGGCAGCTGGACCACCCGGACGGGCCGCCGGTCTTCGTCAGCGTGAACGTCGCGGTGCGGCAGGTGTGGGACTCGGATCTCGTGGCCGACGTCGCGCGGATCCTCGCGGACACCGGGCTCGCGCCCGAACTGCTGCAGCTGGAGCTGACCGAGTCCGCCGTCATGGGCTCGGCGGGCCGGCCGCTCCAGGCGCTCCAGGCCCTCAGCGACATGGGCGTGCGCATCGCCATCGACGACTTCGGGACCGGCTACTCGAATCTGGCCTACCTGAGCCGGCTCCCGGTGTCCGTCCTCAAGCTGGACGGGTCGTTCGTGCGCGGTTTCCAGTACGAGGACGGGGCGGCGCCCAGCGACCCGGCCGACGCGGTGATCGTGGAGGCGCTGGTGCAGCTGGCGCACCGGCTCGGGCTGACCGTGACCGCCGAGTGCGTGGAGACGGCCGAGCAGGCGGAGCGGCTGCGCCGGATCGGGTGCGACACCGGGCAGGGGTGGCTGTACTCGCGTCCGGTGGCGCCGGATCGTATCTCTCGGCTGCTGGCGCACGCCTCGTAGAGTCCCGGCACGCGAAAGCCCCGCCCGGGGTGCCGGGCGGGGCTTCGGTGTCCCCGGTCAGCCCTGCGGCATCCCGTAGGCGTCCGCGATGAGCTCGTAGCTGCGCAGCCGGATCTCACCGGTGTGGGCGTTGGCCGTGAGCATCAGCTCGTCGGCGCCGGTGCGCTTCTGGAGGTCGTCGAGGCCGGAGCGGACCTCGTCGGCGGTGCCGTGGATGACGTTGGAGTTCCAGGAGTCGATGAAGTCCCGCTCCATCTCGTTGAACTGGTACGCCTCCGCCTCCTCCGGCGTCGGGACCAGGCCGGGGCGGCCGGTGCGCAGGCGGACCATGTTGAGCGCGGCGGCCAGCACCTGGCGGCGGGCCTCCGTGCCGTCGTCGTCGGTCGCGAGCGCCGAGACGCCGATCAGGGCGTAGGGCTCGGACAGGATCCCGGAGGGGCGGAACGACTCGCGGTACAGGTCGAGGGCCGGGATCGTGTTCTGCGCCGAGAAGTGGTGCGCGAAGGCGAACGGCAGGCCGAGCGCGCCGGCGAGGCGGGCGCTGAAGCCGGAGGAGCCGAGCAGCCAGACCGGCGGGCGGTGCGGGTCCTGGACACCGCCCGGCGACGTGGCCTGGACCGGGCCCGGGACCGCGTGGATCCGGGAGTACGGGTGGCCGTCGGGGAAGTCGTCGTCGAGGAAGCGGAGCAGCTCCGCGAGCTGCTGGGGGAAGTCGTCGGCGCCCTCGTTCAGGCGGTCCGTGCGGCGCAGGGCGGCGGCCGTGGCGCCGTCGGTGCCGGGGGCGCGGCCGAGGCCGAGGTCGACGCGGTGCGGGGCGAGGGCTTCCAGGGTGCCGAACTGCTCCGCGATGACCAGGGGGGCGTGGTTGGGGAGCATGACGCCGCCGGAGCCGAGGCGGATGCGGTGCGTGTGGGCGGCCAGGTGGGCCAGGATCACGGCGGGGCTGCTGGACGCGACGCCGGGCATCGAGTGGTGCTCGGCGACCCAGTAGCGGTGGTAGCCGCGGCGTTCGGCGAGGCGGGCGATGTCGACGCCGGTGGCCAGGGCCTGGGACGCGGTGCGGCCCGCTCCTACGGTGACCAGGTCCAGGACCGAGAGGGGGGTGGGGGCGGTGCCGTGGGCTGCGCCGCGGATCTCGTCTTGGGTGGCCGGCACGGGGTCCTCCTGCGGGGCTTTACGTCTTGTCTGGGCTGGAGTCCGGCTTAACGGAGGCGTACTCCGGTTTATTCCCGGGGTGTCCTGGGCTGCGGGCCGGTGGGGGCTGGCCGCGCAGTTCCCCGCGCCCCTGAGATGCGCACTTCGTGCACCATCTCATCGCCCCTGAGCGAGCGAAGCTCGCCTCAGGGGCGCGGGGAACTGCGCGAGAAGCGGCCACCGGCCCGCAGATAGCGATGAACCCCCGTGGGGCAGACGCGGATCCTTCAGGGGCGGGGGAACTGCGCGGCCAGCCACGACGTGAGGCGCGCGTGACGGACGGACCAGGGGCGCGGGAAGAGGGCGCCGGGCTGCGGACGGGCGACGGCCCGGTCAGCCCCCACCGGGCCGCAGCGGAGCGGCTACGCCTGGATCACCGGCTCCTTCGTGAACAGGGCGCCCAGAGCGGGAGCGTTCACCCGGCGGTCGACCAGGCGCAGCGCCTCCCAGACGGTGACCTGGTTGGCGGTGAGAACCGGCTTGCCCAGCTCCCGTTCGAGGTCGGAGACGTACGCGGCGGTGTGCAGCGCCGTGTCGGGAAGAAGGACCGCCTCGGCGTCCGGATGGTCCCCGGCGCGGGCCATGGCCAGCACCTCGTCCCAGCCCCACGTACCGACCTCGGCGGCGGTGATGATCCCGCTGCCGCGCACGGAGAGCACCTCGGCACCGGCCGCCTTGAGGAACGTGGCGAAATGATCCGCGACGTCCGACGGGTACGTCGCCGCGACCGCCACCCGCCGCACGCCCAGCTCGCCGAGCGCGTGCGCGAAGGCGAAGGACGTGCTGGACGCGGGCAGCCCCGCCGCCTGCGCGAGCCCGCGGACCTGGTCGTGGGCGCCGTCCCAGCCGAAGACGAAGCTGCCGGACGTGCACGCCCAGACCACCGCCTCCGCTCCGGAGAGGCGGAGTTCCTCGACTCCGGCCGCGAGGCGCCCGGGCGCGCCCATGCGCAGCAGCGCGTCGACGCGGTGCGCGTCCTCGCCGATGTCGGTGTGCACGACGGCCAGCCGTACGTCGCTGTCGATCAGCATCTCGATCCGCGGATAGTCGTCCTCCGCGGAGTGTCCGGGGTAGAGAAATCCGAGCGCTGTCATGCTCTAAGCCCACCCTTCCTGGCCCTCCGGGAATTCCGGAAGACGCTGTTCTGCCTGACGTCCTGGCACGGGCCACTGCCGCCGCGCCGCCGGGTCGAGCAGCGCCTGATAGGGGCCCACTGCTCGCGTACCCAGTCGGGTGAGGGCTGCCCACATCGTGACCTGATTGGCGGAGATCACCGGCATCCGCAGCTCGGCCTCCAGCTGCGGGATGACGTCGTAGGTGGGCAGGTTCGTACAGCTGATGAAGAGCGCGTCGGCGTTGCCGCCGACCGCCGCGCGCGCCATCTCGGCCACGTCCCGGTAGGGGACCTTCCAGATGTGCCGGGTCAGACCGAGATAGGCCCGGCCCACGACGGTGATGCCCGCCTCCGCCAGGTACTCCTCCAGCGACTCGGTGACGGAGCGGGTGTACGGGGTGACGAGCGCGATGCGGCGCGCGCCGAGGTCGGCGAGGGCGTCGAGCAGCGCCCCCGACGTGGTCACGGACGGAAGCTCCCCGGCCCTGCGCATGGCCTCGCACATGGCGCGCTCCCCGGCGATGCCGCCGACGAAGCTGCCCGAGGTGCAGGCGTAGGCGAGGACCTGCGGTTCGGCGGCGCCGAGCGCCCGGACCGCCTCGCCGAGCGTCTCGTGCTCGCTGACCAGGCGGGCCAGGTCGAGACTGACCTCGACGGGCACGAACGGGGTACGGGTGAGATGAAGGGAGATGTCGTCGGGTACCCAGCGCCACAGTTCACGGTCGAGGGCGAAGTCGAACGGTGCGACGACGCCGACGCCGCGCTGCGGCTGCGGTCCCCCCAGGAATGAGACGTCCATAGAGCATGCCCCAGGTTCAGCTGACGTGATGAGTGCCGATGCGATGCTTGAGCCGGCGATACGCCGGGACGTCGGGACAGCGACGAGGGCGGGAACCCGCGTACGGGACACCGCTGTTGACGAAGGTAGATTCAGGTGCCAGCGTGGTCAATCCGCGCATGTCAGATGGGATGCCGTGAGACGGCGTACACCGCCCACAGTTCATGATCCCGATGTTCCCGACTTGTCCATCACCAGGAAAGCGGAGCTTCGTTGCGAAACGATTTCCCCTCGATGTCCGGTCCGGAAGCACGCCGCCCCACGGTGCTCGTCCTCGACGCCGCGCCCCCCGCGCCACCGCCCCGGCTGGGCACGCTGACCGGCCGGGCCCGCGTGCTGCACGCAGCGGACGCCACCGAGCTCCGTGATCAACTCCCGTACGCGGATGTCCTGTTGGTCTGGAACTTTCTGTCGGACGCGGTGCGGGAGGCCTGGCCGGGCCGTGGCGCGCGGCCGGCCTGGGTGCACACGGCGAGCGCGGGCGTGGACCGGCTGATGTTCCCCGAACTCATCGCGTCGGATGCGGTGCTGACGAACGCGCGGGGCGTCTTCGACCAGCCGATCGCCGAGTACGTGGCCGCGCTCGTGCTCGCGATGGGCAAGGACCTGCCCGCCACGATCGGCTTCCAGACGAACCGGCAGTGGCGGCACCGCGAGACGCAGCGGATCGGCGGGACCCGGGCCTGTGTCGTCGGCACCGGTCCCATCGGGCAGGCGATCGTCAAGCAGCTCAAGGCGCTCGGCATCACCACGGCGCTGGTCGGGCGGCGGGCCCGGGCCGGGGTGCACGGCCCGGCCGACCTGGACCGGCTCCTCGCCCGCGCCGACTGGGTGGTGTGCGCGGCGCCGCTGACCGACGAGACGCGCGGCATGTTCGACGCCCGCCGGTTCGGCGTGATGCAGCCGTCGGCGCGGTTCATCAACGTGGGGCGTGGGCCGCTGGTCGTGGAGTCCGACCTGGTGGACGCCCTGCACAAGCGGTGGATCGCGGGCGCCGCGCTCGACGTATTCGAGCACGAGCCGCTGCCGGACGACAGCCCGCTGTGGAGCGCTCCGGGGCTGCTCGTGTCGCCGCACATGAGCGGCGACACGGTGGGCTGGCGGGACGAACTGGGGCTCCAGTTCGTCGAGTTGTTCGGCCGGTGGGAGAACGGGCGGCCGCTGATGAATGTAGTCGACAAGAAACGTGGGTATGTCCCCGGCAGCTGATCACCACTGACGCACCGGACCCCTGGCACTGGAGGACGGATGACGGCCGAGCTCACCGGACTGACCGCGCAGGATCTGCTGGACGGCTACCGCAAGGGCGAGTTCAGCCCCGTCGACGCCACCCGGGCCGTGCTGACCCGGATCGAGGAGACCGAGCCCGCGCTGAACGCGTTCGTGCGCGTCGACGCCGAGAGCGCGCTCGCGGCGGCCCGGGAGAGCGCCGACCGCTGGCGGCGCGGCGAGCCGCGGGGTCTGGTCGACGGGGTCCCGGTGACGGTCAAGGACATCCTGTTGCAGCGCGGGGCGCCCACCCTGAAGGGGTCGAAGACGACGCGTGCGACGGGGAGTTGGGAGGAGGACGCGCCGTCGGTGGCCCGGCTGCGCGAGCACGGCGCCGTGTTCGTCGGCAAGACGACCACGCCCGAGTTCGGCTGGAAGGGCGTCACCGACTCCCCTCTGTCGGGCGTGACCCGCAATCCGTACGACACCGAGCGCACCGCCGGCGGTTCGAGCGGCGGCAGCGCGGCGGCGGTGGCGGTCGGCGCGGGCCCGCTGTCGCTCGGCACGGACGGCGGCGGCTCGGTGCGCATCCCGGCCGCGTTCTGCGGCATCTTCGGGCTCAAGCCGACGTACGGGCGGGTGCCGCTGTATCCGGCGTCCGCGTTCGGCACGCTCGCGCACGTGGGGCCGATGACGCGTACCGCGTCCGACGCGGCGCTGCTGATGGACGTGATCGCGGGCCCCGATCCGCGGGACTGGTCGGCGCTCGCCCCGGCGGGCGGCGGCTTCCGCGAGGGGATCCGGGGCGGGGTGCGCGGGCTGCGGGTGGCGTTCTCGCCCTCGCTGGGCGGGCAGGTCGCGGTGCGGGCGCCGGTCGCGGCCGCGGTGCGCTCGGCCGTCGAGCGGCTCGCCGGGCTCGGCGCGTACGTGGAGGAGGCGGACCCGGACTTCACCGATCCGGTGGAGGCCTTCCACACCCTGTGGTTCAGCGGGGCGGCCCGGGTCACGCAGCGGCTGTCGCCCGCGCAGCGCGCGCTGCTCGATCCCGGGCTGCGGGACATCTGCGCGCAGGGGGCGCGGATGAGCGCGCTCGACTATCTCGCCGCGGTGGACGTGCGGATGGAGCTGGGGCGGCGGATGGGCGTCTTCCACTCGACGTACGACGTGCTGGTGACGCCGTCGCTGCCGGTCACCGCGTTCGAGGCGGGGGTGGAGGTGCCCGCGCGGTCGGGGCTGCGGCGGTGGACGGGGTGGACCCCGTTCACGTACCCCTTCAACCTCACGCAGCAGCCCGCGGCGACCGTTCCCGTCGGGGTGGACGGCGACGGTCTGCCGGTCGGGCTCCAGGTGGTCGGCGCCCGTCACCAGGACGGGCTGGTTCTCCGGGTGGCGCATGCGCTGTACGAGGCCGGGATCGCGGGCATCGGCGCGCCGTAGCACGGGGCTCCGCCCCGGACCCCGCTCCTCAATCGCCGGAGGGGCTTGATCAAGCCCGGCGGAACCCCAGGGTCTCCCCCACCGCCCCGCTCCGCCACAGGTCCTGGCACGCGGCGGCCATGTCGTCCAGGCCCTCCACCACCTGGCCCCACACGATCCCCGGGACCCACCCCACGTCCCCGTTCATGAGGAGATTGTTCCGCTCGTAGAACAGGGCGAGGTCGATCACGGGCGCACCGGCGTTCAGGCCCGCGCCCGTTCCGTAACCGTAGGACTGCGTTCCCAACTGTGTCCCGTTGAAGGAGAAATAACAGAGGTCGCCGGGAATGGGCGTCACCGTCGGATTCTCCAACGGTGGTTCCTGTTCCGCGAATGCCGGGAACAGGGCATAGATCTCGTTGCGCGCGTATTTGGCGTGGTAGACGTCGGAGACGAGCGGCAGCGCGTCCCAGACCGCCGCACAGGTCAGCGGAGCGCGGTCGTCGAGGAGCTTGGCCGTGCAGGCAACTCCCCTTTTGGCCAGGGAGACTTCGATGAAACGGGTGCCGGATTCGGTCGTGGAGTCAGCCATGCGCTCCATGGTCGGTCTCAGTCACCCCTGGCGGTCAAGACCGCATCAGCCGCAACGGGGGCGTGAATTGATCGGCATGGATTGGTTCCAGTCGGGTAGCCGCGCGCCCATGGCTCCACCAACTGAGATACGTACGAACGGGAAACCGTTCGGAAGACAGGGTGTCCGCAGACGATCACTGCTCGCCGGCGTCGGAGCGCTCGGCGCGGCCGGTGCTCTCGGGGCTGCGGGGTGCAGCCGGGTGCCGAGCGGTGACACGCTCGCCCGGCTGCAGTCACAGGGAACCGTGCGACTCGGCATCGCGGGAGAGGTGCCGTACGGATACATCGACGACAGCGGGAAGTTCACCGGCGAGGCGGTGGAACTGGCCAAAGTGATCTTCAAACGGCTGGGTGTCGCCAAAGTCCAGCCGGTCGCGACCGACTTCGCCTCGCTCATACCCGGCCTGAACACGCAGCAGTTCGACGTGGTGTCCGCCGGGATGTACATCAACAAGGAACGCTGCCAGCAGGTCATCTTCGCGGACCCCGAGTACCAGATGCTGGACTCGTTCATCGTCGCGAAGGGCAATCCGAAGAACCTGCACTCCTACGCCGACGTCGTGAAGGCGAAGGCAAAGTTCGGCACCGGCACCGGCTACGCGGAGATCCAGTACGCGGTGGACGCCGGCTACAAGGAGTCCGAGATCGTGATCCTCCAGGATCAGGTGGCCGGGCTGAACGCCGTGGAGGCCGGCCGCATCGACGTGTTCGCGGGCACCGCCCTGACCACGCGCGAGGTCACCAAGAAGAGCCGCAAGGCGGAGGCCACCAAGCCGTTCGCGCCGCTGGTGGACGGCAAGAAGCACGTCGACGGCGGCGGTTTCACCTTCCGGCGCGCCGACACCGGGCTGCGGGACGCCTTCAACGTCGAGATCCACAAGATGAAGAAGAGCGGCGAACTGTTCCGGATTCTCCAGCCGTTCGGCTTCAGCAAGGCGGAGATGACGACGCTGACCGCCGAGGAGCTGTGCCGATGACCTCCGGACTGTGGGAACACTGGGTACTTCCGGGCATCTGGGTCACGATCCAGCTGACCGTCTTCAGCGCCGCCCTCGCGACCGTGGTCGCGTTCGGCGTGGGCGCCGCGCGCACGCACCGGCTGTGGATCGTCCGCTTCGTGGCCGGCCTGTACACCGAGATCTTCCGGGGCACCTCTGCCCTGGTCCTGATGTTCTGGATCTTCTTCGTCCTGCCGCAGCTCGCGGGCTGGTCCCTCGTGCCGATGTGGGCGGCCGTGCTGGCGCTCGGTCTGTCCTACGGCGCGTACGGCGCGGAGATCGTCCGCGGCGCCCTGAACGCGGTGGCGCCCGCGCAGCGCGAGGCGGGGGTCGCGCTGAGCTTCACCCCGTGGCAGCGCATGCGGCTGATCCTGCTGCCGCAGGCCGTGCCGGAGATGATCCCGCCGTTCTCGAACCTGCTGATCGAGCTGCTCAAGGGCACCGCGCTCGTGTCGCTGCTCGGGATCGGTGACGTGTCGTTCGCCGCGTACCTGGTGCGCCTCGCGACGACGGAGAGCGCGGAGATCTACGCGATCACGCTGGTCATCTACTTCGTGATCGCGTTCCTGCTGACGCGCGGGATGCGCGCACTGGAGAAGAAGACCAAGGCCGGACTCGGCCAGAAGCCCGCCTCAGGAGGCGGAGTCGTGCGCAAGCTCAGCCTCCGCCAGCAGAACGAGACCGCTCAGCTCCCCGTGGGCGGCGGAGGAGGTGCCCAGTGATCACCACCGCCGCGACCAGCTGGGACTGGTCCGCCGTCAGCGACTTCATGCCGCATTTCTGGGACGGCATCCTCGTCACGCTCCAGGTCCTGCTCTACGGCTCGCTGATCTCCTTCAGCGTCGGCCTGCTCTGGGCCCTCGCCTTCCGGGCGCCGACCCGCTTCGTGCGCTGGCCGGTCGGGCTGATCACGGAGTTCATCCGCAACACCCCGCTCCTGGTCCAGCTGTTCTTCCTGTACTTCGTGCTGCCCGAGGCGGGCATCCAGTTCTCCGCGCTGACCACGGGTGTCGTCGCGATCGGCCTGCACTACTCGACGTACACCGCGCAGGTCTACCGCGCGGGCATCGAGGCCGTGCCGGTCGGCCAGTGGGAGGCGGCCCGCGCGCTGAGCCTGCCGTACCGCAAGACGTGGACCGCGGTGATCCTGCCGCAGGCGATCCGCCGCGTCGTGCCCGCGCTCGGCAACTACGTCGTGGCGATGCTGAAGGACACCCCGCTGCTCGCGGGCATCGGCGTCCTGGAACTGCTCCAGCGCTCCCGCCTCCAGGCGGCGCAGACGTTCCAGTACACCGAGGCGCTCACCGTCGTCGGTGTGGCCTTCATCGTCGTCTCCTACCTCGCCTCCCTTCTTCTCCGATCCCTGGAGCGCCGCCTTGTCCACTGACACGAACCTGTCCAAAGAGCAGCCCAACCCCGCGGTCGACGGCAGCGAGCTGATCCGCTTCGACAAGGTCGTGAAGCGGTTCGGCGAGAACACCGTCCTCGACGAGCTGGACTTCTCGGTCGCCTCCGGCAAGCACGTGACGCTGATCGGTCCGTCGGGCTCCGGCAAGACGACGATCCTGCGGCTGCTGATGACGCTGCTCAAGCCCGACGAGGGCACGATCAGAGTGGGCGGCGAGTACCTCACCCACGAGGAGAAGAACGGCAAGCTGGTCCCGGCCGGCGAGAAGCACGTCCGCGAGGTCCGCAAGAACATCGGGATGGTCTTCCAGCAGTTCAACCTCTTCCCGAACATGAAGGTGCTGCGCAACATCATGGAGGCGCCGGTCACCGTGCTGGGCCTGCCCAAGGACGAGGCCGAGCAGCGGGCCCGCGAGCTGCTCGACATGGTCGGGCTCGGCGACCGCTGCGACGCGTACCCCTCGCAGCTCTCCGGCGGGCAGCAGCAGCGGGTGGCCATCGCGCGGGCGCTCGCCATGCGTCCTCAGGTGCTGCTGCTCGACGAGGTGACGTCCGCGCTCGACCCCGAGCTGGTCGCGGGCGTCCTCGACGTCCTGCGCGACATCGCGCACACCACCGACATCACCATGCTCTGCGTGACCCACGAGATGAACTTCGCCCGGGACATCTCCGACCAGGTTCTGATGTTCGATGCCGGCCGGGTGATCGAGTCCGGATCGCCGGAGAAGATTTTCAGCGAGCCCGAGCACGAGCGCACCCGGGAGTTCCTGAGCGCGGTCCTGTGACCAGCCGCGCACCGATCGTGGCATGACTTCGGCATATGCCAGGGTGGCGCGTTCCTGCTGAGAGGGTACGGAACGCGCCACCAATCTCCTCAACCACCGCCCCTCTTGGGTGTGTTGGCGGCTATCGTGGACGAAGCCAGCTGTCCGGAAACTTTCCATGCAGGGGGATGCCGTGGCGCTGAAGCACGACAAGGACGCGCCGTCCTACCGTCCGCACCAGTCGGTGCAGCACGCTCTGCGCGTGCTGGAGGCCGTCGCCCGCCGGGGCGTCGGCATCACCGACACGGAACTGGCGCGCGTCACCGGTCTGCCCGTGGACCAGCTGACCCAGATGCTGCACATGCTGCGGCGCGAGGGGTACGTCCAGCAGGCCGCCGACGGCGCGTATCTCGCCGGGGCCACGCTCGACCGGCTCGGCGCGGCCGACGGCCACGAGGCCGCCCTCACCGCGAAGCTCCAGCTCACGCTGGACGAGCTGCGCGACACCGTGGGCGCCGCCGTCTACATCAGCCGGTACATCGACGGCGAGGTCCGGATCACGCAGTACGCGTCCGGGCCCGAGGCCCCGCCGGTGAACGAGTGGGTGGACTTCCGGGTCTCGGCACACGCCAGCGCCGTGGGCAAGAGCCTCCTCGGTCAGCTGGACGTGAACGGGCGACGTGATCATCTCTCCCGGCACAAGATGGCCCGCCTCACCTCGCGCACGATCACCAACGAGAAGGTGCTGCTGTCCAAGCTGGCCGCCCAGCCGGCGACCGTTCCCGTCCTGGACCTCCAGGAGTACGCGGTGGGCACGGTCTGCGCCGCCGTCCCGATCACGGCCGGGTCCGCCGTCGGCTGCCTGGCCCTCTCCCTCCCGGTCGAACACGCCCACCGCCTCCACCACGCGGCCGACCGCCTCAACCAGAGCGCGGCCCCGGTCCTGCTGTCGCTGGTGATCTGATCGCCGGTGGCGCGCCCGACAACGACGAAGGCCCCCCGCGAACGGGAGGCCTTCGTTTTGAAGTGCGCCATCAGGGACTCGAACCCCGGACACGCGGATTAAGAGTCCGCTGCTCTAACCAACTGAGCTAATGGCGCCGGTCAACGAGGTAAATACTACCTGGTCCACAGGCGTGCTCCCGACCACGGATCAGCGCGGGTCGAGCAGGTGACCGCGGCCCCGGTCACGGAAAGCCGCGGCGAGACCGGCCCGCTCCCCCGCGGAGAGAACCCGGTACGCCGCTGCCCCCGGCGGCCGCCACCACAGCTCGTCGGCGCCGCCCCAGAACCCCTCCCGCCGCAGCTCCCCCCGCCGCACCTTGTTGGTGGCGGTGACCGGCATCCGCTCCACCACCCGCACGAACCGGGGCGCCATCTTCGTACCGAGGTCCCCCTGCCCGAGCAGGAACTCCCCGAACGCCAGCGGATCGAACGCCACCCCCTCACGCGGCGCGAGCGTCGCCATCACCTGGTCCCCGGCGACCGGGTCCGGCACCCCGTACACGGCGACGGCGGCCGCGTCCGGCCAGCGCGCCAGGATGTTCTCGATCATGGCGGGGGCCAGGTTCTCGCTGTCGACCCGGATCTTGTCGTCGCCGCGCCCCGCGAAGTAGAGGAACCCCTCGGCGTCCCGGTAGAAGAGGTCGCCGGTCCAGTACCAGCCGTGCTCGCGGACCCGCTCCGCGTAGGCGGCGTCGTTGCGCCAGTACCCCTCGAAGGGCGAGCGCCCGCGGTTGACCAGCTCGCCGATCGCCTCGGCGCCGTTGACCAGCCGCCCGCCGGTGTCGAAGGCGGCGGGCGGGCACTCTTTCCGGGTGACGGGGTCGAGGACGACGAGGTCGTCGCGGGGCGCCGCACGCCCGATGGCGCCCGGCGGGGTGTCGGCGGTGCGCTGCACGGCGGCGCCGCCCTCCGACGAGCCGTACCCCTCGACGAGCCGCACGCCGAACCGGGCCTCGAAGCGCGCCGCGTCCACCGCGCCCGCCTCGGTGCCGAACCCGACCCGCAGCGGATTGTCGCGGTCGTCGGCCCGCTCCTCGGTGTCCAGGAGGTACTGCACGGCCCGCCCCACGTACGTGAAGTAGGTCGCGCCGAACCGTCGTACGTCGGTCAGGAACCCGGACGCGGAGAAGCGCCGGCGCAGCGCCACGCCCGCGCCCGCCGCGACGGCCGGGGCCCAGTCGGCGATGACCGCGTTGCCGTGGAAGAGCGGCATGCAGATGTAGTGCACGTCGTCGGGCCGTACGCCGAAGGTGTCGACCAGGGAGCGGCCGGCGGCGGCGAGCCGGCCCTGGCTGCACAGGGCGGCCTTGGGGGCGCCGGTCGAGCCGGACGTGAAGTAGAGCAGCATGCGCGAGCCGGGCCCGACGCGCGCGGCGATCTCCGGCTCGGCCCCTTCGTACGGGGTGAGCAGTTCGGCGTAGGCGCCGGTGTCGGTCACCAGGACGCGGACGCCGGGCAGCGCGAGCCCGTCGAGCAGCGGGAGGTGGGCGCGGTCGGTGACCAGGACCCGGCATTCGGTGTGCGTGATGTCGCGGGCCAGCTCGGCGCCACGGCGGGTGGGGTTGAGCCCGGCGACGGCGGCCCCGGACAGCGCGGCGGCGCCCAGCCACTGCGGGAACTCCGGGGTGTTGTCGAGCAGCACGCCGAGGTGCGGCTCGACGGTGGCGGGCAGCAGGTCGCCGAGGAGCGCGGCGCGGGCGGCGGCGCCCGCGGTGACCTGGTGGTGGCTGAGCGACTGGTCCTCGTACGCGAGACCGGGCCGGTGGTCGCCCCACCGGGCCTGGACCAGTTCCGCGAAGGTGCGCGTGTCGGATCCCATGGCCGCGCACCATAATTGACGTACCGTCAGAAGTGGAGACCCGTGGGGAAGTCGTCCGGGACCTCCGCTCCGTCCGGTGATCCCGCGGTCAGGGCGACGACCATGAAGGTGACGCACACGGCGACCACGGCTGTCGTGAACAGCGCGACGCATCCCATGCCCACCGCCAGGGCGACCGGCCGGTACGGCTCGGCCGTCGCGTGCTCCGGCGCGTCGGCCGCGTAGCGCACCATGACGGTGTCGCCCTCCAGGACCGTGTCGGGCCCGTTGTCGGCGGTGATGCGGACCGTGCGGCCCTCGCGCGTGGTGAACTCGTACACCCGGCTGCGGTGCGTGGTCGGCGCGTTCCCGCCGGTCGTGGTGGTGAACACGCGCAGGCAGCGCGCCTCGGACGTGCGCCCGCCGTGCCACGCCCGCCGTATCCGCAGTGCGCGGCGCAGCAGCGCGACGCCGATCGTCACCACCACCGCCGCGATGATCGTCGCGAGCCCGGCGAAGAAGAACTCCATGCCCCACCCCCGTGGTCGGCCACTCCCCCGTACGCCGGCGAGAGCTCGTCGGCGTACGGGGAAGCTACCGGGACGCGGGGCCGGTGCCGCTCAAGGGAAGCTCAGAACTTCCCGCTTCAGAACGTGACGTCCGAGCACGCGTAGAAGGCGTTCGCCGTGTCCGCGATGGTCCACACCGCGAGGATCACGTGGTGGCCGGACTTGCCGGAGGGCAGGGTGCCGGAGTGCGAGAGGGTCGCCGGGGGCTGGCCGCTGTAGGGCACCGTGAGGAACGGGGTGGTGTCCAGGGCGGCGCGGGTCAGCGGCTGACCGTCGTTCCAGCCGTTCTTGGTGACGTAGTAGCGGAAGTCCGTGGTGGAGTGCCGCGCGGTGAACTGCCATCTGAACGTGTAGCTCTGACCGCCCGTCACCTTGGTGGTCGGCCAGGCCGAGCCGTTGGGCTGCTTGGCCGCGTTGAGCTGGCCGAACTCGCCGTGGTTCGCGGAGCAGATCTGCCCGTCGGCGGGACCCGCGGCCGGGAAGCCCTTGGGGCCCTCGACGCTCTGCGGCTCCCACTGGATGTTGCCGCAGTTGGCGACGGTGCCGTTGGCACAGAGTTTCTGCCTGCTGATGGGCAGGTCCGTGTAGCCGTGGCTGCTCGCGCCGCCCGCCGACAGGGCGAACGCCCCGGCGGTGGTGAGGCCGAGCAGGGCCGCGAAGATCTTCTTACGCATGCTGCCGCTCCTGGGGGTGTGGGGACTTCCGGAAGCCGTGCGCACAGCGATGTTTCAGGTCTAGACCAACTCCCAATGTATTGCCGGGAGTTGAACATGTCCATACCAATCGCAGACTCCGGAAGCCCTGCCTCACTCCCCCCGGCCGGTGTAGAAGGCGACCGTCAGATCCTTCACGAGCGCCTTGCGCTCGTAGTCGTCCAGTTCCACCAGGCCGCGCGTGGTCAGCCGGGTCACCGTGTCCTCCACCGAGTCCACGACCGAGGTGAGCACGCTGTCCCGGTGCTGCGCGTCGAGCGCGGCGATCCGGCGGCGCTGCATCGCGGCCGCCACCTCGGGCGCGTACTCGATCCGGGTGGGCTGCGCCGAGAACACCTCGATGCCGACCGGCTCGGCGTCCGCGGCCAGCTTGCGGGTGAGCAGGTCGCCGACGGCCTCGGCGTTGCGCAGGGTCGGCGCGTCCTCGTGGAAGGCGTCGGCGGGCAGCTGGGACAGCACCCGCGCCATGTCCGCCTCCACGCACTCGCGCAGATACGTCTCGTGGTCCTCGACCCCGAACGTGGCGCGGGCGGTGTCCTTGATCCGCCACACCACGAGGACGACGACGCGCAGCGCGACCCCGTTGGCGTCCACCGCGGGCATCGGCTCGCTGCGCCAGTGCCGCAGGCGCACATCGGTCCTGCGGCGCAGCAGCAGCGGGTTCACCCACAGCAGCCCGGACTTGCGCACCGTGCCCCGGTACCGGCCGAAGAGGGTGAGCACCCAGGCCCGCCCGGCGCGCCCGCGCGCGAGACCGCCGAAGCCGAACAGGCCGAGCGCCCCGGAACCGGCGACCGCCGCCCACTGCGCGGGGCCGAGCCCGGTGCCCTCGTAGCGGGACAGCCCGGCGATCTCCGTGACGATCTGCGGCAGCGCCCCGGCCCAGCCGAGCGAGGCCACCGCACCGGCCGCGCCGGCCAGCCCGCCGAGCACCCCGAACGCACCGGGCAGCGCCCGTCCGCCGCGCTCCTTCAGCTCCGGGTCTACGGCGGGCGCCGGGCGGGCGGGGGCGCGCGGCGGCATCCGGCGCGGGGCCATGGTCCGGCCGTTGCCGCCCTTGACCGCGCCCGTGCCGACCACCGCGGGGCGCAGCGGCACGGCCACCGGGTCCGGGTCGTCGCGGAAGAGGAGGTGGACCGGGATCTCGGTGGTCGCCTCGTTCTGGATGAGGCGCGCGCCGCGCGGCCGCTCCCCGGTCTCGGTGGTTTCGCTCATCGCTTCCTCGTCGCTCTCTCGGTCTGCCCCGGCACGGTCACCGCCGCGGCCGCTGCCGCGGTCACTCGTCGTTCTGCTCGGCCCGACCGCCGTCCCGGCCATCGACCTGGCCGCCGTACGGGCTGTCGCCCCGATCGCCACCTCGACAGCCGTCCCGGCCGTCGGCTCGGCTGCCGCGTCGGCCCCGATCGGTGCCTCGGTCGCCGTCCCGGCCGTCGCCCTGGCTGCCGTACGGGCTGTCGCCCCGATCGCCACCTCGGCCACCGTCCCGTCCGCCACCTCGGCCACCGTCCC
>NZ_JBEYYU010000031.1:18885-104016 GCF_040645755.1 Streptomyces sp. NPDC046716
CGCGGCCGCCCCGATCGGTACCTCGGCAGCCATCCCGGCCGTCGCCCTGGCTGCCGTACGGACTGTCGCCCCGATCGCCACCTCGGCCACCGTCCCGGCCGCCCCGATCGGTACCTCGGCAGCCATCCCGGCCGTCGCCCTGGCTGCCGTACGGACTGTCGCCCCGATCGCCACCTCGGCCACCGTCCCGTCCGCCACCTCGGCCACCGTCCCGGCCGCCCCGATCGGTGCCTCCGTCGCCGTCCCGGCCATCGGCCTGGCTGCCGTGCCGGTCACCCCGGCCATCGCCCCGGCCGTCGTCCCGGCCCCGGTGGTGGTCATGAGAAGAGCCGCCGCCAGGTCTCCGGGCCGGGATAGCCGTCGGCCGACGCGCCCCGCCAGCCCTGCGCGCGCTGGAACGCCTCGACGGCCCGCCGGTCCGCCTCGCCCCAGCGCGGGCCCGGACCCTGCGCGTAGTACTTGCCGAATCCTTTCTTCACGAGCCGCTCGCCGAGCTTCGTCACGGCGGCGCCGCTCGCGCCCGGCCGGAACGCCGCCCGGCCCGGGAAGGCCGGGACCTTCGTGGCACTGGCCCCCTTGGCGCCCGACGCGCCCTTGCTCGCGGCCGGGATGTCCTTGCCCTTCCCGGTGACCAGGTACGACCAGGTCGTCGGGCCGGGGATGCCGTCGGCGTCGGCGCCGCTCCAGCCCTGGGCCTTCTGGAACGCCTGGGTCGCCTTCCGGTCGGCGTCGCTCCAGCGCGGGCCAGGGCCCTGGCTGTAGAACCGCTTGCCGCCGCGCTCCACGAGCAGCCGGCCGAGCTGGGTGACGTAGGCGTTGTTCGCCCCGGGACCGAAGGATCCGGCGCCCGGGAACTTCGTGGTCGAGGTGCCCGCGCCCGAGGTGGAGCCCGCCTTCACGCCCTTGTAGCGGTAGGCGAGGTACTTGCCGGAATTGCTCCAGTACGCATACGGGGTGGACTGTTTCCTGGTGCCCGGGCGGGTCTGCTCGTAGGCGATGTAGTGGTTGCGCGTGTAGTCCGTCCACCCGCCGAAGATGGTGACGTGCGAGCCCTTCTCGGGGTCGGACGGGTTGTGGAAGAGCAGGATGTCGCCGGGCTGGAGCTGCGCCTTGGTGATCCGGGTGCCGTACGCCGCGAGGCTGCCCGTCCACTCGTTGCCCGGCAGGTCCCAGGCCATGGAGACGAAGCCCGAGCAGTCCTGGCGGTAACCGTCGTTCCAGTACTTGTCCATGCTGTACGGGACCTTGGCCGCCACCCAGGTCTTGGCGCGGTTGATGATCGCCGCCCGGGTCGTGGTGCGCAGCGCCGTCTGCTGCGTCAGGTCCACCGCGTTCGCGGCCTGGCCCGGCGCTCCGTGCAGCGGGCTGGTGCCGCCCTGCGGGGTGACGTCGTCGTCGCCCGGCGCGGGGTCACCCGGTCGCGCCTCGTGCTGCCCGGCCGCGGTGGCCGGGGTGAGCTGGACACCGCCGATGACGGTGCCGGCCGCCGCGGCGACGGCCAGGGCGTGCCGCGCGCCGAGCCGGGTCCGTCCCGGCGGCGGTGCGGTGCGCCGCCACTGGACGCACCCCGCGCAGCGGCAGCCGCCCGCCGGGTCGTAGTCCTCGAATACCGGAGCCTCCATGCGATTCCCCTCACACTCCAGAGCCGCCAATGAACTGACGAGCCTCGCCGTCGCACGCTGGCAGCGTCTCAACTGTCCGGACAAACCGCATGTTGACGGTCCGAATGATGTAAATCCCCACAAATCCCCCTCCCGCTCGGCGCGTCGCCTGGCCAACGGCGGTCCGGAGCACCCCGGGAGTTCGGGTAAAGTTATGCAGGTCAGCGGGCGCCATTAGCTCAGTTGGTTAGAGCAGCGGACTCTTAATCCGCGTGTCCGGGGTTCGAGTCCCTGATGGCGCACAGCAAGCCGAAGGCCCTCCACGAGCGTGGAGGGCCTTCGTCGTTCATGTGTCCGAGTGGCGGGTTTTTGGTCGCACAGGAAACACATAGGCCACTCACAGTCGCGGGCGATATGGGATCGCTGCACATTAAGGCCGGTAAACACCGTGTTTCGATCCGTATCGACCTTGCGATCATGAGGTGGGGCGCTCCAGGCTGTCCTGGAGCCTTTGGCTCCAAAGAGTCTTACGGTGCACGGCAGTTGCCACCCGCTCGGCGGGGGTGCCGAGGCGGGGTTCGGCGGGAGTACGGCGCGATCCGGTTGCTCAAGGCGCGGGGACGGGGGCCCCGTTCATGAAGCGATGTCGAGGGGGGCATCATGCAACCGGAAGGTTGTCGTTCCAGTCTTAGAGAGGGTGGGACGGTGGCCAGCCACTGATACGCCCGGGGATGGTCGAGGGGGACCGGTCACGGGCGGAGGACCGACGACCACGCGGTGACTCGCGTGCGGGGGGATGACTCAACATGACGTCGACGCCGACGGGTGCCCGCGGGCAGTTCGACCCGTCCGAGACGACCCAGCTGCGGGTGCCACCGCACCGCACCGGCGGCTTCAAGCGCATAAAGAAGACGCTGCCGCGCTACGACTACGAGCACTACAGCCGGCTCGCCGGGCCCCTCACCCAGCCCGATCCGAGCAAGCCGTACACGGTGCAGTACCGCTCACTGCTCTCGCAGGAGCCGCACCGGATCCGCGCGGCGCTCATGCTGGGCGCGGCCCCGCTGCTCTCGCTCGTGCTGCTGTTCTGGCTGCTCCAGCCCGAGCACTGGACCGAGCGCGACTACGTGCAGTACGACTTCCTGCCCGCGCTCGACATCGTCATGCTCGTCGCGATCGGCCTGATCGAGCTCTTCCGCTGCATGAACGTCCTGTCGAACGCGCACGCGACGCTGGTCGCGAGAGACCCGATCCCGGTGGTGCCCGAGACCGGTACGAGAGTGGCGTTCCTGACCTCCTTCGTGCCCGGCAAGGAGCCCATCGAGATGGTGACGAAGACCCTGGAGGCGGCCGTCAAGCTGCGCCACCGGGGCCTTCTTCACGTCTGGCTCCTCGACGAGGGCGACGACCCGGAGGTCAAGGAGGTCTGCGCGCGGCTCGGCGTGCACCACTTCTCCCGCAAGGGCGTCGCGAAGTGGAACCAGGCGAAGGGCCCGCACCGCGCGAAGACCAAGCACGGCAACTACAACGCCTGGCTGGACGCGCACGGCGGCGACTACGACTTCTTCGCCTCCGTCGACACCGACCACGTGCCGATGCCCAACTACCTGGAGCGGATGCTCGGCTTCTTCCGCGATCCGAACGTCGGGTTCGTCATCGGCCCCCAGGTGTACGGCAATTACGACAACTTCGTCACCAAGGCCGCCGAGTCCCAGCAGTTCCTCTTCCACGCGCTGATCCAGCGCGCGGGCAACCGCTACGGCTCGCCGATGTTCGTGGGCACCTCGAACGCCGTGCGGATCAGCGCCCTGAAGCAGATCGGCGGCCTGTACGACTCGATCACCGAGGACATGGCGACCGGCTTCGAGATCCACCGCCACAAGAACCCGGCGACGGGGAAGAAGTGGCGTTCGGTGTACACGCCGGACGTGCTGGCCGTGGGCGAGGGCCCCAGCGCGTGGACGGACTTCTTCACGCAGCAGATGCGCTGGTCGCGCGGTACGTACGAGACGATCCTCAAGCAGTACTGGAAGGGCTTCTTCACGCTCCCGCCGAGCAAGCTCTTCAACTACACGATGATGATCATCTTCTACCCGATGGCCGCCATGAACTGGATTCTGGCGGCGCTGAGTTGTGCCCTGTTCCTGGGCCTCGGCGCCTCGGGTGTCAACATCGACCCGACGGTCTGGCTGATGCTGTACGGCAACGCGTCGGCGCTGCAGATCGGCCTCTACATCTGGAACCGCCGGCACAACGTCTCGCCGCACGAGCCCGAGGGCTCCGGCGGTGTCGCCGGTATGGTCATGTCCGCGCTGTCCGCGCCGCTGTACGCGAAGGCGCTGATCGACTCACTGCTGCGCCGCAAGAGCAAGTTCGTCGTGACCCCGAAGGGCGACTCGGCCAGCCCCGACCGGTGGTTCGGGACCTTCCGCTACCACTGGTACTTCATCGTCATCTTCGGCGCCTCGATCACGGCCGGCTTCGTCCTCGGACACGCGCACCCGGCGATGATCACCTGGGCCTGCTTCGCGCTGCTCATCACCGCGCTGCCGATGTTCGCCTGGCGCTACATGCTGCGCCAGGACAAGAAGAAGCCGAAGCCGCCCGCGGCCGAACCGGCCGACCAGCCGCACACCGGCCGCCATGCCGCGCCGCAGCACGGCGCACCGCAGCAGAAGCCCACCTGGGTCGCCGGCGAGGGCAACGACCAGACCATGCAGATCTCCCTGGGGGGACGTAACAAGTGAAAGACGGTGCGAGCCGACGCCGTGCCCGACGGATAGCCATCGGCACGGTGGTGGTACTGGCGATCGCCGGGATGAACGGTCCCTGGCTGTATCGCTTCGGATCGGCCAAGTACCACGAGTACAAGATCAACAGACCGGAGTACAAGGCCGAGAACGGGCACTGGGACGTCATCGACTTCCCCAAGGACCTGCGCCTCAACACGATCCACGCGGCACTGCTGCACACCGGGAAGATCCTGCTGATCGCCGGGTCGGGCAACAACCAGAAGAACTTCGACGCGAAGAAGTTCGACACCCGGCTCTACGACCCGGTGAAGAACACGATCAAGAGGATCGACACCCCGACCGACCTGTTCTGCACGGGCCACACCCAGCTGGCCAACGGCAATCTGCTGATCGCGGGCGGCACCAAGCGCTACGAGAAGCTCAAGGGCGACGTCACCAAGGCCGGCGGCCTGATGATCGTGCACAACGAGGACCCGGACGAGCCGAAGACCATCAAGGCCGGCACGAAGTTCACCGGCAAGGAGAACGGCAGGACGTTCGTCGCCAAGGACAACATCGTCGTCCCGCGCGCCAAGAAGGTCTTCGACCCGGCGACCGGCGCGTTCGTGCGCAACGACCCGGGGCTCGGCCGGGTCTACGTCGAGGCGCAGCGCTCCGGCACCAAGTACGAGACGGGCACCCAGGACAACTACCGGGTGCAGGGCCTCACCGGCGCCGACGCGCGCAACGTGTACGGCATCGCGCAGAAGCTCGCGCTCGACAAGAAGGACTTCCAGGGGATCCGCGACTCCTACGAGTTCGACCCGGTCGCCGAGAAGTACATCAAGGTCGACCCGATGAACGAGGCGCGCTGGTACCCCACGCTGACCACGCTCTCGGACGGCAGGGTGCTCTCCGTCTCCGGCCTCGACGAGATCGGGCAGCTCGTGCCCGGCAAGAACGAGGTGTACGACCCGAAGACGAAGAAGTGGACGTACCTGACCAAGGACGTCCGCCAGTTCCCCACCTACCCCGCGCTGTTCCAGATGGAGAACGGCAAGATCTTCTACTCGGGGTCGAACGCGGGCTACGGCCCCGACAACGTCGGCCGCAAGCCCGGCATCTGGGACCTGACGAACAACAAGTTCCAGAAGATCCCCGGCCTGTCCGACGCGAACATGATGGAGACGTCGAACACGGTCGAGCTGCCGCCCGCGCAGAGCCAGAAGTACATGGTGGTCGGCGGTGGCGGCGTCGGCGAGTCCAAGCTGGCCAGCGACAAGACCCGGATCGTCGACCTGAACGCGAAGAACCCGGAGTTCACCGACGGCCCGACGCTGGAGAAGGGCACCCGCTACCCGCAGGCGTCGGTCCTGCCCGACGACTCGGTCCTCGTCTCGGGCGGCTCGGAGGACTACCGCGGCCGCGGTGACTCCAACATCCTCCAGGCCCGGATCTACGACACGAAGACCAACGCGTTCAAGCGGGTCGCCGACCCGGCGGTGGGCCGCAACTACCACTCGGGGTCGCTGCTGCTGCCCGACGGCCGGGTGCTGTTCTTCGGCTCGGACTCGCTCTACGCCGACAAGGCCGACACCAAGCCCGGCGTGTTCGAGCAGCGGCTGGAGATGTACACGCCGCCGTATCTGTACCGGGACTCCCGCCCGACCCTGGAGAGCGGCCAGAAGACCATCAGGCGCGGCGGCTCGGCCACGTACGGCACCGCCCACGCCTCGGCCATCAAGACGGCGCGGCTGATCAGGCCGAGCGCTTCCACGCACGTCACGGACGTCGACCAGACGTCGATCGCGCTGGACCTGAAGAAGTCCGGCGACTCGGTCACGGTGACGGTGCCCAAGAGCCGGTCACTGGTCGAATCGGGCTGGTACATGCTGTTCGTGACGGACGATCAGGGCACGCCCAGCAAGGCGCAGTGGGTGCACGTGCCGTAGCGCCGCACGCAACGGCCAGAGGGGCGCGGGGAGTCGATCCCCGCGCCCCTCCGGTTTTCTTGTCACGAACCGGCGTTGGCCAGCTTCACCGCGTACGCGCCCCACCAGGCGCCGGCCTTGGGCCCGCCCTTGCAGGTGCCGTCGGACTCGCCCGGCCGCTTCACCCACAGGTACGCCTTCACCAGCGGGTCGCCGGTCTTCGTGGTCGGTGTCTCGCCGAGGGCCCGCCCCGGCGGGTTGCACCAGCGCTCGTCCGGATCGCCGCCCGTGTACGGCCCGTTGCCGTTGCGGCTGGTGTCGACGACGAACGGCTTGTCGCCGACCTTCGCCGAGAGCTCCTTGCCGTAGGTGATCGAGTCCTCGGTGGAGTAGAAGTTCGACACGTTCACCGAGAAGCCGTCGGCCTGGTCGACGCCCGACCGCTGGAGCGGCTGGAAGATCTGCTCGGGCTTGCCCCAGCCCGCGTTCCCCGCGTCCAGGTAGACCTTGGTGTCCTTCAGCGTCTTGAGCTTGGCGACGGCGCCCTTGAGCAGGTCGTAGCGCTCCTCGTGGAACTGTCCGGGCGTGCAGTTGTCCACCATGTGCTGCACCGCGTCCGGCTCCAGGATCACCGTCGCGGGCCGGTCGCCGATGCCCGCCGCGACCTGGTCGATGAACGCCCGGTACGCGTCGCCGTCCGCGGCGCCGCCCTGCGAGTAGTTGCCGCAGTCGCGGTGCGGGATGTTGTAGATGACGAGCAGCGCGTCCCGGTTGGCCTTCTGGGCGGCCTCCGTGTAGCCGCGCGCCTGCGATTCGGCGTTCTCCGGCAGGATCCACTCGCCGCTCGGCTGCTCCGCGATCTTGCGGACCGCCTTCGCCTGGTCGTCCTTGCCGTCCTTCTCCAGGGCGGCCACGGCCTCGGCCGCCTTGCTGTCGGGATTGACCCAGAACGGATCGGCGCTCTTCGGCTGCTGCCCGACCGGACGGGCCGAGCTGTCGTCGCCCTTCTTGTCGCCTCCGGAGGAACACGCGGACACGAGCAGCGCCGCCCCCACGACGACTGCGCCGGCCCTCAGTTTCCGGTACATCCACTCCCCCTTGGGTGCACTGTCTGGCCCTCAATCGTGACATACGCCGCCGCGCGGTCACGAGGCCGGAGGGCGCTTGTCAAAGAGCTGTTACAGCACGCCGGAGCAGGGTAGGCGCCGGGCGTCGGGGGCCTGGCCCCGGGGGGCGGAAGAGGTGGCACACATGTCGCAGGAGTCCCACGAACTGCGTCTCGCCGCAACACTGGTGGAGTTCGCCGACACCCTCATCGGTGACTTCGACCCCGCCCTCCACCTGAGCCGGCTGGCCGACCGCTGCCTGGAGTTCCTGGGGGCGCGCGGCGCGGGGGTGACCCTGCTGGAGGGGAACGGCCGGCCGGGCCCGGTCGTGCACGGCGCCCGGCAGGCGCCGCCCGTCCGCGAACTGCTGGAGTGGGAGCAGGAGTCCGGCCCGGTGCGCGACAGCCTGGCGCCCGGGAACGCGGCGCGGGCGGTGTCCCTGGTGTCGCGGGAGGCCGCCGCCCGCTGGCCCGAGTTCACCGAGGCCGCCCGCCGGTTCGGGATCGCGTCGACGTACGCGGTACCACTGCTGCGGCACGAGACGCTGCTCGGCGCGCTCAGCGTCTACGCCCCGCGTCCACCCTCCGCCGAGCGGGGGTTGGCGATCGCACAGACCCTTGCCGACGCAACCACCGTGGGGCTGCTCAACCATCGTGCCTACGCCCAGTACAGGCAGTTGTCGGGGCAGCTGAGAGAAGCGCTTGCCAGCCGTGTGCGGATCGAACAGGCGAAGGGCATGCTCGCCGAGCGCTGGGGCACGTCTCCGGACGGCGCGTTCGACACGTTGCGGCAGTATGCGCGCAGGAACCGGCGCCCGCTCGACCAGGTGGCCCGCGCGGTCGTGCACCGCGCGCTGACCGACGCGCAGTTGCGCCCCTTCAGGTCCGGACCTGCCTGAGAAGCGGCTCCCACCTGCGTCGACCACGCAGCGCCACCATCCTCGTACTTGGCGTCAAACACCCTCTATCCTGCGCGCCGCATCCGTCCTAGAGTCGGTCGCAGTGGCCCCAGACCTCGGCCTTCAGGACCGGGAAGGTTCCTCTCCCAGGGGAGCGATTCTCCTTCAAGCCTCCTGCGCCGGCGCCGGGTTACTCCCGCAGCCCGCTGCGCGCGCGGTCGAGGACCAGTCCGGCCGGCGGCTCCGGGGGGAGCGGGCCGCCGGCCGGCCAGGTGCGGTTCAGCCGGTCCGGTGCGCGGGCTCCTGGACGCCCGACAGATACGCGGAGACGACGACGTTCGCCGTATAGGTGCGCGAGGCCTTGTCGAAGGTGCCGCCGCAGGTGATCAGGCGCAGTTCGGCGCGGGACGGGTCGTGCGGGCCGTAGGCCTTGGCGGGGTCGAAGTGCGCGCGGTCGTAGACCTCGACCTCGTCGACGGTGAACGTGGCGATGGAGCCGTCGTCGCGGACCACCTTCACGGTGTCGCCGGGCTTCGCCTCGCTGAGGTGGTAGAAGACGGCCGGCTTCGTCTCGGTGTCGACGTGGCCGACGAAGAGGGACGTGCCCCGCTCCCCCGGCCGGGCGCCCGCTCCGTACCAGCCGACGACGCCCGCCTGGTCGTAGGGCGGCGGGTCGACGGCGCCGCCGCCGTCCAGGCCGCGGGCCACGACGGGTGCCTGGATGCGCAGCGCGGCGACGTCGACACGCTGCGGCTTCGCGCCCTTGACGGGCTTGTGGGCGGCGGGCAGATCGGCGCCGAAGGGGCGGCCGACGGCGGCGGCGTCGCCGGTGGCGGGCCCGGACAGGGACACGTCGGTGGCGCCGCGGCCCCACAGCCACAGGCCGAGGAGGAGCACCGCCCAGGCGATGCCCGTGATCAGCCGTCCCGTGCCGGGATGCTTGCTCACCGTGGGCTCGTCACTGCCGTGCGGACCGGCGGCGCCGGACGCTGCGGAAGGCCACGGCGACGGCGGCGACCGCGGCGAGGACGAGGCCGATGACGGCGTGCCGGGTGCCGGGGCCCTCGGCGGCCACGGCCGCCTGGCCGGTGTGCGCGGCGGCCGCCGGGTGGGCCGCGGTGCCGCCACCCCCGGCGTGCACGGGCGCGGTCGGCGTCGGCGCGGGGGTGTGGCCGCCCGGCAGCACCCGGACGCTGCCCTTGATCTCGGAGAGGATGTCGGGGCCGGGGCAGACCACGAGGATGTCGTAGGTGCCGGGGGCCGCGGAGGACTTCACCCGGGCCTCGCCGAACAGGGTCGGCCGATCGGCGGAGGGTCCGAGCCGCGCGGCCGACACGAAGGCCGCCGAGGTGGCCGTCCCGGTCTTCCCGGCGCAGCCGGAGACCCGCAGGTCGACCTCGGTGCCGGGCGGCACGCCGTAGGGGGTGACGGTGACGGATCCGCCGCCCTCCGCGTGGGCCGGGGCCGCGACGACCGGCAGCGTCACCAGAACGGCGGCCGCACCTGCGGCACGGAGAGCGAGCAGACCAGTACGCATCGTGAACCTCCTGTTACTGGCAGGTTCACGCGCCCGGCGGCATTCCGCATCCCGGGAGCCGCCGTGCGGAGGTCAGCCGGTCACACCAGGTCGACGAGGTCCGCGATGGAGTCGACGACGTGCGACGGCGTGAACGGGTACTTGGCGATGTCGGCGTCGCTGGTCAGGCCGGTGCGCACCAGGAAGGTCTGCATGCCCGCCTCCAGTCCGGCCAGCACGTCGGTGTCCATCCGGTCGCCGATCATGGCGCTGGTCTCGGAGTGCGCGCCGATCGCGTTGAGCCCGGTGCGCATCATCAGCGGGTTCGGCTTGCCCGCGAAGTAGGGCTGCTTGCCGGTGGCCTTGGTGATGAGGGCGGCGACGGCGCCGGTGGCGGGCAGCGGGCCCTCGGTGGAGGGGCCGGTCTCGTCGGGGTTGGTGCAGATGAAGCGGGCCCCGGCGTTGATCAGCCGGACCGCCTTGGTCATGGCCTCGAAGGAGTACGTGCGCGTCTCGCCGAGGACCACGTAGTCGGGGTCGTGGTCGGTCAGCACGTAGCCGATGTCGTGCAGGGCGGTCGTCAGGCCCGCCTCGCCGATGACGTACGCGGTGCCGCCGGGCCGCTGGGACTCCAGGAACTTGGCGGTGGCCAGCGCGGACGTCCAGATGTTGCCGACCGGGACCTCGAGGCCCATGCGGGTCAGCCGGGCCTGGAGGTCGCGGGCGGTGTAGATCGAGTTGTTGGTCAGCACCAGGAAGGGCTTGCCCGAGTCGCGGAGCTTCTTGATGAAGGCGTCGGCGCCGGGGATCGGCACCCCCTCGTGGATGAGCACCCCGTCCATGTCGGTGAGCCACGAATCGATGGGCTTGCGCTCTGCCATGGGGTGCACTCCTGCGGTCTCGCTGCGAAACAAGGGAACTGAGGGGCGCCGGGACCACTCTGTGCCGACGCCCCTCACCCTAATCAGGATTGGGTGATCGCGACCCCGTCGATCGTCCAGAACCAGTTGTTGCCGCCGGTGTACCGGAAGCGGACCTGCGCCGTGGTCGCCCCGGCCGGGACCTGGAGGGTCACGGTCTCGGTGCGGGAGGAGGTGTCGGCGGTGTACGTCTTCACGGAGACGGGGGCGGCGCCGCCGTAGGAGACCAGGACCTCGCCCTTCTGCGGGGACTCCTGGCGGTAGTACGTCGTGTACGTGAGGGTGGCCGTGCGGCCGCCGGTGACCGGGTAGGCGGGGCTGATCAGCGTCGAGTCGAAGGTGCCGGAGACGGTCCTGTCGGACCACTCGTCGCCGTCGGCCACCGCGAAGACGTTCCGGGCGCGGATGTTGGACTCGCGCTGCTGGTCGCGCTCGGCCCTGGTCCAGAACTCGTCGGTGGTGAAGGTCCAGCCGCGCCACTCGGTGACGCCGCCGGTGCCCATCGTCGAGTTGTCGACGGACCAGCCGCTGGGCGGGGTGTGCGTGAAGCCGACGACGCCGGAGCCGATGCCGCTCTCGTCGACCGGGCCGGTGAGCTTGGCGCGCAGGCCGTCGAAGTCGTCGGGGCGCGGCTGCTGGACGGGGCGGCCGTCCAGGCCCCAGGCCGGGTCGAGGGCGATGCCGAGGTGGGCGAGGGCGCTGGCCGCGATGTCGGGCATCTTCACGTCGTAGCGGGTGGATCCTGCGGTGACCGTACCGCCGACGGCGATCATGAAGGTCTGCCGCTCGGGCCAGGTCGAGCCGCCGTGGCCGCCCGCGTCGGTGTGTCCGTGGTCGGCGGTGACCATGATCAGCCAGTCCTCGGCCGCGTACGTGGACCGGGACTTCACCGCGTCGACGAGCTGCCCGACCTGTCCGTCGACGCCGTGAATGGCGTCCAGGTACTGCTGGCTCGCGGCGCCGTAGCTGTGGCCCGCGTGGTCGACGTTGTCGAGCTGGAGGAAGACCGCGTCGGGGTTGGCGCTCTTGAGCTGCGCGACGGCCCGGCTGGTGGTGCCGGTGTCGTACTCGGCGCTGGGTGTGGAGACGCGGGTGTCGACCTTCGAGGAGAAGACGGTGTCGGTGAGCGGCGCCCAGGAGGAGACGGCGTACGTGGACAGGGCGGGCTTCGCGGTCTCGATCCGGGTGAGGAAGTCCGGGTACTGGGCGAACTTGTGGCCGGTGAAGTTGTTGTCCTTCACGTTGTGCTTGTCGGGCCACACGCCGGTGATGAGCGTGGACCAGCCGGGCCCGGAGAGGGTGGGCGCCAGCGGGTTGGCGTAGATCGAGCTGGGGGCGGTGAGGCCGGCCGCCATCAGGGCCTTCAGGCGCGGGGCGTCGGCGTCCTTGACCCTGCTGAGGAGGGTGCCGTCGAGGCCGATGACCAGGACCTTGGGGGTCCGGGCGGCGCCGAGGGCGGTGGTGGGGACGGCGAGGGCGGCGGCCGCGGTGGCGGTGCCGATGAGCAGGGAGCGGCGGGTGAGCGACATGCGGTCCTCCGGGAGGTAAGGGCATGGCTTGGTCCAACGACCCCGATGACACAGGAGCGTTGGACCAGACCCGTTATCTTTTGGTGACGTCGGCGCGAATGGCCATGGACATTCGTCACCGCGCGATGGACTCAGCTGCCGGTGGCGGACTTCCAGTCGTCGACGTACGCGGTGAGGTTCTTGTCGATGTCGGTCCAGTCCGGCTCGAAGATCTCCACGCCGTCCATGATCTTGGCGAGGGCGATCGCGTTCTCGTCGGTGGCCTTGACGTCGGCGCGGGCGGAGAAGCCGCCGCCGATGGAGCTGACCTCCTGCTGCTGCTTCGCGGCGAGCATGAAGTCGAGGAGCTTCTTGCCGTTGGCGGTGTGCGGGGCGTTCTTCACGAGCCCGGCCGCGTACGGGAGGGCGAAGGAGGTCGGCTTGCCTCCGTCGGCCTTCGGGAACCAGATGCCGAGGTTGGGCATGTCCTTGGACTGGGCGTAGTTCATCTGCACATCGCCGTTGGCGACGTGGAGTTCGCCCTTGTCGACCTTGGGGGCGAGCTTGCCGGTGGAGGCGGACGGGCCGACGTTGTTGGCCTGGAGCTTCTTCAGGTAGGCCATGGCGGCTTCCTTGCCGCCGAAGTCGTGCATGGCCTTGACGACGACCGCGGTGCCGTCGCCGGCGACGCCCGGGGTGGAGTACTGGAGCTTGTTCTTGAACTTCCCGTCGAGCAGCTCGTCCCACGTGGTGGGCGGGGTCTTCAGCTCCTTCTTGTTGTAGATGAAGCCGAAGTAGTTGTTGACGACGGAGGTCCAGGTGCCGTCGGCGCCCTTGTCCGCGCCGTCGACCTGGTCGGCGCCCTCGGGGCTGTACTTGGCGAGCAGGCCCTTGCCGTCGGCCTGCTGGATGAACGGCGGCAGGGTGACGAGGACGTCGGCCTGCGTGTTCGTCTTCTCGCGCACGGCGCGCTGGACGACCTCGCCGGAGCCGCCCTCGACGTACTTGACCTTGATGCCGGTCTTGGCGGTGAAGTCCTTGAAGACCTTGTCGTACCAGCCGTCGCCGTTCTCGCCCTTGAGGCCGTCGGCGCTGTAGACGGTGACGGCCTTCTCGTCGGAGGCGGCGGAGCTGCCGCCGCAGGCGGTCAGGGAGGCGGCGAGGGCGAGGCTGCCGGTGACGGCGCCTGCGGCGGTGAGCGTGTTTCTGCGCATGGCGAGGTGAACTCCGTTGGAAGTCAGGGGTGTTGTCGTTGCGAGGGCGTTATCGGTACGAGGCTCTGGTGCGGATCCGCGACACGGCGAGCAGGACGATCAGCGTGGCGGCCATCAGGACCACCGCGATCGCGGAACCGGTGAACAGCGAGCCGCGGTCGGTGGTCGCGTAGATCTGCACCGGCAGCGGCATCCAGTCCGGCGGGTAGAGCATCATCGTGGCGCTCAACTCCCCCATGGACAGGGCGAAGCAGAGTCCGGCCGCCGCGTTCAGGGACGGCAGCAGCAGGGGCAGCTTCACCTTCCACAGGACGTACGCGGGCCGGGCGCCGAGCGACGCCGCGGCCTGTTCGTAGACCGGGTCGAGACGCACGATGGCGGCCGAGACCGACTGGTAGGCGAACGCCGTGACAAGAATCGTGTGCGCGATGATGACGATCCAGCGGGTGCCGTTGAGCAGCATCGGCGGCTGGCTGAACGCCACGAGCACGGCGAGGCCGACGACCACGGACGGCACCGCGACGGGCAGCACGAACAGCGCGTCCATGGCGCGCCGCCCGCGCTTCTTGAGCGACGCGGCGGCCAGCGCGGCCCACCCGCCGGCCAGCAGCGCGAGCACGCTCGCGGTGACGGCGGTGACGAGGCTGGTGGTCAGCGCGGTGAACGAGTCGCCGCTGGTGGCGGCGGAGTAGTGCTCCCCGGTGAACCCGGAGGGCAGGGCCCCGGACCAGTTGGTGGCGAAGGACGCGGCGACGATGACGAGCAGCGGCAGCGCGAAGAGGGGCAGGAAGAGCAGAAAGAAGAGGCTCCAGGCGGCCCATTTGCCCGGCTTGCTGTGAACGAGCATCAGCTGTCCTCTCCCGTCGGGCACAGGCGCCCCGTCAGGGGCGCGGGGAACTGCGCGAGAAGCGGCCACCGGGCCGCAGCCGAAGAACGCTCAAGCACCCACACGGCGACTCACCACCCGATACATCCCGTACAGGCCCACGGAGATGGCCACATTGACGACGGCCACGACACAGGCCCCCGGATAGTCGGACTCCAAGATGGCCTTGCTGTACACGAGCATCGGCAGCGTGGTGACCCCCTTGGCCCCGGTGAACAGCACGATCCCGAACTCGTTGAGGCACATCACCAGCACCAAGGACCCGCCGGCGGCCAGCGCCGGCAGCGCCTCGGGCAGGATCACCTGCCGCACGATCCGCGCGGGCCGCGCCCCCAGCGACGAGGCGACCTCCAGCTGCGCGGTCTCCACCTGCGAGAACGCGGCGAGCAGCGGCCGCATCACGAACGGCGTGAAGTAGGTGATCTCGGCGAGCAGCACGCCCCACGGCGTGGTGAGGAACTGGAAGGGCCCGGTGGCGGCGCCCGTGACGTCCCGCCACAGCCCGTTGGCCATGCCCACCTGCCCGTAGACGAAGAGCAGGGCGAGCGTGATCAGGAAGGACGGGAAGGAGAGGAAGACGTCGATGAACTTGGCGACGGCCTTGCCGCCGGGGAACGGCACGAACGCGATGATCAGCGCGAGCGCGAAGCCGAGGACGAGGCAGCCGACCGTCGAGCCGACGGCCAGCCACACCGTCGTGCCGAGCGCTTCGCGGAAGGCCGTCGAGGCGAAGACGTCGGCGTACGGCTTCAGGGAGGTGCCGCCGGTGTCCGGCTGGAGGGACTGCCGGACGACGAGGAAGAGCGGGTAGAGGAAGACGACGGCGAGGGCGGCGACCGGCGGCAGGGCCCACACCCAGGCGGGCGTCTTCCTGGGCGGCTTCGGCGGCGCCGCGACCGGGACGTCGAGCGTGGCGCTAGTCATCGTCGGCCACCCCCGCGCGGAGCAGCACGGCGTCCTCCGGCGCGAAGTGCACCGTGACCTGTTCGCCGAGCGCGGGCGGCTGCCGCAGTTCGCGCACGTCGGCCTTGACCTGGCGGCCGTCGACGTCGACGTACAGCCGGTGGGTGGAGCCGCGCCACTGCACCTCGGCGACGGTGCCGGTCAGGGCGTTGGGCCCGTCGCCGAGTCCGACGAGGTGCGGGCGGACGCAGAGGGTGGCGGTGGCGCCGGCCGCGACGCCGTCGGTGGGCACCTTGAGTTCGGCCTGACCGAAGGAGACCGCGCCCGAACCGACGCGTACGGGGAGGAGGTTGGCGCCGCCGACGAAGGACGCGGTGAACTCGGTGCGCGGGGTGCGGTACAGCTCCTGCGGGGTGCCGACGTCCTGGAGCCGGGCCTTGTCCATGACGGCGATCCGGTCGGCCAGGGTCAGCGCCTCGACCTGGTCGTGGGTGACGTAGAGGATCGACACGTCCGGCAACTCGCGGTGCAGCCGGGCCAGTTCGGCGAGCATGCCGGAGCGGAGCTGGGCGTCGAGCGCGGACAGCGGTTCGTCGAGGAGGAGCACTCCGGGCCGGATGGCGAGGGCCCGCGCGATGGCGACGCGCTGCTGCTGGCCGCCGGAGAGTTCGCGCGGGTAGCGGCGCGCGTAGGCCGCCATGCCGGTGAGCTCCAGGGCCTCGGCGACCCGCCCGGGTATCTCACCCTTGGGCACCTTCTGCGCGCGCATCCCGAAGGCGACGTTGTCGGCGACGCGCAGGTGCGGGAAGAGCGCGTAGCTCTGCACGACCATGCCGATCCCGCGCCGGTACGGCGGCAGGTCGGTGACGTCGCGCTCGCCGATGAACACCCTTCCCGACGCCAGCCGGACGAACCCGGCGACGGCGCGCAGGGCGGTGGTCTTGCCGGATCCGGACGGCCCGAGGAGGGCCATCACCTCACCGGGCTCGACGGTCAGCTCCAGGGAGTCGAGCACGGTGTTCCCGCCGTACGCGACACAGACCCGGTCGAACCGGATGCCGCTGCGGCCCTGCGTCATCAGGCCTCAACCTCTCTGTCTTCCAGTGCTCTCACGGCGCCCACGCTCCTCAAGGCGGGTGTCCCGGGCCGGTCCACCCGGCAACGGGACGGTGAACGGGCTCCCAAGGTTGGCCTAGACCCGTTACGTTCCCGTTATCGTTCCGCGTCGATTCGGCTCAACGGGCCGAGAGCAAAGGGCAGTTGTCCGCCGCTACCGGTCGTTTCCGCCCAGCCGCGTGGTGAAGGAGAACCGGTCGCCCCGGTACAGCGTCCGCACCCGCTCGGTGGGGTCGCCCCCGGTGTCGTAGGAGACGCGGTGGATCAGCAGCATGGGCAGTGCGGGCGGCGTGCCGATGAGCAGCGCCTCGCGCGGGGTGGCGAGCACCGTCTCGATGCGTTCGTCGGCGGAGCCGAAGTCGATGCCGAGGCGCTCGTGGACGTACGAGTAGAAGGACGAGTCGGGGTCGAAGTCCTGGTCGAGGCGGGGCATCCGGGCCACGGACACATAGGTGGACTCCAGGCCGACCCGCTCGTCGTCGGCGAGCAGCACCCGCTCCATGTGCCAGACGGGCTCACCGCGCTCCAGGCCGATCTCGGGCGCGAGCGCGGGCGGGCACGGAAAGCGGTCGAGGCCGATGAGGGTGCGGCCGGGCCGCCTGCCCTGGCGGCGCACGCCCTCGGTGTACGAGGCCAGGGAGAGCGGCTGCTCCAGTTTGGGTCCGGCGACGACGGTGCCCCGGCCGCGGCGGCGCAGCCGTCCTTCGAGCAGCAGGTCGCGCAGCGCCTGCCGGACGGTCTCGCGCGCGACGCCGTGCCGCACGGCGAGGTCGCGTTCGGTGGGCAGCGCCTCGCCTTCTCCCAACTCGTCGACGAGTGCGCCGAGTTGTGCCTTGACGGCGTAGTACTTGGGGATCCGGCCGTGCTCGGGAATGCCGTCGCGCACGGGGGCGCCGGGGGCCTGGGCGTGCGGGTAGTTCGGGTGGTCCACGCGGGGATGGTCCCAGACGCGGGTGAACGGACCGGGTCGCCGGGTGCGCGAGGGGCCGGTTTCAGCTCCTCGGGAGGCGCAGGCGGCGGGATCCGATGACGAGGGCGCCGCCGCAGGCGAGGAGGGCGCAGGCGGTGGCGCCGAGGCCGAGCAGGGAGGCGTCGCGGCCCGTCTCGGCGAGCTGGTCGGGCAGGGACGGGGACGGGCCCGTCTCCTCGTCGGCGCCGGCGTCGGCGTCGGCGTCGTCGGCGATCGCGAACGGGTAGTCGCCGGACTCCCCCACCCAGTCGCCGTCGTCGCCCCGGCGCTGCACGACGGCGGCGTCGGCGACGACCCGGCCGGGTCGGGTGTCCGCGGTGAAGGCGAGCCGCAGCTGGACGGTCACGGTGCGGCCCGCGCCGACCGGGAAGCCGGGGAAGCCGTCGTCGAGGACGCCGATGTTCTCGTCCTCGTCGGTGTGCTCGAAGGGCACCGGCCGCCAGCGGGTACCGTCGTGGAACTCCAGCCGGATCTGGCGGGGCTTCAGTTTCCGTTCCCGGTCGACGAGGACGAGCACGGGGTGGATGGCGGAGCAGCTGCTGCCGGTGGTGTTGGTGAGGTCGATCGACCAGCGGCGATGGCCGTCGCCGGGGTGGTAGGTGTCGGGCCCCGGGTGGATCCGGGCGTCGACCGGGAAGCGGGTCCCGTCGGCCGCCGCGTCGCAGGAGAGGTCGCGGGAGACCTCGCGGGCGACCGGGGCCCCGCCGTGCGCGGTCGCCGGGGGCGGTCCGGCGAGCGCCAGGGCGGCGGCGGTCGCGGTGATGCCGAGGGCGAGCGGGCGGCGCAGTCGCATGCGGGGCCTTTGCTGGTCCGGGGTCGGGCGGTCGCGGGCACGGCCGACGCCGTGGCGCCCCGCACGCTGCCACGCCCGCCCGGCACGACGGCCGCGCCACGACCGCCCGCGAGCGGATAACCATCAAATAGCCCGCCGAACGGCCCTCTTTCGGCCCAGCGCCCCCTATCGCCCGCCGCCCTAGCGGACCAGCCTGCCGAAGAGGGGGGCGAGGATCAGCTGGGCGGCGCCCTCGACGACGAGGCCGGCGCCGCCGGGTGCCCCGCGCACCGGTATCGGCGCGCACCCGCCGCGCCGTGCCCGCGCCTGAAGCACCGCGCCGACCCCGCCCACGAACCGCTCCTCGGCGCCGAGCACGGTCCGCCCGCCGAGCAGCACGGCGTCGATGTCGAGCAGGCTCACCAGGTTCCCCGCCCCCTCGCCGAGCACCCGCGCGGCCTCGTCCAGGCCTGCATCGGTGCCGCGCGCGACGGCGGCCAGGCACAGCGCCTCGATGCAGCCGCGGTTGCCGCAGTCGCACAGCGGCCCGTCCAGCTGGATCACCTGGTGGCCGAACTCCCCCGCCCCGGTGCGCGCCCCGCGGTACAGCGCGCCGCCCAGGACGAGCCCGGCGCCGAGCCCGGTCCCGAGGTGCAGATAGACGAAGGAGCGCGGGCCGTCCCCACCCGCGCCGAGGGCGAGGCCGAGCGCGGCGGCGTTGGTGTCCTTGTCGACGACGACCGGCAGCCCGAGCCGCTCGGCGAGCGCGTCGCGCAGCGGGAACCCGTCCCACTGCGGGAAGCCGGTGACCCGGTGCAGCACCCCGTCGGTGTGGTCGAGCGGTCCGGGCACGGCGACGCCGACGCCGAGCGCCTGCCCCTGGGCGGCCTCGTCGAGCAGCCGGTCCACCGCGCAGGCCGCGGCGGCGAGGACGGCCTCGGCTCCCGCGCCCAGGTCGAGCGGGACCCGCCGGCTCGCGACGACCGCCCCCGACAGATCGGTCAGGACGGTGTGCAGTTCGTCGCGGTCCAGGTGCAGGCCCACCGCGTGCCCGGCGTCCGCGACCAGCCGCAGCACCGTGCGCGGCTTGCCGCCGGTGGAGGCCCGGCGGCCCGCCTCGACGGCGAGCCCCTCGCCCCGGAGCCGGGCGGTGATCTTGCTGACGGCCTGCGGGGTCAGGCCGGTGCGCTCGGCCAGCTCCAGGCGGCTGATGCCGTGCTCCCCGGCGGTGCGGAGCAGGTCGAGCACGAGCGCGGCGTTGTGCCCGCGCAGGGCGGTCAGGTTCACGCCCGCGGTGGGCTGCGCATGCTGGGCATGCGTGACATGCGTGTTCACCCCGCCATTGTCCCTCCCGCTTGCACTTTGGCAACAGCGTTGTTTAAGTGGGGAGCATGACTGGTACGAGTGCTTCTCTTCGCGTGGGCCTGATCGGCTACGGCCTCGCGGGCTCCGTCTTCCACGCCCCGCTGATCGCCGCGACCGAGGGCCTGACCCTCGACACGGTCGTCACCTCGAACCCGGAGCGGCAGGCGCAGGCCCGCGCCGAGCACGGCGACGGGCTGCGCTTCGTGGCCTCCCCCGACGAGCTGTGGGAGCACGCCGGCGAGCTGGACCTGATCGTCATCGCGTCGCCGAACAAGACGCACGTACCGCTCGCGAAGGCCGCGCTGGAGGCCGGTCTTCCGGTCGTCGTGGACAAGCCGGTGGCGGGCACGGCCGCCGAGGCCCGTGAGCTGGCGGCGCTCGCCGACGAGCGCGGGCTGCTGCTCTCGGTCTTCCAGAACCGCCGCTGGGACAACGACTTCCTGACCCTCCAGTCCCTCCTGAAGGACGGCGAGCTGGGCGACGTGTGGCGGTTCGAGTCGCGCTTCGAGCGCTGGCGCCCGCAGCCCAAGGGCGGCTGGCGCGAGTCCGGGAACCCGGAGGAGATCGGCGGCCTGCTCTACGACCTCGGCAGCCACGTCGTCGACCAGGCCCTGGTGCTGTTCGGCCCGGCCGTCTCGGTCTACGCCGAGTCCGACGTGCGGCGCGCGGGCGCGGAGGCCGACGACGACACGTTCATCGCGATCACGCACGCGAACGGCGTCCGCTCGCACCTCTACGTCTCGGCGACCACGGCCCAGCTCGGCCCGCGCTTCCGCGTCCTCGGCTCGCAGGCGGGCTATGTGAAGTACGGCCTCGACCCGCAGGAGGCGGCCCTGCGCGACGGCAGGCGCCCGGTGGCCGGCGAGCCGTGGGGCGTGGAGTGCGAGTCGATGTGGGGCCGGGTCGGCTCCGGCGAGTCCCCGGCGACCGGCGGCGGCCGCCCGCAGCCGACGGTGGACGGCGACTACCCGGCCTACTACGCGGCCGTCGCCGCCGCCCTGCGCGACGGCGCCCCGAACCCGGTGCCCGCCACCCAGGCGGCGGACGCCCTCGACGTCCTGGAAGCGGCCCGCCGCTCCGCCGACCAGAAGGTGACGGTGACCCTGTGAGCACTCCCTCCACTCCCGACATCCCGGCCCTGGAGGAGCAGGAGCGCCGCCTGGTCCTGGACGGCTTCGACCACGACGCCGCCTGGCGGCTCGGCACTCTGCTGGTGGAGCTGGCCCGTGAGCGCCGGGCGCCGGTCGCGATCGACATCACGCGCTCCGGCCAGCAGCTCTTCCACGCGGCGCTGCCCGGCTCGACGCCGGACAACGACGCGTGGATCGCCCGCAAGCGCCGGGTGGTGGAGCGCTACCAGGTCTCTTCGCTGCTGGTCGGCACCCGTTTCCGGGCCAAGGGCACGACGTTCGAGGACTCGTCCCGCCTGGACCCGGACACGTACGCGGCGCACGGCGGAGCCTTCCCGCTGACCGTGCGGGGCACGGGCGTCGTCGGCACCGTCGTCGTCTCGGGCCTCCCCCAGGTCGAGGACCACGCCCTCGTGGTGGAGGCCCTGAGCCGCTTCATCGACGCGGGCTGACCCCGCGCTTCTTGCGCGTCGCGCCGGCGATCGCCGCGCCCGCCGTCAGGGTGGCCGCGGCGATCCCGCCGAGCACCACGACGCCCCCGGGCGACCCGGTCTCGGCGAGCTCCCCGCCCCCGGTGCCGCCGCTCGAACCCCCGCCGCCCGTCGTGCCGGGGGTGCTTTCGGAGGGGCTGGGAGTCGGAGTCGGGGTCGGTGTGGGAGTTGGGGTCGGTGTGGGAGTCGGCGTGGGGGTCGGCGTCGGCGTGGGGGTCGGAGTAGGCGTTGGAGTCGGCGTGGGCGTAGGAGTGGGTGTAGGTGTCGGCGTAGGAGTCGGCGTCGGGCTGGTGTCGTCGCAGGACGGCAGGTCGCCCACGAACGGGTAGGCGTGGAACTCCTGGCCGCCACCGCCCCCGGCCGACGATGCGTGGGTGAGCGAACCTGCGGTGTAGAACCTGCCGTTGAACCCGGACATGGTCACCGTGGTCGTACTGGCCGGGTTGCCGACCAGGGTGCTGCCGGAGAACTGGGTGGTGCCGGCGAGGGTCACGTCCGTGGCGTCGGGGAAGTTCCACAGCAGCCGGTCGCGGAGTTCGGCGGGGAGCATCGCCTCGTACGTGTTGATCTGGCGCGCGTCCCCGTAGACGTTGACGAGGACGGTGGCGCCGGACGGAATCCCGGCGAACGAGAAGCCCTCCTGGCCGCCGCTCCTGCTGACCAGGTCGAAGTCGACGTCGAAGATCTGGATCGGAGACCGGCCGTCGCCGGTGAAGACGGTGCTGCTGCCGTCGTTCACGGCCGTGCCGGTCGGGGTGCGGCGGTCGCCGCCCACGTACGCGTAGCAGTGGCTGGCGTCCTGCAACTGCTTGCGCAGCGCGGTGTAGGGCGCGACGGCGTCGGCGTCGCGGATGTGGTCGGTCTCGACGGTGCCGGTGAGGGTGCCCGCGTGCCGTACGTCGCCGTGGGCGCTGGCGTCCTCCACGGCGAGGCGCTCGCCGGAGTCGACGGTGACGTTCCCGCCGACGGTGAGGAAGTCGGTGTCGTCGGGGGGCGGGACGCGTGAGCCGACGCCCGCGACGCCCACGTTGTAGATCTGCGAGACCCCGGCGTCCTTGTCCTGGTCGAAGTCGCCGAGCACGACGACCTTGCCCTCCGCCTCGGCGGCCGAGCGCCGGACGAGCATGTCGCCGCCGACGAAGACGTTGATGTTGCTGTCCCGCCCGGTCGGGGCGCCGTTGTTCGGGTCCGGGTAGGTGCCGGGACACTGACTCCCCAGACAGGGCCCGAGCCCGCCCGGCAGCGGATCCGCGACGGCGACCCCGGCGGCACCCCCGACCAGCAGGGCCGCCATGGCGGCCACGGACATGCGCGCGCTGATTTTTCCCATAGACGCACTATGTGAACGCCCCCCGCCCCCAGAAAGCAGCCACGCCCCGAGGCCCCCCGTTCGGGGGCCCCTCGGGGCCCTGGGGACCGCACGAAGTGCGCCCCCCAGGGGCGCGGGGAACTGCGCGAGAAGCCCCACCGGCCGGTACCCGCCAACGCACCCGCACCCGCAACGGCGCACCCGCGATGACCAGCCCCCCGAGCGGAGCGACTAGGCCGGCTTCAGCTCCTGCCGCTGCCTCCCCAGCCCCGAGATCTCCAGCTCCACCACATCCCCGGCCCGCAGATACGGCTTCGGCTCGGGCTGCCCCATGGCGACCCCCGCCGGCGTCCCGGTGTTGATGACGTCACCGGGATACAGGGTCATGAACTGGCTGACGTAGCGCACGACCTCCGCCACGGAGAAGATCTGGTCGGCGGTGCTGCCGTCCTGCTTCAGCTCGCCGTTGACCCACAGCTTCAGGCCGAGCGCCTGCGGGTCGGGGACCTCGTCGGGCGTCACCAGCCACGGCCCGAGCGGGTTGAACGTCTCGCAGTTCTTGCCCTTGTCCCAGGTGCCGCCGCGCTCGATCTGGAACTCGCGCTCGGAGACGTCGTGCGCGACCGCGTACCCGCCGACACAGGCCAGCGCGGCCTCGTGGGACTCGACATAGCGGGCCGTACGTCCGATGACCACGGCCAGCTCCACCTCCCAGTCGGTCTTGGTGGAGCGGCGCGGAACGAGCACCGTGTCGTCCGGGCCGACCACCGTGTCCGCGGCCTTGAAGAAGACGACGGGCTCGGCGGGCGGCTCGGCGCCGGTCTCGGCGGCGTGGTCGTGGTAGTTCAGGCCGATGCACACGACCTTGCCGATCCGGGCCACCGGCGGGCCGACGCGCAGACCCGCGGAGTCAAGGGCGGGCAGCTCTCCGGAGGCGGCGGCGGCCCGCACCCGGTCCAGCGCGGCGTCGTCCGCGAGCAGCGCCCCGTCGACGTCGGGGACGAGTCCCGACAGGTCACGGAGGGTTCCCTCGGCGTCGAGGAGTGCGGGACGCTCGGCTCCGGCGGGTCCGACTCGCAGCAGCTTCATGGTGTAACTCCCTCTGATCTAGGAGGAGCCTCCATGGCAAGGTGCGGCCTCAGCCATCGGAGGTCTGGTCGATCCTCCAAGTTCGGCGTCCAGTCCGCAATACCCCGTTCACGGACTGGACCCGCCCCCTGACTCGGACGCCGCCTCGGACGCCGCCTCAGACGGGGAGCGCCGCGGCGCCCGCGTACGGCATGTCGCGGTAGAGGGCGGCGCGTTCGACGGCGCTCCAGGTCGTCGAGGTGACGATGTACAGCGCGGCGGCGAGCGGCACGTAGGCCACCGAGAACAGGGTCATGAAGGACATCAGCGGCATGAGCTTCGTCATCGCGCCCATGCCCGGCACCTGCGGCTGGTCCGAGGCGGGCGTCGCGGCCGCGGACAGTGCCATCTGCCGCTTCGTGCGCCGGTAGTTGAAGGTGGCCACGGCCGCGACGAGCACGAACAGCGCCACGTACACCAGCCCCTGCGCCCCGAAGAGCCCGCCGTGCGCGAGCGCGTCCTTGAAGCGCCCGCCCAGCGGGGCGGCGCCGAGGGTGTGGCCGAGCAGGGCGTTGGGGTCGCCGCCGATGCTGGTGCTGGAGAACAGGTGGTAGAGCAGGAAGAACGCCGGCATCTGGCACAGCATCGGCAGGCAGCCGGAGAGCGGGGAGACCTTCTCCTCGCGGTGCAGCTCCATGATCGCCTTCTGTAGCGCCTCGGTGTTCTTGCCGTGCTTCTTGCGCAGTTCGGCGATGCGCGGCTGGAGCTTCATGCGGTCGCGCTGGCCCCGGGCGCCGGCCCGCGACAGGGGATGGACGAGGAGCCGTACGAGCGCGGTGAACAGGACGATCGCGGCGGCGGTCGCCGAGGCGTGGAAGAGCGGCTGGAGCAGGGTCGCCAAGTGCTCGACAAGACTGGCGAATACGGACATGAACGACGACATGGGTGAGCCCTCCGGGGGTCTCGTCGTGCCGGAAACAGGAGTGGTTTCGGCGTGACGGACCGCGGGCCCGGCAGGAGGAGCAGCCGGGTCAGCAGGCCGTCGGGACGAGACGTCCGGGCGCTCGGGGTCGGGTGCGCCCCCGTGCGTCGGGGTCGCGCTGCGGCAGGAAGGCCGTGCGGTGCCTGCGGTCCCGCATCGCCGTGCGCACGCTGGTCGGCGGCACGGCGGGCGCGGAGCGCGCGGTGAGCAGGGAGCAGACGGCGAGCGCGGAGCCCGCGGCGGCGGTCGCGGCGAGCGCGACGGCCCCGGCGAGGCTGCCGGTGTCGACGAGGACGGACTCGACGAGGAGGAAGAGCAGCAGCGCGGCCGGGCGCAGCGTCGCGACCCAGGTGCCCGTACGGGACATGCGCCGTCCTCCTCTCCGTCGTTCTCCGCGTATCCGTCGTTCTCCGCGAATCGATGTCCTGCCAGTTATACAGGCTCGGTCACGACCGGCTGAAGAAGGCGCCGGGGTGCGAGCAGGGCGCGGCTGACCGGATCGGCGGGGTCCGGGTCGAGCCCCGCGCCGGGCAGCATCTCGACGTCCTCGAGCGGCACGGGCCCGCCGCAGGTCGCGCACTCCCCGACGATGCCGAGCGGGGTGCCGCACGCGGCGTGCCGGAACTCACGCATCGGCAGGGCCCCGGGAATGCCCCGCCCCCAGGCGCTGAGCGAGCGCAGCACCGGCCACAGTTCGCGCCCGCGCCCGGTGACGACGTACTCGTCGCGCGGCGGGGACTCCTGGTAGCGCCGCTTCTCCAGGATTCCGGCGCCGGTGAGCGCCTGGAGGCGGGAGGCGAGGACGGCGCGCGGGATGCCCAGGTGCACGAGGAAGTCGTTGTAGCGCCGCACGCCGTAGAGGGCGTCGCGCACGACGAGCAGCGTCCAGCGCTCGCCGACGATCTCCAGCGCGCGGGCGATGGAGCACTCCTGGGTCACGTAGTCCTTGCCGAGAGCCATGCCCCCACTCTGCCATTTCCCGATCCCAGGTTCAATGAACGAACCAACCGTGCTACGTTCATCGGGCACCATCAGTTCATTCACTGAACCCACCTCTGGATGGCGACCCATGTCCCAGCCCGTCCGCACGGCACCGGCTCCCGCCCCCGCCCTCGCCCACCCCGCGGCGCCGGAACCACGCCCGGCCGCCACCCTCGCCGTGACCAGCGCGGCGACCGCGGTGGCCCTGATGACGTACACCGCGCCGATGGTCACGCTCGGCGACACGGCCGCGTCCCTGCACACCGGCCTCTCCGCGCAGGCCTGGCTCCTGAACGGCACCCCGCTCGGCCTCGCCGCGCTGCTCCTGGTCGCGGGCAGCCTGGCCGACGACTACGGGCGCCGCCGCGCGTTCCTCCTCGGCACCTTCGCGCTCGGCCTGACGACGGCACTGGGCGCGCTGGCCCCGACCACCCTGCTGTTCACCCTCGCCCGGATCGCACAGGGCGCGGCGTCGGCGGCGATCCTGGCCGCGAGCCTGGGCCTGCTGGTGCACGCCTTCCCGACCCTGTCCGGGCGGATCCGGGCCACCGGAGTGTGGGGCGCGTTCGTCAGCGGCGGCATCGCGCTCGGCCCGGTCGTGTCGGGTTACGTGTCCCAGGTCGCCGACTGGCGCTGGGCGTACGGCACGCTCGCCGTGGCGGCCCTGCTGGTCGCCGCGCTGGCGCCGCGCTCACTCACCGAGTCGCGCTCGCCCCGGGGCGGCCGCCCCGACCTGCCCGGCGCCCTCACGCTCGGCCTCGCGCTGGCCGCGCTCCTCGCCGCGCTGACGCTCGGCCGCGACGGCTGGCTGCGCGCGCCGGTCGGTGTTCTCCTCGCCTCGGCGGTCGCCCTCCTGACGGCCTTCGTCGTCGTGGAACGCCGCGGCGCCACCCCGATGCTGGACCTGTCGCTGCTGCGCCGCCCGCTCTTCCTCGCCTCCACGGCCGGCGCGTTCTTCACCGGTCTGTCCGTCATCGCGCTCTTCAGCTACGTTCCGACGCTGGTCCAGCGCACGATGGCGGTGACCCCGATGGGCACGGCGGGCCTGTTCGTCATCTGGTCCGGCGCGGGCTTCGTGGTGGCCCTCCAGGCGCGGCGCCTCGCCGGCCGGGTCTCCCCGCGGCATCAACTGGCCGTCGGTTTCGCCCTGCACGCGCTGGCCGTGCTGACCCTGCTGGGCGCGGCGGGCTCCGGCCACTGGACCCGGCTGCTCCCTGGCCTGCTCATCTCGGGCATCGGCAGCGGCCTGCTCAACGCCGCGCTGCCCCTCCTGGCCGTGGAGTCCGTCCCGGCCGGCCGCGCCGCGATGGGCTCCGGCGCCAACAACACGGCTCGGTACATCGGTTCGGCGGCCGGCGTGTCCCTGATGATCGCGCTCGCCACGTCTTCCGGAACCTCGCCCCACGCCCTGTCCGAGGGCATGAACACGGCACTGATCGTCTCGGCCGCCCTGGCGGTGGTGGCGGCGACCCTGCTCCTGACCTTGCGGGAACGTCGTTCCAGCGCGGCTTGAGTGTGGCTGGCCGCGCAGTTCCCCGCGCCCCTGAGATGCGCACTGCGTGCGCCATCTCATCGGGGAAGGGTGCGCGCAGCGCAAGCCTTCAGGGGCGCGGGGAACTGCGCGAGAAGCGGCCACCGGCCGTCAGCCGACAACGAAAAGAGCAGCGCGAAGCGCACGCTCCAGGGGCGCGGGGAACTGCGCGAGCAACCACGACGAGAGCCGCGCATGACGGACGGCCCAGGGGCGCGGGGAACTGCGCGAGAAGCGGCCACCGGCCCGCAGATGGCGACGAACCCCGTAGGGCAGACGCGGATCTTTCAGGGGCGCGAGGAACTGCGCGAGAAGCCCCACCGGCCCGCGGACGAAGGACGACCCAAAGCGCCCCCACCCCCACCGGACGGTCACCCGACCACCGGATCCCGGGCCAGCACCTCCCGGTCCAGCCGCTCATCCCGATCAGCCGGACGCGCGTACGTCACCAAGAGCGTGACCCCAAGATTCAGCGCGAGAGCCACGATCCCGGCATTCACCCCCCACACAGGATCCCGCCCACTGAACACCAGCCCACAGACAACCCCCACCCCCACCACAACCCCACTCAACGCCCCCACCAGACTCAACCGCCGCCACACCAACCCCACCAACAACATCGGCACCAACTGCGCCATCCCCTCATACGAAATGAGAGACAGCCGCACCAAGGTGTTCGGCGCCGAGTACGTCAGCACCAGCGCCAGCCCCCCGGCCACGACGACCACCACCTGCGACCACGTCTTCTGCGCCTGCGACGACTCCCGCCACCGCGGCACGAGCGAGAACACGCTGCTCCCCCACATCGTGCCGATGACCAGCATGAACACAGCCATCGGCACGATCGACGACAGCGCGGCCGCGACCCCGATGATCCCGACGGCCCAGGCCGGCAGCGAGTCGACGACCAGCTTGAACAGCGCCAGATTGGAGTCGGCCCCGGTCAGCCCCGGCACCACGAACAGCGCCGCCATCCCGAGCAGCATCGGCACGAACAGCAGCACGTTGTAGGCGGGCAGCCAGATGGCGTTGCGCCGCAGCCCGTCGGCACTGCGCGCGCCCAGATACCCGGCGACGGTGGTCGGGAAGATGACGACGGTCAGCGCGTTCAGGAAGGTCGTCGTGGCGAACCACGCCTCCCCGTAGGGCGACCCGCCACTGCCCGGCAGGGTCAGCCACGCGCTCTTCTCGTCGACGAGCCGCCCGAGGAAGTCCCCGTACCCGTCGAAGTAGTGCACGGGAACGTACAGCGCGAGGAACGCCAGCGTGACGATGACGAGCAGGTCCTTGAGGACGGACACCCACGCACTGCCCCGCAGCCCGCTCACGACCACGAAGACCGTCGTGACGGCGAAGCCGATGAAATAGGCCCAGTTGAGGCTGATGGCACCGTAGGAGATCGTGGAGACGACGACCCCCATGCCCGTGATCTGCAACTGGATGTAGGGCAGCAGGAAGACCGTCACGAGCACGGCGACGGCGGCGCCCACCCACGGCCGCCCGAACCGGTGGGCGACCATGTCGGTGATGGACACGAGCCCGTGCTGTCGCGCGTAGGCCCACAGCATCGGCCCGACGACGTACCCGACGGCGTATCCGCAGGACATGTAGGCGACGACGTACAGGACGGGCGCGCCGAAGTTGTACCCCCACCCGGCGGCCCCGAGATAGCTGAAGCTGGTGTACCCCTCCCCCGCCATCAGCACCCAGATGAACACGGCCCCGAGCGAGCGCCCGCCCACCGACCACTCGGCGAGCCCGCCGCCCCCGCCCCGGCCCCGGACGGCGAGCAGCCCGAGGGCGACGGTGGCGACCATGAAGACGCCGAAGAGGGTGGTGGCGACGGCACCGTCACTCATCGGCGGGCCTCCCGCATCCTGCGGTCCCCGCGCCAGGTGAGCCACACGGCGACGGGCGTGAGCAGGGTCGCGGCGAGCAGCCACACGAACAGGAACGGCAGCCCGAGCACCACGGGTTCGACGCGGTTCACGAACGGAAGCGCGCCGATGTACAGCACGAAGGGCACGAGGAGCCAGAGCAGATGAGGCCGTTTGATCACGGAGAGGGAGCCTATCGGGGCGTCATCCGGCTCAGCTTCCCCCACACCACGAGCCGGTACCGCGAGGTGAACTCGGGGGTGCAGGTGGTGAGGGTGAGGTAGTACCCGGGCTGCTTGTACCCGGCGGACGGCACGACCCGGCTGCGCGGCACGGGAGCGATCACGCCCCCGTCGGACGCCGACGTCTGCGCGAGCGTCCTGTCGACGACGTACGTGTACGTGGCGCTCTTCGTCTGTACGAGGACGGTGTCGCCGCGGCGCAGCCGGTTGATGTAGCGGAACGGTTCCCCGTGCGTGTTGCGGTGCCCGGCCAGCGCGAAGTTCCCGGCGCCGCCGGGCTGGGCGGTGCCCGGGTAGTGGCCGACGTAGCCGTGGTTGAGGACGTTCGGCTTGCTGATCCCCTGCGCGACGGGCGCCCGCAGGCCGAGGCGCGGGATGGAGATGATCGCGTACGCCTGGTCGTAGTCCGGTCGCGGAGCGGCGGCCACGGCTCCGCGACCGGACGGCTGCCCCGCGTCGCCACCGCTCACCGAGGGATCGTCACCGCCCCCGCCGGTCGCCGGCGCGGAGGTGTCCCCAGTGTCCCCAGCCGGGTCCGAGGGCTCCTGTCCCTCTCCCCGCTCCTGCCCCCACTGCCGTTCCAGGGAGTGCACCTTCCGCTCGGCCCCGGCCCTGGCCTCCCGGTTCGTCCACCACAGCTGGTGCACGACGAGCAGCAGCAGGATCAGCCCGAAGGTGACGGCGATCTCGGCGCCGCTCCACAGGACGCGGGCGGCCACCGGCCGGTCGCGGCGCCCCTGCGCCATGACCTGGGGCCTGCTGTCCGTACGCGTACGTTGCGGCACGCGCGCAAGATAGATCGCGGCGCTCCAACTATCCAGAGCCAAGGCCCGATTGGGCCGTCCGCCCCTAGGGTGACGCCCGTGACCACCATCTGGCTCCTGGCCCTGCTGCCCTTCTCCGCCGGACTCGCCCTGACCGTGACGTCCGGTGTCCAGCTCGTGACGGAGACCCTGCGCCGCACGACGGGCACGGTGGTCGACGCGACGGTCACCGGCCACACGGCGTCGCGCGAGGCCACGTACGCGACCCTGCACCCGGTGGTGTCCTGGACGGCCGCCGACGGCACGGCGCACGAGGCGGCCCTGCCCGACGCCTCCGGCGCCCACGCCATCCCGGAGGGCGCACGGGTCCGTGTCCGCTTCGACCCCTCGCACCCGGAGCTGGCCGCGCTGGAGACGGACTCCCGGTACCGCAGTTGCGTCCGCGGCCTGTACCTCGGCACCTTTCTGTGGGCCGGAACACTGATCGTGGTGGTCTGGCGCCTGGCCCACGTCGTGAACGGCCTGCGTCCGCGCTACTGAGGCCGCCGGTCCCGGGGGCGCCGGTCTCGAGGCCGCCGGTCCCGAGGCCCCCGCGGCGGAGGGCGCTCCCCGGCCGCGGGGCACTCCCAGGCCGCGGGGGCGCTCCCCGGCCGCGGGGCGGCCGCCCACCGCACCCGATCCGAACGGTCCGCCCTGCGGATTCCGGCAGTACGGTGTCCCTCATGCGCCCCGACACGCCTGCCACGCCCGCCGAGAACGACCGTGCCGACCACGTAGCGGAAGCCGAGCGTCTGGAACGCACGGCGGACATGTATCCCGAGGACGCGGAGCCGCTGCTCCTCCAGGCCGCGGCCCACTACGAACTGGCCGACGACCGCGAGCGCGCCACGACGCTCTACGACGGCCTGCTCGCCGCGCCGGACGTCCACGACCCGTCCCTGATCCGCGCCCTCAAGGCGGCGAACCTGTGGGAGTACGGCCACGAGGCGGAGGCCAACGCCATCATCACGGGCCTGCGCACCACCGCTCCGCGCACCCCGGCGCCGTGGGTCATCATCGCGGAGTCCCTGGAGCAGCACGACGAGCTGGAGCAGGCCCACGAGACGTTCACCGAGGCGCTGGAACTCCTCGTCCCGGCGTCGGAGCGGGAATCGGGCGTCCCCCTCGCCAAGCACCCCCTCCTCCTGGGCCGGCACCGCGTCCGCCGCCTCCTGGGCACCCCGCACGACGAGTGGGACGCCCTCGCCGACCAGGCCAACCGCACCCCGGTCTCCCTCGACGAACTCCACGACCCCAAGCGCCTGTGGTCCCTCGGCTCGGAGAACCCGGCAGAACTCCAGGCCGAAATCTCCCGCCTCCGCGCCGAGTTGGGCACCTACCGCGAGGCGCTGTCGCGCCCGTTCCCGGTGGCCGTCCTGCACTGGCCGTCGACGGAGTACGCGGAGCTGATCGCGGCGTACCCGGGCCTCTCCGCCGAATACCCCTCCTACGAGGCGCACTTGACGTCGATAGAGGGTTCGCTGCGAGAACTGTCGGCGTCCGGCACCGCCAACCTCGGCATCGTCACGGGCACGGTCCCGTCCTACGAGGCCTTCGCGGCATCGGAAGCCTCCTCCCCGAACGACGCCTCGCTGCTCCCGCAGTACGCGACAACGCTGGCGGCGCGGGGGCGGGCGGTTGCTTGGCCTCCGGCGCAGGATGCCCCTTGTTGGTGTGGGTCGGGGGCGGCTTATGGGGCTTGTCACGGGGAGCCGTCGCAGGCCTGACCGCTCGACCTTGCCGCTGCACGCACTCGGCGAGTTCCCGGGACCTGGTCCCTAGCGTTCCGGGACAGCCGCCCTCTCTGGTGCCACCAGCGTCAGCCGTAGACAACGTTCAAGGACCACGCAGCTAACTCCCGAACAGGAGCGAGTTGTCTGTTGCCCTTGATACAACATTCTCGGCGATCGCAACGGTGAGAGGGACCTTCCATGTACCCAGAGTTGTCTGATAGTTCGGGGCCCATCGTCGGGCTGTACGAGACTCTGATTACGCGACGGCTACGGCAGCGCGTGCAGGAGATGGAAGCCCTCGGCTGGAAGGCCATCGAAAGCGACGTCAGCGAGGAGTCGTCGCCCCACGTACTGGCGAGACACGTGAGCGGGATCGTTCGACGCGTCCTTCAGGACTTGCCCATCGAAGAGCAGGTCGTTGCCGCCAACACGATCCTCGAGTCGCTCGCCACAGTTAAGGGCGCTCGCGAGTGGATTGACACCGTCGTGGACGGCCCTCGGCAACTCCTCGCGCTGGCTGAACAAGAGGCCCCTGGCGTCTACGCCATACGTCCGGCCACGCCTCTCTCTGACGCAGGGCTTATCACCAACTCGCCGGACGACCCGAGCCTTGGTTTTGAGCTGCGAGCCGAGTTGGCTACCGCCGACCGCATCGACCTCTTGTGCGCCTTCGTCAAATGGCACGGTTTGCGTGTCATCGAGAAGTCTTTGGAAGCCGCTCGCGAGCGAGGCGTACCCATTCGTGTCCTGACGACGACCTACATCGGGGCCACCGACCGAGCTGCTCTAGACCGCCTTGTGCAGGAATTCAATGCCGAGGTCAAGGTCAACTACGAGACACGATCAACGCGACTCCACGCGAAGGCATGGCTGTTCCACCGGAACACTGGATATAACACGGCGTACGTCGGCAGCTCCAACCTGTCCAAGGCAGCTCTCCTCGACGGCCTCGAATGGAACGTGCGGCTGTCTACCGTCGCCACCCCAGACATCATGCGGAAGTTCGGCGCGACCTTCGACGCCTACTGGAGCGACCCATCCTTTGAGCTGTACGCGCCTGAAGTGGACGGCACCCGTCTCGACGAAGCCCTCCTCATCGCCGGGGGTAGGTCGTCGAAGGACTCCGCCGAGCGGAGGATCACGCTTTCCGGGCTCGAAGTGCGCCCCTACGCCCACCAGCGCGACATGTTGGAGCGCTTGGAAGTCGAGCGTGAGGTCCATGACCGGCACAAGAACCTCTTGGTCGCCGCTACAGGAACGGGCAAGACGGTCATGGCAGCGCTCGACTACAAGCAGCTACGCAAGAAACATGGCCGCGACCTTCGGCTGCTCTTCGTGGCTCATCGCAAGGAGATCCTTCAGCAGTCGATGCGTACGTACCAAGATGTTCTGGTCGACGGCAACTTCGGCGAGGACCTGCATAGCGGCGAGATCCCCGAGCGCTGGACCCATGTGTTCGCCAGCGTGCAGTCGCTCACCGCACGCACGCTAGAGCGATTGGACCCCGGCCACTTCGACGTTATCGTGATCGACGAATTTCATCACGGCACAGCTCCCACCTATCGAAAGCTCATCGAGCACTTCACCCCGATGGAATTGCTTGGCCTGACCGCTACGCCCGAGAGATCAGATGGAAAGAACATCCAGGACGAATTCTTCGATGGCCGCATCGCGGCGGAGATGCGTCTATGGGAGGCTCTGGAGAACGACCTCCTAAGCCCGTTCCACTACTTCGGAATCAGCGACAACACAGACTTGAGTTCTGTGACTTGGAAACGCGGCCGCTATGACGATGCCGGGTTGAGCAAGGTGATGACGGGTAACCATGCGCGCGCTCGACTCATCATCAAGAGGGTCCAGGAAAAAATCGCAGACCCGGGATCTATGCGGGCGTTGGGATTCTGCGTATCGGTAGCGCATGCCGAGTTCATGGCAGATTACTTCCGTTCCGCTGGCCTCAACGCAGTTGCCCTGTCCGGGGAAACCCCGTCCGAAGTTCGCAGGAGGGCACTGGACGACCTGAAGACCGGTGACCTACAGGTCATCTTCTCCGTGGACCTCCTCAATGAGGGCTTGGACATCCCAGACGTGGATACGCTGCTATTTCTCCGCCCCACGTCAAGCGCGACAGTATTCCTTCAGCAGCTCGGCCGCGGCCTCCGACGCAGCGAGGACAAGGCGGTGCTGACGGTGCTCGACTTCATTGGTCAGCACCGCAAGGAGTTCCGCTTCGAGAACCAGTTCAGAGCACTCACCAACCTTACCCGCAAGCGCCTGCTCGACCACATCGAACTGGAGTTTCCGCAGCTTCCCTCCGGTTGCCAGATCCTTCTAGAGGAGAAGGCCAAGCACACAATCATCGACAACATCAAGGCACAAATCGGAGTGAACGTCACCGCGCTCGCTCGCGAGGTAGCCGACTACGGTGAAACAGATCTCGCCAAGTACCTCTATGAAAGCGGCCGCGAACTGAAGGAGCTCTACCGCGGTAACGGAAACTCCTGGACTGGAATTCTGCGTCGCTCTGGCCTCCTCAAGGGGGACGCCCCGGAGGGGGAAGCTGCGCTCCTCAAACGAGTGCCCGCTTTCCTTCACGTCGATGACCCGCTGCGCGTCGCCGCGTACTCACGGCTTTTGGAGGACGACGCTCCCTCGTATGACGAGTTGGACGAACAAGGGCAGGCCTACGCTCGGATGCTCTTCTTCCAGCTCTGGCCGCTCGGCGGCGAGACACGCAAGGGCTTCACCTCCTACGACGCAGGTTTCGCAACGCTGCGGAACCAAGACGCGACACGGAGCGAACTGCGGCAGGTACTCGCTTACAACCTCGCTCACACCGAGCATGTGCCCATCCCCCTGCTAGGTGACCACACCGGGGTACCCCTCACAGTGCACGCCTCATACAGCCGAGAGGAGATCCTTCCCGCGCTCGGCCAGTCGTACATTGGCGGCTTTATGCCCGGCGATTTCCGTGAAGGCGTGAGATGGTGCGATTCCCTCAAGACTGACGCCCTCTTGATCACGAGAGAGAAAGACGAGAAGGACTTCTCTCCGCAAACTCGTTATCACGACTACGCGTTGACAACAAGACGCGTTCACTGGGAGTCCCAGAACCAGATTTCCGCCTCCTCAGCAACTGGCCAGCGCTACCAAAACCATGTGACGCAAGGAAGCCACGTCCTGCTCTTCATTCGCCGATACAAGAAGACAGACATCGGCGGCCCACAGCCATGGATGTTGCTCGGGCCAGCCGCCCATGTGGACCACACAGGGAGTAACCCCATCGCGATCACCTGGGAGTTGAAGCACGAAATCCCGGCTGACGTGTGGACCTACGCAGCGATCGCGTCGAGTTAGAAGCTTTACGCGCACGGGCGGTCGGGAAGATCGGCGCTACGGATCTTGACGACCGCCGGCCGGGCCAGCGGCTCGACAACAGCCACGTCGCGCCCCTCAGTGCTTCTCAGCAAAAATGGGTGCCCGAGGTAGGTGTTCATCACCAGATCCCTGCCGGGCTGGATAGTCCCGTAGTCCTGCAACTGACCCTCCCAGTCCACCCAGTTCAATTTCACCGGGACCTCGGTTTGATTAATGAACCGAACTACGGTCTGCCGTGTTCCGTATTGCGAACGCAGCCGCCGCCAATCCACACCACGCGCAAGGGTGATGTTCGGAAGAGAGGTCGAGGTTGCTGGCACCAGATACCTCACAGCCGCCGTGAAGCCCGCCTGCGCCACGATTCCGAGGCTCAGCAGACACAGATCCATCAAGCTCGCATCAAGAACTAATCCAGCCGCAACAGAAAGAGCAATGACAACGATCAGGACAACCACCGGGCACACGCGGACGGCCGTGCCCCACCTATGAGCATCGCGCCGCTCGGCCTCGCCTGCCGACTCCCTGAATCTCGATATGTAGCCATCAGCCTTGGGTATCAGCAGAGCGTTAACGAATCCGGCAAACGCGATAATTCCCCATAATGACGCGAGTACTGATTCCACTTGATCTCCTGCCAGCGGTCGTTGGGACTGGCTCCGGCCTCATCCGATGGGCTGTCGATCGACGCACTCGTACGCGGCCGTGTCCAGATTGGGCATGTTGCCTCTTGTCGCCGTCCAGGACCGAGCCACGGCTTTGAGGCAATGCTGCCCGCCCACACACACTGGCTACTCATGCCCTAACTCGCCATACAGGAGCACGTTTTAGTAGACGTCAAGCTCCATGTCGAAGGTGTTCTGCGCCCGGTCCAGAGCCTCATCGGGGTCGCGGCCGTGGCAGCGGAGCCAGTGAAGAAGGTCGGCGATGGCTCTGATCGCCTCCTGTTCCGCAAGGGCGACGCTGATCAACGATGACTTCTGGGATCGAAGCAGCGCCTCCGCTCGCGTTACCCACACACCTCCACCATGGCCAAGGGGCGACGTGAGCGTCGTTGCGATCTCACACCAGGTGATCTTGCGATCGGCTCGAAGCAAAACTCCCCAGCGGTCGGCCGCTTCGCCCACAAGGGCCAACCCGCGACCAGACTCCGCGTCATCCGTGGCACTTCGCAGGGTCGGCAGAGCACGCACGTCGGGGTCGTGGACCTCCATGCGCACGAACGTGCCACTCATGGAGACCGCCAAGGTAGCTGGAGTGCCCTCACCGACATGCGTGATGACGTTGGCAACGAGTTCGCTCACGCAGACCTGAGCCGCCGCGACGGCTTCGTGCAACCCCCACGCCTTCAAGTGAAAGGCCATCACGCGCCGCAACTCTGCTACCTCCTTCGCTTCAGCCAGAAAGTCCAAGTCCCACGACTTGCGCATCATGCACGCCTCTTGGATCAAGATCCGTCCCTCTCGATGCGTTCGGAATGAAGCCCCTCGCTGCGATCAGCCGAGCGTTACCACTCGTCACCACGAGTAGCCATCACAGGAAGGATGCAGTCAGCATGTCCCGACATGCAACGTGCACAAGGAGATTCCCCCGTGCGGGTGATTGGCGAGACACAGCTCTTCCTGTGGGATGGAACTTCCGCTACTGGAGCAGGAGTTGAAGATGTCTGGTTCCCCTACCGCGCGTCGCCGCCGATTGGCAATCGAGTTGAAGAAGCTCCGCGAGGAGAGCGGCTTCACCTGCGTACAGGTCGGCAAAGAGCTGGACTGGAGCAGCTCCAAGGTCAATCGGATGGAGACCGGCCGCGGGCGGGTTCAGCCCTCGGACGTCGATGCCCTATGCCGCTTCTACAGAACACCAGACGAGCTCCGCGACCTCCTCAAGGCACTAGCCAAAGAGTCCAAGACCAAGGGGTGGTGGCACGCTCACGGCGATGCGATCCCCTCCTGGTTCTCCGTTTACGTAGGCCTCGAGCAAGCGGCGTCCAACTTGCGTACCTACCAGGCCGAGTTCATCCCAGGACTGCTGCAAACCGCCGAGTACGCCGCCGAGCAGAGCCGAGCATGGGTCGACCACACCTGCGAGGACATCCAGCGGATGGTCGACGTCCGCATGCGCCGCCAAGAGCTACTCACCGACGACAGCGCACCTGACCTGTGGGCTGTCGTTCATGAGAGCGCGCTGCAGCATGTAGTGGGCGGCCGCCAGAGCATGAGGCTTCAGCTCGAACGTATGCTGGAAATCGCCAAGTTGAAGAACGTGACGGTCCAGGTTCTCCCCTTCGACGCTGGGGCCTACCCCACCACAGGCTCGTACACGATCCTCGGCTTCCCGGAACAGGAGGACCCTGACATGGTCTACAGAGAGGGACTGACCGACTCGGTCTACCTCGAAGAGCCCAAAGACGTGGCCCTCTACACGAAGGCCTTCGATCACCTCAGGGCTTTGGCGCTCAGCCCGCAGCGCTCAGCCCTGCTGATCACCAGACTCCTGGAGGAGCATTCCTGATGATGCCGTCGTCGAGCATCCAGTGGCGCAAGAGCAGCTACAGCAACGGCATGGGGGGCGAGTGCCTGGAAGTAGCTGCACTCGCGGGAGGCATCGCGGTGCGTGACTCCAAAGTCGCCTTGGGCCCGCACCTCAAGTTGGGCACGGCCGCGTGGCAGGGCTTCATACGGGTTCTGACGTCAAGCGAAGAAGAGGCCCCTAGCTGACCGGCTGCCGTGGATCGCGCATGACCTCGCCGGCCCGCTGAAGGAAGGCGCTGTACGCCTCAGTCATCTGGTCTCGGCTTCGATCAAAACTGGACCAGCCGCTGCTCAGGTTTACGGAACTCGCATCAGCAGCTCGCATAAAATCCTGCACGGACGCCATTGCCGCGCTGGTGAGCTCGTAGGCCTTGAGGTTAGTTTCGCTTGGCCCCCAAAGTGCCAATTGACTCGTTTTCGAACGTACTTCGAGAGTGCACTGGCGAAGTTCATGCCCCGTGGCTTCATCGATTCCGCTGCCGCCTCGCACTTGTGGCGCGATGCGGACGAAAAGCTCATCGAGAGCCACATAGGCCGCGAGCAGAGCCGCAAAGGCCTGGTGCCGCTGGCTGCGCACCCACTGCCAGTGCTCTGCCGCCGCCTGGCCATGCACCTGCGTCAGTGCGGCATCAACTGCCTTACGGCCACCGGCTTCCGCTGCACGCTTGGCGTACACCCCGGCTATGCCAGCCCCCATGACTGCAGCCGCGAAGGCGACGACTGCCGCGATGACCGTACTCGTAGCCTCACTCATCGCAGCATCCTCGCTCGGACGAGCCTCCGCCACAATGGCTTCTGGATCATCTTTCTCAACTTCCAGCACTCTGTGAGCTCTGAACCCATTAGCCTCTGATCATGACGACGGCCACTACCGGGTTCACGCCTGGCGAGATCCTCACACGTCCGCAAATCCATCCCGTGCTTGGAGGAAGCGGCTACGCAGGAATATGCCCTGCGATAGAGAAGCGGAACGTTCTTATATTCTCCGACAGCAAGATAGGAAGGCGCTACGGGTATCGGGACGGATGGCTTTCCGAGAATGACGACCTGGGCCCAATATTCACCTACACGGGAGCAGGGAAGAACGGTGACCAGACCTTAAGAGGCGGAAACGCATCGATCCTGGAGCACGCAAATAAGGGACGCACTCTGCACGTGTTCATCGCCGTAGGGAAAGTCCCCAAGAGTGATATGCGCACGCATAAGTACATAGGGGCCTTCAAGCTTGACGAGCGTAGGCCCTACGACATTCGAGAGGCCAAAGATGAACGGGAGGAAGATCGCAACGTCATCGTATTTCGCTTGCGTCCTACCGGCCCGTACGTCCAAGACGCTTCCGACACTCTGCCGCGGGCAACCGAGCCCCAACTCCGATTTCAGCGAACTGCAGGACGCCTCGCTCGGGCGTACCGGCGCCAGAGACGCCAGCACCAGCCACAAACCGATGCTGCCCTGATAGCGGCGAGCAGTGATGACTTGGCAGAGGCCTTCGAAGAACACGAGACTGCCGCTGGAATGACCCTGGGGCAGATGGAGTTGTCCCTGCGGAACTCGGCAGATCGCATCTCCTTCGAGATCTACAACCAGTCGAACCACACGGTATATCGGCCGACGGGCAGCACAGAGACAGATTCAATTACCGCGGCTCTTGCTCAACTACTCCATGCACAGAGCCAATTGAGGCGCATTACCAACCGTCAGCCCCTGCATCTGATGGTGCTGACACCAGCACTCCCCCGCGAGGACCTCCGCAACCTACTCGCGGAAAACGGGATTGGCATCGTTTACCGCAACGCCAGTGGAGGCTTCTCCGAATTCGATGGGGGCAGCACCGCAAGTGAGTATCCTCAAAGTCTTCGCTGCCTGGACTGCCCCGTTCCCGCCTAATTGGCAACTGAAGGTCAGCCCACAAGCCTCCGGCGCCACTCCAGCGGCGTCACAGTGATCACCTGTCCAGGGTCGCCGTCCCACTCCGTCGCCAGCCCCTGGCCCTTCAGCGCATCCACGACCTCCCGGCCGATCGACGCGGTCGTCTCCGGGGAGTCGTCGAAGCCGCCGTACTGGAGTGCCAGGCCGCGACCGGCCGCGGCCATGTCGGTGGACTGGGTGTGGAAGTAGACGAAGCCTCGGGCCTCCGGGACGCCATCGGCCCGGATTTCCGAGTCACCGCACGAGCGGCAGCACGTGAAGTTCTCGCGGGCTGTGACGCCTGTCGCCTCCAGGGCGGTGAAGGCGCGGGCAATCAGGTCCGGGGCGGTTTCCTCGGGGCCCCATGCGGCCTGTTCTTCCACTCGGTCCAGCCACATGCGGTCGGCCAGGGCCTCGGCCTGCTTGCGTGAGACCGGGCGGACGTCGCCCGACACCAAGTAGTCCTCCGCCACTTCCGCCAGCTCGGCGCGCGTCGCGTACCCGGCCACGAGCACCTCGCGGATCCGGTCCTCCAGCAGGCGGCGATCCTCGTCACCGAGGTCCAGAGCGGGGGCGGGATCGATCGGGCCGAAGTCCAGTCGCTCCCACTCGAAGCCCTCGCTCCAGTCGGGCGCGCGGCGGGCCCAGGCGGTCATGGCCGCGATCACCGGTTCCGGGGCGTCGAGCATCGTCTGGAAGTGGCGGTCGGCGGCGCCGTCCCGGTACTCAAGCGTGAAGTCGGGGCCCGTCGCCGCGTGCCACACCTGAATGAACTCGTCCGGCTTGTCAGGTATGGGCTGGACCACCAGGAACTTGTCGCCCGCGCCACCGATCCGGCGGACCAGCGCGGCGAGTTCCTCGGCGGTCGGCCTGACGTGCCGCCGGCCGTCCTCTGTCTTCACTGTGATCGCGAGCATGCCGGTCACTTTCGCACGGGCCACTGACAGTGGAGCCTGCAACTCCGTTTACGTGGCAGTGAGTTGCAGGCTTAGGCAGAGATTGCCCGTTTCGGGGCACCTGTGTCACTCTCCGTCTACACAACTTCACACCACGACATAGGCGACCCCCGCGAGGCGGCAACCTCCGGGGGTCCGGCACAGGAGACAACACCTCCCATGCAAGTTCATCGTATCCGTCGGCATGAGCGGGACTTCACCGTCATCGCCAACAAAGCCATCCGCGATCCGCGGCTCTCCCATACCGCTCGCGGCATCCTCGTCTACGTTCTGTCGCTGCCCAGCGGCGCTCAGGTCAACGTCCGCACCCTCAGCGACGGGTTCCCTCAAGGGCGGCTTGCCGTGTCCAAGGCCGTCAAGGAGCTGCGGGAGCTGGGGTATTGGGTGACCCGGACCGAGCGGGACGCACGTAGCAAGCGGATCTTGTCCAGCGTCGATGTCTACGAGCTTCCCGAGCGCGGTGCTTCTCCGGCTGCCAGCCAGCCGGTTCCCGGGCGGGTGGGAACCGGGGCGTCGGGAGCGAAATCCCCTGGCGGGGAGGACTACTACGACAAGGACGGGAGGAAGGACCCTCCCCTCCCTCCCGCCGAGGCCGCCGAGCCCGTCGAGACCGCCGAGCCCGTCGAGATCGGGGAGCCCGCAGAGAGCGAAGTCGGGGCCGAGCCTGACAGCAGCCGCGACCCCCGTGCCGCCGAAAGCGCCGGGATCCTGTGGCGGCTCGGCGCTGTGGACGCGCGGCTGCGGTTGTCCGAGCGGAGTGTGCGGGAGCTCGTGCCCGAGGTCTGTGACTGGCTCGATCGAGGGGCCACCGGCGCTCAGGTCATCGACGCCGTCACCGCCGGGCTGCCCGCCAAGGTGTACTCCGCCGCCAAGCTGGTCGCCGATCGGCTCACACGGAAGCGGCCCGCCCGGAAGCGGGCCTGGCGAGAAGTCTTCGAGTGTCCCGAGTGCCGTGATCCGTTGCCTTGGGGGCAGGAAGCGGGCAACTGTCGGTCGTGTGAGTTGAGTTCGGCGGGTGGCTGCTCGAACGGCGGCGGCGGGTACGTAGAGGCGCGGCGGCTGTTGCGGGAGCGGGTGCGCTAGGCAGGTCCGGCCGCATGTCTGCCCGAGGGCTTCGGGGCGGCCGTCGCGCGGGTCCACAGGGTGACGAGGGCCGCGCCGAGGAGGGCTCCCGCGCTGTTGAAGATGACGTCGTCCACGTCGACCACCCGGCCTGCCGCCATGAGGAGTTGGGCCAGTTCGATGAGCAGGCTCAGGCCGGCGCACAGGAGGGTGGTGCGGAGGACGGAGGGGTGTCGGGCGGTCGTCGAGGCCAGGATGCCCAGGGGGACGAACATGGCCGCGTTGGCGATCTGGAGGGCCAGGATCATCTGGCGTTCGACTGCGTCCATGAAGAGCTGGTCGGGTCCCCACAGGCCCTCCCCCGGTGTCAGGAACACCGCCATGCCGCCGGAGCCCAGCGGCTGCGTCGGCAGGAGGGTCGCCGCAAGCGTCAGGAGCAGCCAGGCCGAGCCCAGCGTGCCCGCCGTCCAGCGGGCCGGTCCGGGGGCACGGGAGCGCCACAGGGTGAGTACGAGTGCCAGGACCGACGCCGCCACGACGAACAGGGCGGTGCTCAGCGGAGTGACGTAGAGGACTACGCGCCACATACGAGTACGGGCCGTCCGCGCGCCGTCAGCAGGGAAGCCACTTGGAGACGAACTTCCTCCCCCCGTACTCCATCTTCCCTCTGACGCAGTCCTTCTCGCCCATGGTGATGTGCTTCTCGAAGGCCGCGAAGCCGTTCCTCGTCTTCTTCGAGCCGACCCACTTCGACTCGTAGATCCTGCCGTCCCGGATCATCTTGATCTCGTAGCCGAGTTTCACCTTGATCTCGCCGTCGGCGTTCCAGCGGTTGTAACTGATCTTGTACGTGCCGGTTCTCGGGCTCGGGCCGCCGATGCAGAGATGGCCGTTGTCGGTCTCGCCGCATCCGTTGGGAGACGTGTGGGCGGGCGTCGTCGTGGCTCGGTGGTGGTGTGTGCCGGGCGGAGGGGAAGCCGCGAAGGTGGTCGCGGCGAGGAGCAGGGCGGCGGAGGTGGTGATGAGGCGCAGGTTCACGTCTCTGATGATCTCGGTCGAGTGCGGTCGGTCGTCAGTGTTCGGGGGTGGGGCCACCCGACTGGGGGAGATACGGGCCCGGGCGGCAAGCAGAGTCGTCGAAGCGGTTCTCCCGGTGGGGCCGAAGTCGTAGCGTCTTCAAAGGCGGGCCGTGTGTGGGGAGGAGGGCGCTGTGTGGGGCGTCGACCATGTCGTGAGCTTCCGTCGCGAGGTGTCTGCCTTCGAGCGGTGCGTGGCGGGCTGGGAGGGGCGGGACGTTCCGCTCGTGCCGGGATGTCCGGAGTGGTCCGTCGCGGATCTCGTGCTGCATCTCGGGACCGTGCACCGGCAGGTGGCGCGCATCGCCGGGGCGGAGTCGTGCGAGCCGCCCGAGGGGCTCGGGGATCCTGCGGTGCTGCGGCTGCCCGAGGACCGGTGGGGGTGGCCCGAGGCGGGGCGCGGGCCCTTGCTCGGGCGGATGCCGCGCGGGCTGCTCGACTGGTTCCGGGACGGCGCCGACCGGCTGGAGAAGGTGTTCACCGCCCGGGATCCCGGGGAGCCGGCCTGGTCCTGGGCCGCGGGGAGCGGCCCGCCGGAAGGGGGCGCCTTCGGCGGGCGGACGGTCGGGTTCTGGCTGCGGTCGCAGACCGTCGAGGCCGCCGTGCACCGCTGGGACGCCGAGTCCGCCGCCGGGGCGCCCGCGCCCGTGGACACCTGGCTCGCCGCCGATGCCGTCAGTCACGTCTTCGAGGTGCTGGCCCCGGCGCGGCAGGCCTGGGGGCAGACGCCGCCGGGGCGGGGCGAGCGGCTGCGGTTCACGCAGACCGACGGGTTCCGCAGCTGGATCGTGCAGGTCGACGCCGATGACGTGCTGCTCAACCAGGGCAGCGGGTGCTGTCTCGTCGAGCTGGCCGGTTCCGTGTCCGACCTGATGATGCATCTGTGGCAGCGCATTCCTCGTACGGAGTTGGGGGTGCGGGGCGAGGAAGCTCTGCTCGACCGGTACTTTCCGTCGCCCGCGCCCTGGGCGGCCTCCGGCGGCGTCGGGTGTTGTCCGGCTCCCGGCGGGTGGGATTCAACCGGGCTCGGCTGAGCTACGTCAGGTCCAGTAGGGCGGGGCGGGTGAGGCGGGGCACAGTCGCCGACCCGTCGGGATCCTCCCGAGGGGTACGGCGTAACCTCGCAAACGGCGCCAAGCGGCGCCGTTCAGCGCATTGCCGGGCATCCGGTCCGGCACTCCGCCCACCAGGAGATTCCATGGCCCGCACCCTGCCCACCGCCCCGCTCGCCGCCGCCGGTCTCATCGGCGGCTACGCCACCGCCCGCTTCACCAAGAAGCGTCAGCTGGGCGGCGCCGTGCTCGCCGTCGCCGGGGCGGCCGCGGCCACGCAGTGGACCAAGGTGCGGGGGGCCAAGGTCGCCGGGGCGCTCACCGGGGTCTACGTCGCCGCGTTCGCCGGGTCGCATCCGCTGGCCAAGAAGGTCGGGGCCTGGCCTGCCGTGTTCGGGGTCGCCGGGGCCGTCGCCGCCGCGTCGTACGTGGTCGTGGACCGTCGGGCCTGAGCCTCTTCCACGGTCCCGGCGCGGCCCGCCCCGGGTTGTCGTTCGTCCGCGGCTCGGTGGGGGCTGGTCGCGCAGTTCCCCGCGCCCCTGTCGGGGCGGTGGGCGGTTCTCCCGGCGTTCCCCGCGCACCTGTCGGGTCGGCTGACGGCGCGAGCGGGGCCGACCCGGCCCGCGCCAGCGGATCCGCGGGTCGGCCGACACCGGACGAGCACGCGTCCGGTGTCTCGCCGACGCGGTGTGATCAGCCGGCTCAGGGGGCTCAGCGCACGTCGACGCAGTCACCGGTGGCGGTGACCGGCGGCGTGGTGGAAGTGCCCTCGAACTTGTAGCGGTAGCAGCGGTCGGTGGTGGCCTTGCGCGTCTGCTTCTCGACGCCCGCGAGACTGCCGGTGCCGGTGACGTGGCTGCTGGTGGTGGCGTACGAGCCGGTCAGCGAACGCTCCTGGAGGCGGACGGTCTGCTGGGTGTAGCCCGCGTACTTGTGGGTGTCCCAGTTGGCGCGCTCCAGCTTGCCGGTGATCGTGATCGTCTTGCCCTTGGCGATGGGCTCGGGGGCCGCGTTGTTGCTCAGCCGGGACCAGCGCTTGAGGTACCAGGTCTTGGCGTTGTCGGTGTCCACGCTGGATGCGTCGGTGACCGCCCAGAGGGAGATCTTCCAGGCTCCGGCGTCCTCGTTCGTCAGGTCGATCTGGGGATTGATCTTGTAGGTGGCGGTGCAGTCGTACGTGGTCGCGTCGCGCTGAACACAGGGGTCGATGCCCGCGTTGAACTCCTCGGAGGTGACGAACTGCTCCCAGTCGCCGTTGTCGAGATCGGCGCCGCGCCAGAGCGACGCGTTGGTGCCGTACAGCGTCGCCCCGCCGCTGACCGTCCACTTCACGGTGATCGTCTGCGTGTTCGTCGTCCCGACGCGGGCGCTGTTGCCGCCGTCGACGGAGACGCCGGAGACGACGGTGGCGTCGGCAGCCCGCGCGGCGCGGGCCTTGGGCGCGGCGGCCTTCGCGGCCGACGCGTCGGCGGCCGCGGCCCTGTTCCGCTTCAGCGCCTCGGCCGCGCCGGTCTCGTCCGCCGTCGCGGACGGAGTGACGAGCAGGCCGACGGCGAGCCCGGAGGCGGCCAGTGCGCCGACTCCCAGGGTCACCTTCTTGCCGGACGTCAGCTTCTTGCGGGAGTGCTGGGACATGAGGACGCTCCGTTATCGACTCTCGACGGGCGGAGGCAGGTCGCGGGACAGGCGGACCCACATCACGCACGGCCACAGCGACCGCACAGTCTTGATCGGCGATGGAGCGAAAGGGTTGTACGCGCGCGACGGTTGAGGCGGGTGAGGTGCATCACCCGGCGGGGTCTACTTCAGGTGCGCCAGTACGTTCACCACCCGGCCCTGAGGGTCCCGTACGAAGAAGCGGCGGACGCCCCACTCCTCGTCCTGGAGGGGATGGACGATCTCGGCGCCCGCCGCCCGCAGGGCCTCGTACGCCTTGTCGACGTCCTCCACCGAGCCCAGCTCCACGCTCACGTCCGGCACCACCGGGGCCGTCGCGTCGTGGGTGAGGAAGGTGAGCTGGGCCTCGGGGTGGCTCGGGGAGGCCAGGGTCGTGACCCAGCCGAGGTTCATGACCTCCTCGAAGCCGAGGGTGCCGTAGAAGGCGCGATTGGCCTCGGCGGTCTTCTCGCCGGGCTCCACCTGGACGTTCGGGACGGCTCTGCGGATCTGCGTCATGGCGTTCATCGTCCCCGGAACGTGGCCCGGTACGCCCCCGGCGACACCCCGAGCCTGCGCTGGAAGTGCTGGCGCAGCGAGACGTCCGTGCCGAAGCCCGTCTCCGCCGCGACACGGTCCACCGTGTGGTCGGTCTGCTCCAGCAACTCCCGCGCCCGGTCGACGCGTTGGGCGGCCAGCCAGGTCATGGGGGTGACGCCCGTCTCCTCCCGGAAGCGGCGGTTGTAGGTGCGGACCGACAGGCCGTCGCGCGCCGCCAGGTCGGCCAGGGTCAGGGGTTGGGCGAGGTGGTCCAGCGCCCAGGTGCGGGACGCCGATGTCGAGGTCAGGCCCTCCTCCTCGACCGGGCGGCGGATGTACTGGGCCTGGCCGCCCTCCCGGTACGGGGGTACGACGGTGCGGCGGGCGACGTCGGCCGCCACCGCCGCGCCGTGGTCCGCGCGGATCATGTGCAGGCACAGGTCGATGCCGGCCGCCTCACCGGCCGAGGTGAGCACCGGGCCCTCGTCCACGTACAGGACGTCGGCGTCGACCGTGACGGCCGGGAACGTACGGGCGAAGCGCGCCGACGACATCCAGTGCGTCGTCGCCCGGCGGCCGTCCAGCAGACCGGCCGCCGCCAGGACGAACGCACCCGTGCAGATGGAGGCCACCCGGCCCCGTACGGCGCCGACGGCCGCGCTCAGCTCCGGTTCCACGCTGCCCGGCCGCAGACTTTCGTCCGTCTCGTGCGACGCCGGAACCAGGACGGTGTCCGCCGCCGGCACCGTCTCCAGGCCGTGTTCCGCGTAGATCGGGAAGTCGGCGTCCGTACGGATCCTGCCCGGCCGGGGCGCGCACGTACGGACGTCGTAGAGCGGGTCGCCCGTCGACGGGTCGCGGGCCGTGCCGAACAGCTGGTGGACCAGGCCCAGCTCCATGGGCAGGACACCGTCCCTGACCAGGACCGCCACCGTCGTCCGTCGAGCGCGCCGCGTTCCCATGGAGTCGATGCTGTCACCCCGGCGGCGACACCGCCGACAGCGGGCGGGCCACGTCCTCCAGCGACCTGCCCTCCGCCCGGACCGCGAACGCGACCGCCACCAGGCCCGCCAGACACATCAGCCCGGCCCCGATCTGGAAGGCGAGCACCGTGTCGGCGACCTTGCCGCTCTCGGTGAGGTCGGCGAAGAGCAGCGGGCCGCTGATGCCGCCGGCCGCCGTGCCGATCGCGTAGAAGAAGGCGATCGCCATCGCGCGGGTCTCCATCGGGAAGATCTCCGAGACGGTGAGGTACGCGCTGGAGGCGCCCGCCGACGCGAAGAACAGGACCACCGACCAGCAGGCCGTCAGGGTCGTCGCCGTGAGCGAGCCGCGGTCGAAGAGCCAGGCCGTGGCGAAGAGCAGCACCCCGGACAGGAGGTAGGTGGAGGAGATCATGATGCGGCGGCCGAGCGTGTCGAAGAGCCTGCCGAGCAGCAGCGGGCCGATGAAGTTGCCGGCCGCGATCACCGCGAAGTAGTAGCCGGTGGAGCCGGTCGGCACGTCGTAGAAGGTGGTAAGGATCGCGCCGAAGCCGAAGGTGATCGCGTTGTAGAGGAACGCCTGGCCGATGAAGAGGGCGAGGCCGAGGGTGGTGCGGCGCGGGTAGGAGCGGAAGACCGTGCGGGCGATCTCCAGGAAGCCGATGCTCTTGCGCTGGTGGATGGTGATCTCGCCGGCCGGGGGTGGCAGGGATCCGTCGCCGTGTTCCGTACGGATTCTGTCCTCGACCTCCGTGACCAGGGCCTCCGCCTCCTCTCCCCGGCCGTGGATGAACAGCCAGCGGGGGCTCTCGGGGACGTTGCGGCGGACGAGGAGGATGACCAGGCCGAGGACCACGCCGAGGGCGAAGGTGAGGCGCCAGCCGACGTTCTTCGCGAACAGGTCCGTGTCGAGGGCGACGATCGAGAGCAGCGAGCCGCCGATCGCGCCGAGCCAGAAGCTGCCGTTGATGATGAGGTCGACGCGGCCGCGGAACTTCGACGGGATCAGCTCGTCGATCGCCGAGTTGATGGCCGCGTACTCGCCGCCGATGCCGAAGCCCGTGAAGAAGCGGAAGACGAAGAACCACCAGGTGGAGAAGGAGACGGCGGTGAGGGCCGTCGCCGCCAGGTAGACCGCCAGGGTGACGAGGAAGAGCTTCTTGCGGCCGAACCGGTCGGTCAGCCAGCCGAAGAACAGCGCTCCGGCGCAGGCGCCCGCCACGTACAGGGCGGCCGCGATGCCGGTGACCTGCGCGGAGGAGATCGGCAGCCCGCTGCCGGACTCCGACAGGCGGCCCGCGATGTTGCCGACGACCGTGACCTCGAGGCCGTCGAGGATCCAGACCGTGCCGAGGCCGATGACCACCATCCAGTGCCAGCGGGACCAGGGGAGGCGGTCGAGGCGGGCGGGGACGGCCGTGGTGACGGTGGCTCCGCCGGTACCGGAATGGTGCTGACCCAGGGACATGGGGCCCTCCTCGTCGAGGGAATCTGGCCACTCCCGAGTGCCCCGAAAGAGCGCCGCCGCACCAGGGGCACCGCCTCGGGGCTCCGCCCCGGACCCCGCTCCTCAATCGCCGGAGGGGCTTGTTTCGCCTACGCCCCCAGCGCCTTCGACACCGTGTAGATCAACAGGCCCGCCAGCGAACCGACCACCGTGCCGTTGATCCGGATGAACTGGAGGTCGCGGCCGATGTGGGCCTCGATCTTGCGGGAGGTGTGCTCGGCGTCCCAGCCGGCCACCGTGTCGGTGATGAGGGAGGTGATCTCGGCCCGGTACGTCGTCACGACGTACACCGCCGCGCCCTCCACCCAGCCGTCGACCTTCCCCTGCACCTTCGGGTCGGACGCCATCCGCTGCCCGAGCGAGAGCAGCGACGCCCGCACCCGCAGCCGCAGCTCGCTGCGCTCGTCCTCGGCCGCCGCCACGATCATCGAGCGGACCGCCGACCAGGTGGAGGCGATCAGGTCCTGCACCTCGGAGCGGCCGAGCACCTCGGACTTGAGGCGCTCGACGCGGGCACGGGTGTCGGAGTCGGCCTGGAGGTCGCCCGCGAAGTCGCGCAGGAAACGGTCGACGGCGCCGCGCGCCGGGTGCTCGGGCATGTCGCGCATCTCGGTGACGAAGCGGAGGAGTTCCTTGTAGACGCGCTCGCCCACGCGCTTGTCCACGAACCGCGGGGTCCAGCCGGGCGCGCCGCCCTGCACCGCGTCCATCACCGAGTCGGAGTGCAGGACGAGCCAGTCGTGGGCCCGCGTGCACACCAGGTCGACGATCCGCTTGTGGCCGCCGTCCGCGACGACCTTCTCCAGCATCTTGCCGATGCCGGGCGCGATCTCGGCGTTGTCGGCGCGGCGCGTGATGGCCTCGCCGACGACCGCCTGGACGTCGGAGTCGCGCAGCACCGTGAGGGCGCCGCGCAGCGCGGTGGCCAGCTCGGCGGTCACCCGGTCCGCGTTCCTGGGCTCGGCGAGCCAGGCGCCGAGCCGGGATCCGATGCCGACGGAGCGCAGGCGGTCGCGGACGACGTCGCCGGAGAGGAAGTTCTCCCCGACGAACTCGCCGAGGGACACGCCCAGTTGGTCCTTCTTGCGCGGAATGATCGCGGTGTGCGGGATGGGGATGCCGAGAGGGTGGCGGAAGAGGGCCGTGACCGCGAACCAGTCGGCGAGCGCGCCGACCATGCCGGCCTCGGCGGCGGCCGCGACATAGCCCGTCCAGGCGCCCGCGCCGGAGTGCTCCGCCCAGGTCGTCAGGGCGTAGACGACCGCGACGAGGACCAGCAGGCCCGTCGCCGTCGCCTTCATCCGGCGGACACCGCGGCGCTTCTCCTCGTCCGCGGCGGTGAACTCGGTGACGGAGCGGCGGGCGGTACGGGGTTGCGCGGCGGGCCCATGGGCATACTGCCCAGAACCGTCCGCGCCCGCTTCACCCCTTTTGTCCAGATCGCTCATCGACTGCCTGCCCGCCTCACTCGTCGCCCTGACGTCACCCGGACGTCCTGATCATCCCGATCGTCCCGTTCGTCGCCGCTCCCGGCTCCGGCATCCGTCGCTCCGATGTCATCCCCCTCACACATTGTCCCTTCCTGCCCTACTAACGGAACGAACCACAAGTTCCCGGCGTCTGAATGGGCGGAGGGGGGCAGTGTCGGCCTCGTCTCGCCCCATGACGCATCATGGGATCATCACACCGGAGCCTTCTTGGGCTCCCCCTGCCCGAGGAGACACACACCGCATGACCAGGCGTCACGGTTATGTGCTGCTGGCCGCGCTCGTCGCGGTCGCCGTAGTGATCTCTGCCGCTATCTACGTCGGTTTCTCCGGCGTCCTCAAGAGCGGCGACGACAACGTCCAGGCGAGCGGCGCCCATCCGCGCAGTTCGGCCGCGCCCGCCTCCACCGGCACCTGGGCCGGAAGCTGGTCGGCCGCCCCCGCGGGCGCCGAACCGGGGACCGAGACGAATGGTTTCTCCGGCCGTTCCATCCGCAATGTCGTGCACACGAGCATCGGCGGCACCGGTGCCCGCGTCACCCTCTCCAATCTCTACGGGCAGCAGCCGCTCAGCATCACGCACGCGTCGATCGCCGTGGCCTCCGCGCCGAACAACCCCACCGCGCTGGCGGGCACCCTGCGCCGGCTGACCTTCTCCGGGAACACCTCGGTGGTCATCGCGGCCGGCTCCCAGGTCGTCAGCGACGCCGTACGGCTGCGGGTTCCGGGCGACTCGGACATGCTCGTCACCACGTACTCGCCGACCCCGTCCGGGCCCGTCACGTACCACCCGCAGGCCCGGCAGATGTCGTACGTCGCGAGCGGCGACGTCGTGGAGGACCCGACCGGCACCCGGTACACCGAGCAGAGCCCGTACTGGCGCTATCTCACCGCGCTCGACGTACTCAGCAACGAGGCCGCGGGCACCGTCGTCGTCCTCGGTGACTCGCTCACCGACGGCATCACCTCCACCATGGGTGCCAACCGGCGCTGGACGGACGTCCTCGCCGACCGGCTGAGCACCGAGTCGGGTGCCCCGCGCTACGGCGTCGTGAACCAGGGAATCAGCGGCAACCGCGTGCTGTCCGACGGGCTCGGGCGGCCCGCCAACAATCCGAGCGGCCTGTCCCGGTTCGGCCGCGACGCGCTCGACCGCTCCGGGGTGCGGGCCGTCGTCATCGACCTCGGGATCAACGACATCCTGCGCAACCCGCAGCAGACCGACCCGAACAAGATCACCGAGGGGCTGCGGGAGCTGGTGCGGCAGGCGCATGCGCGCGGGCTGCGTGTCGTGGGGGCGACCCTGATGCCGTTCCAGGGGCATCGTGGGTACGAGCCCCGGCTGGAGGTCGTGCGGCAGGGGGTCAACGAGCAGATCCGCGCCGGGAAGGTGTTCGACAGCTACGTCGACTTCGATCGGGCGTTGCGGGATCCGTACAACCCGCGCAAGCTGCTGCCGCAGTTCGACTCGGGTGATCATCTGCACCCCAGTGATGCCGGGTACCGGAAGATGGCCGAGTCCTTCGATCTGACCTCGCTCAAGGGGTCCACCGGCGCCGAGCTCTGACCGAGCCGCACCTGGCCCCGGGCCGGCACCCAGCCTTCCTCGGGCTTCCACCTCATCCCGGGGTGGCGCCCAGCGCCGCCGCCTCGGGCCGGGCCCCCTCACCCTTGGGCTGGCGCCCGCGCCGCCCCGCCTTGGGCAGTCTGCCGCCTGGGGCGGCAGGGTGGGCAAGGCGGCACCCCGGCGCGGGGTGAGCGCTTCAGAGGGGGGTCGGTGCAGCGCCGTTGGCGGGTGCGGCCCCGGTGGGGCTTCTCGCGCAGTTCCCCGCGCCCCTGGCGGGGCTGTAGCTGAGCCGCATTCAGAGCACGGGGTCGGCGCAGCGCCATTCGCGGGTGCAGCCCCGGTGGCTGGTCGCGCAGTTCCCCGCGCCCCTGGCGGGGCGGTAGCTGGCGAGGCCGGCAGCAGACCGTGATTTCGGCGCGACCCGGCGGGGTGGGCAGCAACCCGCGATCACAGCGCTACCGGCGGGGCGGTGGCAGGCCTCGAGGGGAAGTGCGGGTCAGTGGGAGTTGCGGTTACTCCCAGTGGTGGCGGCGCCGGCGGCGTTCTCGGCGTTCTTCCAGGCGGTCCAGGTGCTCCTCGATGCGTTCGCGATGCCGCTCGAGGTGGTCGTCGTGGAGGCGGGCATGACCGTCGAGGAGGGCGCGACGGTCCTCCCGGCGCTCCAGCCGCTCACGCCGCCGCTCCTCCTTCAACCGCTGCCGCTCGGCCTTGGGCAGCTTCCGCTCGACCCCGACACCGCCCCAGAACGCGAACCCGGTGATCACCACGCGCGGCGCCCCGGGGTCCCCGGGCACCCCGGACTCGCTGTGGTCGAAGCCGCCCATGATGCCGATGCCGCGCACGACGACCTCGACCCCGGGCGGCACGATCACATTGACGCCGCCCATGATCGCGACGCAGTTGAGGACGGTCTCGCGGGACTCGAAGTTCGCCTCGCGCAGGTCGAGTTCGCCGCCGCCCATGACGGCCACGCAGTCCATCCGCGCCGGCACCGTCCAGCGCCCCTTGCGCTCGAACCCGGAGAGGACGCCGACGCCCCACGCGGACCCGCCCGCCGCACCCCCGATCCGCGCCGCCCAGTCGACGGCCCCCTCGGGCAGCGGCTCCTTCACCAGGTTCACCGGGGCGGGCGCCGGCATGGGAGTGCCCGTGCCGGGCAGATCGCGGGTGACGGGCAGCAACTCCCGGTACGTACGCGCCTTGTACGTCTCCTCCAGGCGCTCGCCGAACTCCTCCATGTCGAGGCGGCCCTCGGCCAGCGCGTCGCGCAGCCGCTCGGCGACCTGCTCGCGGTCGGCGTCGGAGGCCCGCAGATCGAGGGCGTCGTCCTGGGGTCCGGACTCTTCGGGGCGGTCCGGGAGCGCTGCGTCCGTCATGTTTTCAGCGTACGGGGATCAGTACGTCAGGGAAGCGCCCCCGGCATACATCCGTGCGATGACGCTCTCGATGTCCGGCTCCCGCACCGACAGGTCGGCCAGCGGATAGCGCCCGGCGATCGCGGCGACCAACGGCGCCGCGGAGTGCGCGGCGGGGAACGTCAGCCACTGCCGCACCCCCTCCACCTTCACCACCCGCGCCGACTCCACCTCGATCGGCGGGAGTTCGCGCTCCAGGTCGACGACGAGGGTGCGCTCGCCGCCGCCCAGCTCGTGCAGCCCGTCCAGATCACCGTCGTACATCAGACGCCCGTGGTCGATGACCATGACACGGCGGCAGAGCTGCTCGATGTCGGTGAGGTCGTGGGTGGTGAGGAGGACGGTCGTGCCGCGCTCCGCGTTCAAGTCCCGCAGGAACGACCGCACTTTGACCTTCGAGACGATGTCCAGGCCGATCGTCGGCTCGTCCAGGTACAGCACCTCGGGGTCGTGCAGGAGCGCCGCCACGATGTCGCCGCGCATCCGCTGCCCGAGCGAGAGCTGCCGCACGGGCACCTCCAACAACTCCGCCATGTCGAGGAGTTCGACGCAGCGGTCCAGGTTCTCCGCGTACCGGGCGTCGGGGATGCGGTACATCCGGCGCATCAGCCGGTACGAGTCGATGAGCGGCAGGTCCCACCAGAGCGTGGTGCGCTGCCCGAAGACGACGCCGATGCGGTGCGCGAGTCTGGAGCGCTCGCGCGAGGGGTCGATGCCCGCGACGCGCAGCCGGCCCGCGCTCGGCGTCAGGATGCCGGTCAGCATCTTGATGGTGGTCGACTTGCCCGCGCCGTTCGGCCCGATGTAGCCGACCATCTCGCCGCGCGGCACGCTGAACGTCAGCGAGTCCACGGCCCGCACCTCGCGCCGCTCCCGGCGCAGGAAACCCGCCTTGCGGCGCACGTCGAAGACCTTCTCGACACCGTCCAGTTCGATCAGCGGATCCCCGGCCACCGCATCCTCGACTTCCTTGCTCGACAACAGACTTCAGCTCCCTGTACTCCGATAGCCCCGCAACGCCGCCCGCCATGCGCAGCCCGCCGCCGCCAGACACACCGCGGCCACCAGCGGCGGCGCGAAAGCGACCCACCGCGGCAGGTCCAGCGGATAGGGGCGGCCGAGGATGTAGAGCGCCGGGATCCAGTTCACGAAGGCCAGCGGCAGGACGAACGTGACGCCCCGCAGCAGGTTGTCGCCGAACACGGTCGGCGGGTACTGGAGCAGCGCGTTGCCGCCGAACGTCGCCGCGTTCTGCACCTCGGCCGCGTCCTGCGCCACGATCTGGAAGGACGCGCCCGCGATGAACACGGCGACGAAGATGGCGGCCCCGCTGACCACCAGCAGCGGCACGAGCAGCGCCTTCACCGGCGTCCAGGCCACGTCGAGCGCCACCGCCGACCACACCAGCACCACCAGCCCCTGGCTGATCCGTCCGAGCCGGCGCAGCGCGAACTTGTCCGCGGCCAGCTGCACCAGCACCGGCGCGGGCCGCACCAGGAACACGTCCAGCGTCCCGTCCCGCACCCGCTGCCCGGTCCGCCCCAGCGACCCGGCGACCAGATCGGCGAGGCCGAAGGAGGCGCCCGCGGTGCCGTAGAGGAACGCGATCTCGGGGAGCGTGTAGCCGCCGAGCCGGTCCACCTGGGAGAACATCAGCAGGATGCCGCAGAACTCCAGGCCCGTCATCGCGAAGTTGCCGAAGGTGGTCAGCACGAACGACGCCCGGTACGTCATCGTGGAGCGGATCCAGGCCCCGCTGACCATCCGGAACACCCGCCAGGCCGGCAGCACCCGGCCCCGGCCCCACTCGGCCGCCCGCGCCTCGGCCGCCCGCGCCTCGGCCGCCCCGGGCCCACCCGCCGCGTACTCATCCACGCCGTACTCACCCACGCCGCACTCACCCGCTCCCGGCTCAGCCACCCTGCACCACCACCCGCCGGGTCGCCGACCGCTGGAGCAGCCGGCCCGCGCCGAGCAGCCCGGCCGCCCAGCTCGCCTGGAAGAGATAGCTGCCCAGCGGGCCCCGCCCGGGATGCGTGCCCATCAGCACGTCCGCCGGGACCTGGAGCAGCGCCGACCAGGGCAGGGCCCGGGCCACGTCGCCGATGGTCCCCGGGAAGACGTTCAGCGGCAGCAGCATCCCGGAGAAGAAGGTGCCCACGATGCCGTACATCTGCACCGCGCCGTTGCCGTCCATGAACCAGAACGCGGACATCGCCACGAGATAGCGCATCGCGAAGCTGACCACGCAGCCGAGCACCACCGCGACCAGGAACGCCAGCCAGCGCAAGGCGTCGTGCGGCAGCGCGAGCGGGAAGAGGAGCGCCCCGACCACCATCGGCACCACCCCGCGCCCGAGCAGCTGGAACAGCGCCCGCCCCAGGTCCAGCGAGAGCCACCAGCACTGCAGATCGACCGGCCGGTACAGGTCCACGGCGATGTCTCCGCTGCGGATCCGCGCCATCAGTTCGGCCTCGACGCCGGACGGCATACCGAGCATCATCACGGCGAAGAGGGCCTGGCCGATCCAGACGAAGGTGAGCGCCTGTGCCTGGTCATAGCCGCCGAGGTGCGGGCGCTCGTCCCACAGCGCCAGATAGGTGTAGGCGATGATCACGCCGAAGACGGTGTTGGTGACGATGCCGGCCACGGTGGAGGCGCGATACGTGGCGTATCTCCGCAGTCCACTGGCGACGACAGCCGCGTACAACCGAAGAGCTCCCACTGGCGGCAGCCTAGGGCGGCCTGGCCTCGCCTGCCATGCAATTTTCCAGTGATGTAGGAGGCTTATGTGTCATACGAGGCGTACGTGACGTACGACGCGAATCAGGAGTTCCACAGGACATGAGCAGCGACGGCGAGCCGCCCCCGCAGGACCCCGCCAAGAGCAAGGGGAAGGGCAGGACCAAGCGCCCCAAGCGCAAGGGCTGGCGGCGACTGATCCCCACCTGGCGCATGGTGCTCGGCACGCTCATCGGCTTCATCGCGCTGTGCTGCGGCCTGTTCGCCCTCGGCTACGCCCTCGTGGACATCCCGCCCGCGAACTCCGCGGCGACCGCGCAGAGCAACGTGTACCTGTACGCGAACGGCGCGCAGATCGCCCGCGACGGCGACGTCAACCGCGAGAACGTCCAGCTCGCCCAGATCCCCAAGCCGGTCCAGCACGCCGTCCTCGCCGCCGAGGACCGGGACTTCTACTCCGAGTCCGCGGTCGATCCCAAGGCGATGCTCCGCGCGGCCTGGAACACCCTGCGGGGCAAGGGCAAGCAGTCCGGCTCGACCATCACGCAGCAGTACGTGAAGAACTACTACCTCGGCCAGGAGCAGACGGTCTCCCGCAAGGTGAAGGAGTTCTTCATCTCCATCAAGCTGGACCGCGAGGCGTCCAAGGACGAGATCCTCACCGGCTACCTCAACACCAGCTACTTCGGCCGCAACGCCTACGGCATCCAGGCCGCCGCCCAGGCCTACTACGGCGTCGACGTCGACGACCTGACGACCGCTCAAGGCGCGTACCTGGCCGCCCTGCTGAACGCCCCGAGCGCCTACGACGTGGTCGCGCACCCGGAGAACAAGTCCAGCGCCGAGGCCCGCTGGAACTACGTGCTCGACGGCATGGTCAAACAGAAGTGGCTCAGCGCCTCCGACCGGCGGAACATGACGTTCCCGATGCCGAAGGAGGCCAAGGGGGCCGCCGGGATGTCCGGCCAGCGCGGCTACATCGTGCAGGCCGTCAAGGACTACATCACCAGCAACAAGATCCTCGACGAGGACACCCTCGCCGGCGGCGGCTACCGCATCACCACCACCCTGCAGAAGAAGAAGCAGGACGCCTTCGCCGAAGCCGTCGACGACCAGCTGATGTCCCGGCTCGACACCTCGGCACGCGACGTCGACAAGAACGTCCGGGCCGGCGGCGCCGCCATCGACCCCGCCACCGGCAAGGTCGTCGCCATGTACGGCGGCATCGACTACACCCAGCAGTACGTCAACAACGCCACCCGCCGCGACTACCAGGTCGGCTCCACCTTCAAGCCGTTCGTCCTCACCTCCGCCGTGCAGAACGCCTCGACGACGCAGGACGGCCGCGTCATCACGCCCAACACCTACTACGACGGCACCGACAAGCGCCCCGTACAGGGCTGGGACGGCGGCTACTACGCCCCCGAGAACGAGGACGGCGTCTCCTACGGCGACATCACCGTACGCACCGCCACCGACAAGTCCGTCAACTCCGTCTACGCCCAGATGGCCGTCGACGTCGGCCCCGCCAAGGTCAAGCGGACCGCCGTCGACCTCGGCCTGCCGGAGACCACCCCGGACCTCACCGCGTCCCCGTCCATCGCACTCGGCCCGGCGACCGCCAGCGTCCTCGACATGACCGAGGCGTACGCGACCCTCGCCAACCACGGCCGGCACGGCACGTACACGATCCTCGCCTCCGTCACCAAGGACGGCGAGCAGGTCGAGCTGCCCGAACAGGACACCGAGCGGGCCGTGAGCCGCGAGGCCGCCGACACCACCACCTCGGTCCTCCGGTCCGTCGTCGACACCGGCACCGGCACCGCCGCCCAGGCCGCCGGCCGCCCCGCCGCCGGCAAGACCGGCACCGCCGAGGAGGACACGGCCGCCTGGTTCGCGGGCTACACCCCGGACCTCGCCACCGTCGTCTCCGTCATGGGCCAGGACCCGCAGACCGGCGCCCACACCTCCCTCTACGGGGCCGCGGGCCTGCCCCGGGTCAACGGCGGCGGGTTCCCGGCACAGATCTGGGCCCAGTTCACCAGGACGGCGCTCGCCGGCACCCCGGCCACCGACTTCGACCTGAACCTGGAGGACGGCGCCGAGCAACCGCCCGTCCCGACCGTCTCCACGCCCGTGACCCCGTCCGCCCCCACGTCCGAGGAGTCCGTCCGCGGCGACGAGCCGTCCGGGGAACCCACCGGGGAACCGGCCTCCCCCACCGTCGAGTCACCGCAGTCCCCCGAGGCCCCGCAGACCGAGGAACCCGACGAGGACCAGCCGCAGGACGAGGGCGACAACGTCTTCAATGACCTGACGTCGCCTTCAGGCCCACGATCGACACGAGCAGCAGTCCGATGAAGAAGATCCGCGCGGCCGTCGCCGGCTCCCCCAGCACCAGCATGCCGACGATGGCCGCGCCCGCGGCGCCGATGCCGACCCAGACGCCGTACGCGGTACCGATGGGCAGCGACTTCGCCGCGTAGGACAGCAGCATCATGCTCGCGACGATGCCCGCGCCCGTGAACACGCTCGGCCAGAGCCGGGTGAAACCGTCCGTGTACTTCATGCCGATCGACCAGGCGACCTCGAGAAGTCCGGCGACAACGATCAGGATCCAGGCCATGACTGGCACCTCCGTCAGTGGTTCTCAACAGGGGTGCGTCGTCTTTGCGGATCCCGGTACGGCGCGTCTCGTCGGGTCCCCACCAAGGTAGCAAAGGGCACGCAAAAGGGGCTGGTGACGATGGTCACCAGCCCCTTCTCCCGTCCTACAGGTACAGCCCCGTCGAGTCCTCCGAGCCCTCGAACCGGTCGGCCGCCACCGCGTGCAGGTCCCGCTCGCGCATCAGCACGTACGCGACACCGCGCACCTCGACCTCCGCCCGGTCCTCCGGATCGAACAGCACCCGGTCACCCGGCTCCACCGCCCGCACGTTCTGCCCGACCGCGACGACCTCGGCCCACGCCAGCCGCTTCCCGACCGCCGCCGTGGCGGGGATCAGGATGCCGCCGCCACTGCGCCGCTCGCCCTCGGCCGAGTCCTGCCGCACGAGCACACGGTCGTGCAGCATCCGGATGGGCAACTTGTCGTCATGGGTCTTCTCGCTCACGCGACGAAAATACCTGCCCGGCACGGCCCGCGGTGCGGTCGGGTCAGCTCTTGCGACGCCGCGTGTTCAGCGCGAGCAGCCCGACCACGCCGACGACGACCAGCGCGGCGGGCACCAGCCGCTCCAGGCGCGGCGCGCCCTCCTCCGTGACCAGCTGCCCCTTGACGTCCGAGACCAGCCGGTTGGCACTGACATAGGCCCGGCCGACCGTGTGATCCACCTGAGCGGCGAACTTGGCCTTCGCGTCGCCGACGATCGTCTTGGGGTGCACCCGCACCCCGAGCTCGTCGAGCGTCTCGGCCAGGGTCTCGCGGCGCCGCTTGATGTCCGCTTCGATCTGCGCCGGCGTCCGCGTATCCGGCGTATCCGTGTCCGACACCGCGCTGCCTCCGTGGTCGCTGCGTAACTAGCTGTGTGTGTGGTGATGGACAGTCTGTCAGCTCGCCGCCACGGTTACCCCTCGGCACCCCCATTACGCTCAACGGGAGTCCCCCACCGCGTACCGCGAAGAGAGTGAGCGACATGAGCGAGCGACTGCAGCCCGGCGACACGGCCCCCGCCTTCACCCTGCCCGACGCCGACGGCAACGAGGTCTCCCTCGCCGACCACAAGGGCCGCAAGACGATCGTCTACTTCTACCCGGCCGCACTCACCCCGGGCTGCACCAAGCAGGCCTGCGACTTCACCGACAACCTCGACGTGCTCGCGAGCGCCGGGTACGACGTCATCGGCGTCTCCCCCGACAAGCCGGAGAAGCTCGCCAAGTTCCGCGAGAAGGAGAACCTCAAGGTCACCCTCGTCGGCGACCCCGACAAGAAGGTCCTCGAGGCCTACGGCGCCTTCGGCGAGAAGAAGCTCTACGGCAAGGTCGTCACCGGAGTCATCCGTTCCACGATCGTCGTGGACGAGGAGGGCAAGGTCGAGCGCGCCCTGTACAACGTCAAGGCGACCGGCCACGTGGCGAAGATCATCAAGGATCTCGGCATCTGAGCCAACCTCGCCGGGTACCCATGTTGTGACGAAAGTCCCCCCGGGCGGGGACTTTCGTTTGCAAGCGCCACGAGTGAGCAAGTGATCCCCTGGATACGTTCCATGTCCAGAGAAGGGATCCACCCCATGACCACCGAGACCGAGGAAGGGCAGGCGCCCGACCCGGAGGCGGTCAAGCGTCACCGGGCGCTCTTCCGTGCCGTCAAACGGCGCAAGAATCCGCCCCTGCGCCGCACCGACATCACCGTCACCGACGAGGCGGCGGTCAAGCGGGCGGTCAAGGCGGCCTCGCTCGGCAACGCCATGGAGTGGTTCGACTTCGGCATCTACTCCTACCTCGCCGTCACCATCGGCCATGTCTTCTTCCCGTCCGGGAACGACACGGTCCAGCTGATCTCCTCCTTCGCCACCTTCGCCGTCTCCTTCCTGGTACGGCCGATCGGCGGCATGGTCTTCGGCCCGATGGGGGACAAGATCGGCCGCAAGAAGGTCCTGGCGATGACCATGATCCTGATGGCGATCGGCACCTTCGCCATCGGTCTCATCCCGTCCTACGCCACGATCGGCTTCTGGGCCCCGGTCCTGCTGATCCTCTTCCGCCTGATCCAGGGCTTCTCCACGGGCGGCGAGTACGGCGGCGCCTCGACCTTCATCGCCGAGTACGCGCCCGACAAGAAGCGCGGCTTCTTCGGCAGCTTCCTGGAGTTCGGCACGCTCGCCGGATACGTCGGCGCGGCCGGGCTGGTCACGATCCTCACCTCCGTGCTCGGCAGCGACGGCATGGAGTCCTGGGGCTGGCGCGTCCCGTTCCTCGTCGCGGGCCCGATCGGCCTGGTCGGCCTCTACCTGCGGCTGAAGCTGGACGAGACCCCGGCGTTCCAGAAGATGGAGGACGCCTCGTCCCACAAGGCGTCCGACGCGGCCTCCACCGTCGAGACCACCGCCAAGGGCGACCTCGCGAAGATCTTCCGCGACTACTGGCCCACCCTGGTCCTGTGCATCTGCCTGGTCGGCGCGTACAACATCACCGACTACATGCTGCTGTCCTACATGCCGACGTACCTGTCGGACGAGATGGGCTACTCGGAGGCGCACGGCCTGCTGATCCTCATCGCGACGATGATCGTCCTGATGTGCATCATCAGCCAGGTCGGCAAGCTCTCCGACCGCTTCGGCCGCAAGCCCCTCCTCATGACCGGCATGCTCGGCTTCTTCGTCCTGTCGATCCCCTCGTTCCTCCTGGTCCAGAACGGCGCCCTGTGGGCCGTCTCGCTCGGCATGCTGCTGCTCGGCCTGTCCCTGGTCTGCCTGCTCGGCACGATGTCGGCGGCCCTTCCGGCCCTCTTCCCGACGAACGTCCGCTACGGCTCCCTCTCGGTCGGCTACAACCTCTCCGCATCGATCTTCGGCGGCACGACCCCGCTGGTCATCACGGCCCTGATCGGCCTGACCGGCTCGGACATGATGCCCGCCTACTACTCGATGGCCGCGGCCCTCATCGGCGTCATCGCGGTGGCCTGCATGAAGGAAACGGCCCAGAAGCCCCTGGCCGGCTCCCCGCCGTCGGTGGAGACCGAGGAGGAGGCCGTAGAAATCGTGGAGGCCCAGACCCCGGACCCGAAGTTCTGACCCGTTCGGCAAGGAAAACGCACCGTCCCGGAACCTACGCCGCTCGCACCCGAACCGCTCCGCGCCGAACAGGACTTGGCGTCGGGACAGAAGCCACGCTCCCCTGGCGAGCGGCACCGCCGTAGACTGACGGGACGGCATACGCCAACCAGGCGCAATGTCCGTTTTATCGCGGTCGTGGCGAAATAGGCTATACGCGCGGGTTTTAGGTGCCCGTGGGAGAGATCCCGTGAGGGTTCGAGTCCCTCCGACCGCACAAAGAAGGGCGCTCCTCAGGAGCGCCCTTCGCCGTTGACCGCCTGTCTCAGCCCACCAGCTCCCGTACCACCGGCACCAGCGCCCGGAACGCCTTGCCCCGGTGGGAGATCGCGTTCTTCTCGTCCGCCGAGAGCTCCGCGCAGGTGCGCGTGTCGTTCTCGACCTGGAGGATCGGGTCGTAGCCGAAGCCGCCCGAGCCCGCCGGGGCGTGCCGCAGGACTCCCCGGAGCTGGCCCTCGACCACGCGCTCCGTGCCGTCGGGGAGGGCGAGGGCCGCGGCGCAGGCGAAGTGGGCGCCACGGTGGGTGTCGGAGTCGATGTCGCCGAGCTGGGCGAGGAGGAGGTCGAGGTTGGCCTTGTCGTCGCCGTGGCGGCCGGCCCAGCGCGCGGAGAAGATGCCGGGGGCGCCGCCGAGGACGTCGACGCAGAGGCCCGAGTCGTCGGCGACGGCGGGCAGGCCGGTGGCCCGGGCGAGGGCGTGGGCCTTGAGGAGGGCGTTCTCGGCGAAGGTGACGCCGGTCTCCCGGACATCGGGGACGTCCGGGTACGCGTCGGCGCCGACCAGCTCGTGGGGCAGGCCGGCGTCGGCGAGGATGGCGCGGAGTTCGACGATCTTGCCGTTGTTGCGGGTGGCGAGGATGAGGCGGGTCATGCCGCCCAGCCTACGAGGAGCATCACGGGGTGCAGACCTTGGTCAACTCGCCTGCGGCGTCGGTGACCGGGGTGACGTCGGGGGTCTCGTCGCCGTTTCTGATCGACGTACGGACGTTGTCGACGGCCTTGTTGAGGTCGTCGACGGCCTTGGAGACGTCGGCGTTGTCGGTCTTGTCGCCGATGGAGTCGAGGTTGCGGTCGATGGAGGCGAGGGCCTCGTCGGTCTGGCCCGGGTCGTTCGAGGCGTTCTCCACGGCCTGCTGGAGGTCGGTGACGCTGTCGGCGATGGAGTCGGCGGTCTGGACGCAGTCGAGCGCCTTGTCGACGGCCGAGCAGCCGACGGCGGCCGGGACGGCGATCAGTACCGCTGCGGCGGCGAAGAGTGCGGTACGACGGTGACGGCGCGCGGCCATGGAACGGTCCTCCCCTGAGGTACGAAAGGGTGGACGGCGGGCCATGTCGCGTGCCGTCCACCCGTTCGTAGTGACGCAGTCGGTGGCCGTTCGGTTGCCGCCGCGCTTGGGGGTTTCTTTACCTGGCGAGGGCTTCGTCGAGGGCCTTGCGCTGGGCGGCGGCGAGCTCGTCGCAGCCGGAGACGGCGAGGTCGAGCAGGGAGTTGAGCTCGTCGCGGGCGAAGGGCTCGGCCTCGGCGGTGCCCTGGACCTCGACGAAGCGGCCGTCGCCGGTGCAGACGACGTTCATGTCGGTGTCGGCGCGGACGTCCTCCTCGTAGCAGAGGTCGAGGAGGGGGACGCCGCCGACGATGCCGACGGAGACGGCGGAGACGGTGCCGGTGAGCGGCTCGCGGCCGGCCTTGACGAGCTTCTTGGACTTGCCCCAGGCGACGGCGTCGGCGAGGGCGACGTAGGCGCCGGTGATGGCGGCGGTGCGGGTGCCGCCGTCGGCCTGGAGGACGTCGCAGTCGAGGACGATGGTGTTCTCGCCGAGGGCCTTGTAGTCGATGACGGCGCGCAGGCTGCGGCCGATGAGGCGGCTGATCTCGTGGGTGCGGCCGCCGATCTTGCCGCGGACGGATTCGCGGTCGCCCCGGGTGTTGGTGGCGCGCGGCAGCATCGAGTACTCGCCGGTGACCCAGCCCTCCCCGCTGCCCTTGCGCCAGCGCGGGACGCCTTCGGTGAAGGAGGCGGTGCAGAAGACCTTGGTGTCGCCGAAGGAGACGAGGACGGAGCCTTCTGCGTGCTTGCTCCAGCCGCGTTCGATGGTGATCGGGCGGAGCTGGTCGGGGGTGCGGCCGTCGATGCGAGACATGGGGTCGAGCGTATCGGGTACGGCGAAGGCCCCACCCCCGTCAGGAGGGGTGGGGCCTTCAGCCGGTGCTGGGGTCGCTCACATCATGTCTTCGATGTCGGCGGCGATCGGGTCGGCGTCGGTGCCGATGACGACCTGGATCGCGGTGCCCATCTTGACGACGCCGTGGGCGCCGGCGGCCTTGAGCGCGGCCTCGTCGACCTTGGACGGGTCGATGACCTCGGTGCGCAGGCGGGTGATGCAGCCCTCGACCTCTTCGATGTTGTCGAGCCCGCCGAGCCCGGCGACGATCTTCTCAGCCTTGGTGGCCATTTCGTTCTCCCTGTTTGTCCCGGGCCCGCCTTTGGGCCGCTTTGTCACGGTAACCCACGGTTGGCCCATCTTCACGAGCGTTTGTCCTTCTCGTGACGAATGATGACGAGCACGTGGACCGACCGCGCCACAGCTGGTGCAACTGGTCTACACCAGTCGACAGAGTATCTAACGCCCGCCCACCGTGGCGTGTTCCGGGAGGATGCCCATGAGCACGAACGCCGCCGCCGCACCTCGGCCGAGTCCCTGGAGCTCCTTCTTCCAGGGGCTCCAGAAGATGGGGCGCAGCCTTCAGCTGCCCATCGCCGTGCTCCCGGCGGCCGGCATCGTCAACCGGCTCGGCCAGCCGGACGTCTTCGGCGACGACGGCCTCGGCTGGACCAACGTGGCCAAGGTGTTTGCGGGTGCGGGCGGCGCCCTGCTCGACGCGGACCTCGGTCTGCCGCTGCTGTTCTGCATCGGTGTGGCGATCGGCATGGCCAAGAAGGCGGACGGTTCGACCGCGCTCGCCGCGGTGGCCGGCTTCCTCGTCTACCGGGGCGTGCTGCGGCAGTTCCCGATCGACTGCGCCGACGGGGCGAAGGCGGTGGCGGTCGGCTGTCAGGCGGCGGACAACACCGTCTCGGCGTTCCAGTTCCAGAATCCGGGCGTGTTCGGCGGCATCATCATGGGCCTGCTGGCGTCGTTCTTCTGGGTGCGTTTCCACCGTACGAAGCTGGTCTCGTGGCTGGGCTTCTTCAACGGCCGCCGACTGGTGCCGATCATCATGGCGTTCATCGGCATCATCTTCGCGGTCATCTGCCTGTGGATCTGGCCGCCGGTCGGTGACGCGCTGGAGAGCTTCTCGAACTGGCTGGAGGGTCTGGGCGCGATCGGCTCCGGCATCTTCGGTGTCGCCAACCGCGCGCTGCTGGTCATCGGCCTGCACCAGTTCCTGAACGTGCCGCTGTGGTTCCAGTTCGGCTCGTACACGAAGCCGGACGGCACGACCGTGCACGGTGACATCAACATGTTCCTCAGCGGCGACCCGAGCGCGGGCATCTACCAGTCGGGCTTCTTCCCGATCATGATGTTCGCGCTGCCGGCGGCGTGCCTGGCGATGGTGCACTGCGCCCGTCCGGAGCGGCGCAAGGCGGTCGGCGGCATGATGCTCTCGCTGGCGCTGACCTCGTTCGTCACCGGTATCACCGAGCCGATCGAGTACTCCTTCGTCTTCATCGCGCCGGCCCTGTACGCGGTGCACGCGGTGCTGACCGGTGTGTCGATGGCGGTGACCTGGGCGCTCGGGGTGAAGGACGGCTTCAGCTTCTCCGCGGGCCTGATCGACTACCTGATCAACTGGAACCTGGCGACCAAGCCCTGGCTCATCATTCCGATCGGCCTGGTCTTCGCGCTCGTCTACTACGTGGTCTTCCGCTTTGCGATCACGAAGTTCGACCTGAAGACCCCGGGCCGTGAGCCCGAGGAGGAGGTCGAGGACATCACCAAGGCCTGACGAGCCTTCAGTCCCCGCGCGAAGGGCCCCCGGACCATCGGTCCGGGGGCCCTTCGTCACGTTTGAGGGTTACGCCCCACATATGTTTCAGACCACAAAAAACACGGGTTCCTTATCTCACCTTCACCGTGCTACAACAGGTCTACACCACTGAGGTGGTGTAGACCATCTGGCTGCTGCCCACCCCCGTTTTTCTTCCTTACCGTCCCCGGCAGCACCCCAGCACATGGAGGAATTCATGAGCAGCACCGCCACGGCGGCACCCGCAAAGAAGCGGGGCTCCGGCCTGTTCCAGGGCCTTCAGAAGGTGGGCCGCAGCCTGCAGCTGCCGATCGCGGTGCTGCCGGCCGCCGGCATCCTGCTCCGTCTCGGGCAGCCCGACGTGTTCGGCGACGACGGACTCGGCTGGCACAAGGTCGCCGCCGTCTTCGCGACCGCGGGCAGCGCCGTCTTCGACAACCTGCCCATGCTGTTCTGCATAGGCGTGGCCATCGGCTTCGCGAAGAAGGCCGACGGCTCCACCGCGCTCGCCGCCCTCGTCGGGTTCCTCGTCTACAGCAATGTGCTGAAGGCGTTCCCGGTCACCGACGCCGTCGTCAACACGACGGCGAACAAGGGCGTCGACGTCGCGGCGACGTACAACAACCCGGGTGTCCTCGGCGGCATCATCATGGGTCTGCTGGCCGCGATGCTGTGGCAGAAGTTCCACCGCACCAGGCTGGTCGACTGGCTCGGCTTCTTCAACGGCCGCCGGCTCGTCCCGATCATCATGGCCTTCGTCGGCGTGGTCATGGGTGTCTTCTTCGGCCTCATCTGGGAGCCGATCGGTGAGGGCATCTCCAACTTCGGCGAGTGGATGACGGGTCTCGGTGCCGTCGGCGCCGGTCTGTTCGGTCTGATCAACCGCGCGCTGATCCCGGTCGGCATGCACCAGTTCGTGAACACCGTCTCCTGGTTCCAGCTGGGCGACTTCAAGGACGCCACGGGCGCGGTCGTGCACGGCGACCTCAACCGCTTCTTCGCGGGCGACCCGACCGCCGGCCAGTTCATGTCGGGCTTCTTCCCGATCATGATGTTCGGCCTCCCGGCCGCCGCGCTCGCCATCGCGCACGCCGCCCGCCCCGAGCGCCGCAAGGCCGTGATGGGCATGATGGTCTCGCTGGCGCTGACCTCGTTCGTCACCGGTGTGACCGAGCCGATCGAGTTCTCGTTCATGTTCATCGCGCCGCTGCTGTACGCGATCCACGCGGTGCTGACCGCCCTGTCGATGGCGATCACCTGGGCGCTCGGCGTCCACGCGGGCTTCACCTTCTCCGCGGGCTTCATCGACTACGCGCTGAACTGGAACCTGGCGACCAAGCCCTGGCTGATCATCCCGATCGGCCTGGTCTTCGCGGCGATCTACTACACGCTCTTCCGCTTCGCGATCACCAAGTTCAACCTCACCACCCCGGGCCGCGAGCCCGAGGAGGAGATCGAGGACATCACCAAGTGAGCCCCGCTCACGGGTGACCCCTCCCCCGTACGACGGCGAAGGCCCCGGAACCGATGCGGTTCCGGGGCCTTCGCCGTGTCGTGCCGTGCCGGGCCGGGCCGGGGTCAGATCTCGTAGGAGCGGCCCGGTGCGGCCAGCTCCACGGGACCGTCGTACACGCCGCGCGCGTCCGCCAGGTTCACCTGCGGGTCGGTCCACGGCGGGATGTGGGTGAGGACCAGCCTGCGCGCTCCGGCGCGCTGCGCGGCCTCGCCCGCCTCCACGCCGTTGAGATGCAGGGCCGGGATGTTCTCCTTGCCGTGCGTGAACGCGGCCTCGCACAGGAACAGGTCGCTGTCCGCGGCCAGTTCGTCCAGCGCCTCGCACGGGCCGGTGTCCCCCGAGTACGTCAGGGAGCGGCCGCCGTGCTCGATGCGGATGGCGTACGACTCGACCGGGTGGCAGACCTTCTCCATCCGGACGGAGAACGGCCCGATGTCGTACGAGCCCGGCTTCACGGTGTGGAAGTCGAAGACCTCGCTGAAGGCGGAGGCCGAGGGGGTGTCGGCGTGCGCGGTGGTCAGGCGCTGCTCGGTGCCCTCGGGTCCGTAGACCGGCATCGGGGCGCAACGGCCGCCGTCGTGGCGGTAGTAGCGCACGACGAAGTAGGCGCACATGTCGATGCAGTGGTCGGCGTGCAGATGGCTGAGGAAGATCGCGTCCAGGTCGTACAGACCGATGTGGCGCTGCAGCTCGCCCAGGGCGCCATTGCCCATGTCGAGGAGCAGCCGGAAGCCGTCGGCCTCTACGAGGTAGCTCGAGCAGGCCGATTCCGCGGACGGGAACGACCCTGAGCAGCCGACGACGGTGAGCTTCATAGGAGCTGGAACCTCCGCGCTGGCGGTCGGAATGCGGGGGTGGAACCTGTGGATTCTTTCGAGCGTAAGGCGCAAAAGCGCGGGTGGCTCCTCCGTCACCGGCTGTTGTGGGCGAACTCACCTGCTGTGTCACCGGTTCGGGGGGCGCTCGTGCACGGGGTGATCCGGCAGCGCGCCCCGTGCGCCCCGCCGGTACCGTCTCCGTATGGACACGTCATGGTGGCTGGCGCTCGCGGCCGTCGTTCTGCTCGCCCTCGTCGCGACGCTCGTCGACGGGTGGGGGCGGGGCACGCGTGTGCGGCGGGGGGCCCGGCGCGGGCGGGTGGCGGGTGGGCCCGCGGCCGGGGAGATCTGGTGGGCGCTGGTGCCCTACGAGGACGGGCCCGGCGGTAAGGACCGGCCGTGCCTCGTTCTCGATCCGCGGGGGCGGACGGTGCTCGTCGCGAAGATCACCAGTCGGTATCACGGGGAGCGGCCCGGGGTGATTCCGTTGCCGCCGGGGGCCGTGGGGGATGCGCGGGGGCGCGCCAGCTTCCTGGAGACCGATGAGCTGCGGGAGGTTCCTGTGCGGGATTTCCGGCGGCGGGCGGGGGTTGTCGACCCGGTGCTGTGGGATCAGGTGCGGCGTCTGGGGTGGTGACGGGGTCTCGTCGCCGACCGCGGCCCGGTGGGGCTTCTCGCGCAGTTCCCCGCGCCCCTGAAGGCATGCGCTGCGCGCAGCCTTCCCCTGGGCGAGCGGAGCTCGCCTCAGGGGCGCGGGGAACTGCGCGACCAGCCACGACGGCGCCGCAGCCGGTGATGAGAGCAGTCGGTCAGGCCCAGAGCTGGCCGTGGAGGACCTCGATGGCGGCCTCCGTGGTCGGGGCGGTGTAGACGCCGGTCGACAGGTACTTCCAGCCGCCGTCGGCGACGACGAACACGATGTCGGCGGACTCCCCGGCCTTCACGGCCTTCTTGCCGACCCCGATCGCGGCGTGCAGCGCGGCCCCCGTGGAGACCCCGGCGAAGATGCCCTCCTGCTGCAACAGCTCCCGCGTCCGCGTCACGGCGTCGGCGGACCCCACCGAGAAGCGCGTGGTCAGGACGGAGGCGTCGTACAGCTCGGGGACGAAGCCCTCGTCCAGGTTCCGCAGGCCGTACACCAGGTCGTCGTAGCGCGGCTCGGCCGCGACGATCTTGATGTCCGGCTTCTGCTCGCGCAGATAGCGGCCGACGCCCATGAGCGTCCCGGTGGTGCCGAGCCCGGCGACGAAGTGGGTGACGGAGGGCAGGTCGGCGTAGATCTCCGGGCCGGTCGTCGCGTAGTGCGCGCCCGCGTTGTCCGGGTTGCCGTACTGGTAGAGCATCACCCACTCGGGGTGCTGCTCGGCCAGCTCCTTGGCGATGCGGACGGCGGTGTTGGAGCCGCCCGCGGCCGGCGAGGGGATGATCTCGGCGCCCCACATGGCGAGCAGGTCGCGCCGCTCCTGCGAGGTGTTCTCCGGCATGACGCAGACGATGCGGTAGCCCTTGAGGCGGGCCGCCATCGCCAGCGAGATGCCGGTGTTGCCGGAGGTGGGCTCGAGGATGGTGTCCCCGGGCTTGATCCGGCCGTCCTTCTCGGCCTGCTCGATCATGTGGAGCGCGGGGCGGTCCTTGACCGAGCCGGTCGGGTTGCGGTCTTCCAGCTTCGCCCAGATCCGTACGTCGTCGGACGGGCTGAGCCGCGGCAGGCGCACCAGAGGGGTGTTGCCCACCGCGGCCAACGGGCTGTCGTAGCGCATGGGTTGCTACGTTCCCGTGCTCAGCGCATCCCGCCGGCGACGGCCGGCAGGATGGTGATGTTGTCGCCGTCGGCGACCTTGGTGTCGATGCCGTCGAGGAAGCGGACGTCCTCGTCGTTCAGGTACACGTTCACGAAGCGGCGCAGCTGACCGTTGTCCACGATGCGGTCGGCGATGCCCGCATGCCGGGTGTCCAGGTCGGCGAAGAGCTGGGCCAGGGTGTCCCCGCTCGCCTCGACGGCCTTGGCGCCGTCGGTGTAGGTGCGGAGGATGGTCGGGATGCGGACCTCGATGGCCATGCTGGGCTCCTGTCAGGAACGGTAAGTCGAGTGGGAGAGCGCGCGTGGGCGCTTCCGTACAGGCGGACGTCCGGATGTACGGCGGTGCGGCTCAGCGCGGACAGATGGCGCTGGCGAGGCGGCACAGGTCGACGTGCAGCCGCGCCACGAGCAGGGTGCCCGGCGTCTTTTCGCTCACGTCGTGGAAAACCATGGGCTCATCGTATCGATTCCCGGCCCGGGCCCAGGAGTGTGATCTCACGATGCGGTCGAAAATCGTCCGCGGACCGAGACCGAGGGGGCGAACAGGGCCGGATCAGGCTGTGACCTCGACCTCTTCCTCGGTCACGGTGCCGTCGACGATGCGGAACGAGCGGAACTGGAAGGGGCCCGCGTCGTCGGTGTCGGCGGTGGAGACGAGGACGTAGTGGGCGCCCGGCTCGTTGGCGTAGGAGATGTCCGTACGGGAGGGGTGGGCCTCCGTCGCCGTGTGCGAGTGGTAGATGATCACCGGCTCCTCGTCGCGGTCGTCCATCTCGCGGTAGAGCTTGAGCAGGTCCGTGGAGTCGAACTCGTAGAACGTGGGCGAGCGGGCGGCGTTGAGCATCGGGATGAAGCGCTCGGGGCGGCCCTCTCCGACCGGTCCCGCCACGACTCCGCAGGCCTCGTCGGGGTGGTCCTTGCGGCTGTGCTCCACGATCTGGTCGTACAGCGTCTGGGAGATTTTCAGCATGCCGTCAGCATAAGCAGGCGGGCTGTCACGTATCGGTGTGCGATACGTGACAGCCCGGCTGGTGAGACGACTAGGCGCTCGGGGTCGTGGCGCCCTCGGGCTTGCGCGCCTTGAGCACCAGGTAGGCGACCGCGAGGATCGCGCCCCAGACCGGTGCGCCGTACAGGGCGACGCGGTTGTCCTTGTCCATGCCCATCGTGACGATGACCAGCGCGATGAAGGCCAGCGAGAGGATGCTCGCCCAGATGCCGCCCGGGGCGCGGAACGAGGACTTGGGCAGCTCGCCGCGGTCGGACTTGAGGCGGTAGCGGATCTGGGCGATCAGGATGACGATCCAGGCCCACATGCCGGAGATGGTGGCGAAGGAGACGACGTAGTTGAACGCCTCGCCCGGCCACTGGTAGTTGATCCAGACGCCGACCAGCATCATCGCGGCGGAGAACGTGGTGCCGACGACCGGCAGACCGTTCTTGCTCAGCTTCGTGAACAGGCGCGGGCCCTGGCCGTTCTGCGCGAGGTCGCGCAGCATGCGGCCGGTGGAGTACATGCCCGAGTTGCAGGAGGACAGCGCGGCGGTCAGCACGACGAAGTTGACGATGGCGGCGCCGATGCCCAGGCCCATCTCGTCGAAGGCGTGCACGAACGGGCTCTCGCCTGCCTTGAAGGACGTCCACGGCACGACCGAGAGGATCATGATCAGGGCGCCGACGTAGAAGACGGCGATGCGCCACGGCACGGTGTTGATGGCCTTCGGCAGGACGGTCTTGGCGTCCTTGGCCTCGCCCGCGGTGACGCCGACGAGCTCGACCGCGAGGAACGCGAACATCACCATCTGGAGGGTCATCAGCGTCGAGCCGATGCCGTTCTCGCCGGCGAAGAAGCCGCCGAGGTCCCACAGGTGCGTGACGGACGCGGTGTCACCGACGTCGGAGAAGCCGATGGTGAGGATGCCGGCGCAGATCAGGATCATGCCGATGATGGCGGTGACCTTGACCGTGGAGAACCAGAACTCCAGCTCGCCGAAGAGCTTCACGGAGATCAGGTTGGCGCCGTAGAGGATGACGGTGAAGACGAGTGCGGACAGCCATTGCGGGATGTCCCACCAGAACGTCATGTAGACGGCCGCGGCCGTCACCTCGGTCATGCCGGTGATGACCCAGAACAGCCAGTACGTCCAGCCGGTGACGAAGCCCGCGAAGGGGCCGATGAACTCGCGCGCGTACTCCGAGAACGAGCCGGAGACCGGGCGGTACATGAGGAGCTCGCCGAGCGCGCGCATGATGAAGAAGATGACGACGCCCGCGATGGCGTACGCCAGGATCAGGCTGGGGCCCGCCTTGGAGATGCCCTTGCCCGCGCCGAGGAAGAGGCCGGTCCCGATGGCGCCGCCGATGGCGATCATCTGGATCTGGCGGGAGCCGAGGCCCCGCTGGTAGCCCTCGCCGGACTCGGGGGACGTCCCGTCGTCCCGCACGGCCTCATTGCCGGCAGAGTCCTTGCCGTGCTGCTCGACCTGCGCTGAGGTCATGGTGATGCGCCTTTCTCCATGCCGATCCGTGCCGTGGGGGGCTCGGATCGACTGTGACGATCCTTCGGGCGTGGGGCCCTGGACGGATGGAGCTGTTGCCTACCGGGTTCGGCCGGTAAGGGCGCCCCCGCGGACAGGGGTGGCGTCCGCCGGGCGGTCGTGAAGATTTATCACGCCGTTCACGGTGATCGACTCTGCCGACTGTGACGTACGGCACAGGAAAAAGCGGTCAAACTGCCCCTGGCGCGCCCTAGGCAGGCAGGGGCGGTGACCTGATCGTTATCCGGATTTGAGCGTCCGCTGAGCGAACGCCCGGCTCACGGGAGCAGGGTCTCGACGAGCGTCTCCTGGAGGCCGCCGAGCCACAGGTACGCCATCACCATCGGCTTGCGCGGGTCCTCGTCGGGGAGACGGTAGAGGAGGTCGGTGTCCTCCTCGTCGGTGATGTCGAGACGGGTGCCGATCGCCAGGCGCAGGTCGTTGAGCGCACGCATCCAGCGGACCGACTCGTCCGGGGTGAGCTTCAGGACCGCGCCGCTGTCACCGGCCGGGGCGAGCCCGTCGAGGGAGCGGACCACGGCCAGGGCGTCGTCGCGCTTGCCGGCCCGCAGGTCGTTCTCGGTGAAGCGGCGGAACTCCGAGGAGTGCTCCTGGAGTTCGGCCTGCGAGGCCCGGTCCTCGGGCGCGCCGGGGCCGCCGTACGCGTCCGGGAATAGGCGGTGGAGCACCGGGTCGGCCGGCGGCTCGCTGGGCCCCTCGGCGAACAGCTCGGCGAGCGGGTCGTCGGACACCTCGCCGGGGCCGGGGCCGATCAGCTCCAGGAGCTGGACGGCCAGCGAGCGGATGATGGAGATCTCGACGTCGTCGAGGGCGACGGCCGCGCCGCCGCCGGGGACCGGTTCGAAGTGCCCGGGCATTTACTTCCGATCCTGTTGCAGCGTGGCCCACAGGCCGTAGCCGTGCATGGCCTGGACGTCCCGCTCCATCTCCTCGCGGCTGCCCGAGGAGACGACCGCGCGCCCCTTGTTGTGGACGTCCAGCATCAGCTTGGTGGCCTTGTCCTTGGAGTACCCGAAGTACGACTGGAAGACATACGTCACGTAGCTCATGAGGTTGACCGGATCGTTGTGGACGAGCGTGATCCAGGGGACGTCCGGCTCGGGGACCACGGAGAGATCCTCCGTCGTCTCGGGGCTTTCGATCTCAAGGGGTGCTGGAGCCGTCACACGGCCCATGCTGCCACCAGGAGGGGGCCATCGCACAAACGGACCCAGAAATCGTCACCTTGACGCTAATTCGGGGTAGCATCATCGTCATGAACACAGCGGACCTTGGCCTGCCGGTGGATGTTCCGTCGACAGCGCTCTTCACCGACCACTACGAGCTGACCATGCTGCAGGCCGCCCTCCACGGGGGCACGGCCGACCGGCGTTCGGTCTTCGAGGTCTTCACCCGCCGGCTGCCCGAGGGCCGCCGCTACGGCGTCGTCGCGGGCACCGGGCGCGTCCTGGACGCCGTGGAGAACTTCCGGTTCGACGCGGGCGTCCTGAACTTCCTGCGCGAGCGGAACGTGGTGGACGAGCCGACGCTCGCCTGGCTCGCGGACTACCGCTTCTCCGGGGACATCTGGGGCTACCCCGAGGGCGAGGTCTACTTCCCCGGCTCCCCCGTGCTGCGCGTCGAGGGCTCCTTCGCCGAGTGCGTGCTGCTGGAGACGGTGATCCTCTCGATCCTCAACCACGACTCGGCGATCGCCGCGGCCGCCTCCCGGATGTCCTCGGCCGCCGGGGACCGGCCGCTGATCGAGATGGGCGCCCGGCGCACCCACGAGCTGGCCGCCGTCGCCGCCTCGCGCGCCGCCTACGTGGGCGGTTTCGCGACGACCTCGGACCTCGCGGCCGGATTCCGGTACGGGATCCCGACGGTCGGCACGAGCGCCCACGCGTTCACCCTGCTGCACGACACCGAGCGGGACGCCTTCCGGGCCCAGATCGACTCCCTCGGCGAGGGCACGACGCTCCTCGTGGACACGTACGACGTGCAGGAGGCCGTGAAGACGGCCGTCGAGATCGCGGGGCCGAAGCTGGGCGCCGTCCGGATCGACTCCGGCGACCTGCTGCTCGTCGCGCACCGGGTGCGCGAGCAGCTCGACGAGCTGGGCGCGAAGGACACCAAGATCGTGGTGACCTCCGACCTCGACGAGTACGCCATCGCCTCGCTCGCGGCGGCGCCCGTGGACGCGTACGGCGTCGGCACCCAGCTGGTGACCGGCTCGGGGCACCCGACGTGCTCCATGGTCTACAAGCTGGTGGCGCGCGCCGAGTCCGCCGACGCCGAGGCGCCGCTGACGGCGGTCGCGAAGAAGTCGGCGGGCGGCAAGACCTCCGTCGGCGGCCGCAAGTGGGCGGCGCGCCGGCTCGACCGGAACGGGATCGCGGAGGCCGAGGTGCTGGGCACCGGCCCGGTGCCGGCCGAGCTCGCCGACCGCCAGCTCCTCGTCGAGCTGGTCCGGGGCGGCGAGGTCGTGGCCCGTGAGCCCCTCGACACCGTGCGCGAGCGGCACATCGCCGTGCGCGACGGGCTGCCGCTGTCGGCCACGCAGCTCTCGCGGGGCGAGGCCGTGATCCCGACGGAATACCTCTAGACACCCGGGCCAGTGCCCCAATTGCCCTCTCCCGCAAGCCACTTGAACCTTCTACGCTCGTAGCCTCACGGTCACACCATCTCGCTAAGGAAACCGCCCATGCGCCGCGCCTTGATCGTCGTAGACGTGCAGAACGACTTCTGCGAGGGCGGCAGCCTCGCGGTGGCGGGAGGTGCCGATGTCGCTGCCGCGATCACCGATCTCATCGGGCAGGCCGGTGGCGGGGGCTACCAGCACGTCGTCGCCACCCGCGATCACCACATCGCGCCCGGGAACCACTTCGCGGACAACCCGGACTACGAGCACTCGTGGCCCAAGCACTGCGTCGCCGGGACCGAGGGCGTGGGGTTCCACCCGAACTTCGCGCCGGTGATCGCGTCCGGGGCGATCGACGCCGTCTTCTCCAAGGGGGCGTACGCGGCGGCGTACAGCGGGTTCGAGGGCGCGGACGAGAACGGGGTGCCGCTGGCGGACTGGCTGCGGCGGCGGGAGATCACCGAGGTGGACGTGGTCGGGATCGCCACCGATCACTGTGTGCGGGCCACCGCGCTGGATGCCGCGCGGGAGGGGTTCCGGACGCAGGTGCTGCTCGATCTCACCGCGGGGGTCGCTGCCGCTACCACCGAGGCCGCCCTTGCCGAGATGAAGGATGCCGGGGTGTCGTTGACCGGCAGCCCCGTCGTGGCTTAGGTCCCGGGGCTCCGCCCCGGACCCCGCTCCTCAATCGCCGGAGGGGCTTGATTGCCGGACACGTCGCTCGTCAGGCGCCGGAGGGGCTTGATTGCCGGACACGTCGCTCGTCAGGCGCCAGAAGGGCTTGATTGGGGGGCGCGCATCAGCGTGCGTATCGGTCTCCACAGCGCCGCCTCCGTCGGGTCCGGGGCCTCGCGCCAGACCAGGCCGTCGGGGTGGTGCAGGACCGCGGTGATCTCGTCCGGGGTCGGCGGGTGCTGGTTGCCTCGCAGGTAGACCGCGCGCAGGCCCAGATTGCGCAGGCGGGTCAGGGCGCGGGCCCGGTTCCCGGCGTGGACCAGGACGCGTACGGCGCCCTCTCCGGGGCCGGGCGCGGGCAGCGTCAGCGCCACCACCACACTGCCGCCGGGCAGCTTGCAGAACCCTCCTGCGGACATACCTGTCACACCCCCGTGAGACGTCGTGTCAATAAGGAACTCACAGGACGCACCTAAACACGATCGGCCGCGACCCGCTAGCCCTCGCTAGCAAAGTCGCGGCCGATACGTCTTTGACCTGCGCGTTTACAAGATCACCGGGTGGAGCGGCCCACCGCGACCGTGATCGAGGAGCCGTCCAGGGGCTGGTTCAGGACAGTTATCCGGGTGTTGGTGTCAGTTGTCTTGACACTGCCGGTCGGGTTCTCCGCGTACCAGTAGGTGCCCTTGCGGTCGTCGAAGACCGGGGTGCCGAGCTGCGCCTTGATCTTGGTCGCGACGCCCAGCTTGTGCAGGGTCATGCCCGGGACCGGGTACCAGCCGAAGGCGGCGTCGTACGGGGTGATCTTGTTGGAGATCAGCTTGCCGTCCGCCCACTTCATCGGCTTCGCGTGCGCGTCGACCGGCAGGATCAGGCCCTCGCCCGGGTGCTGCCCGACGTTGTTGTTGCGCTGCGAGGTGTCCCACTGCCAGATGACCAGGCCGGGACGGTACTGGTAGTGCTCGACCCAGTTCTGCTTGTCGCCGCCGTCGCGCCAGCCGAAGTTGTACGGGCCGACCTTGAGGGTCTTGTCGTACGACTCGTACTGACGGTTCTCGGCGATGTAGAACTGCGGGAAGTCGCCGCTGACGGACGCGCCGACGCGCGAGAAGCCGTTCGCGGTCCAGCCCGCCTGCTCGGACTCGGCGTCGTCGGCGAACAGGGTCGCGCCGTCGGCCTTGACCGCGAGGTTGTCGAACGCGAAGCCCATCTGGGCCACGCCGCCGTCGGTCTTGTAGCGGAAGCGGACATCGATCTTCTGGCCCGCGTAGGCGTCCAGCGGGAAGACCAGGTGCTGGAACTTGCCGTTGGTGCCGGTCAGGGCCGGCTTGTCGCCGCCGTCGCGCGGGATGGCCTGGCCGTCGGCGGTGCCGTCGATCGTCTTCCAGCTCGCGCCCGAGTCGGTGGACACCTGCGTGTACAGGTAGTCGTAGTCCTTCTCGATGTCGTACCAGCCGTCGAGTTCGAGCGAGCCGGACGTCTTGCCGGTCAGGTCGACCGTGCGCGAGAGGGTGTTGTCGAGGTCGTCGCCGTAGTCCGACCACCACTGCTTGCCGCCCTGCGCGGGCTGCACGATGTTCGTGGTGACGTTCTTCTTGGGCAGTTCGACGACCAGGGCCTGCTTCAGCTTGGTGTTGTACTCCGAAACACCCAGCTTGTGCACCGAGTTGGTGGCGGCCTTGGCCTTGTCATAGTTGAGCCAGCCCAGTTGCAGCTTGTCCCAGGCGGTCATGTCGCCCGGCATGTCGCCGATGGCTTCCTTGCCGGTGCCGAGCCAGGAACCGGCCGACATCAGCGACCAGAAGCCGACCGAGTTCTCGCCGATGTACGTGGTGTCGTACAGGTCGGGCAGGCCCAGGTCGTGGCCGTACTCGTGGGCGAAGACGCCGAGTCCGCCGTTCTCCGGCTGCATCGTGTAGTCGCCGACCCAGATGCCGGTGTCGCCGACCGGGGTGCCGCCCGCCTTGAAGCCGGAGGGGCCGGTGTCGCCGTCGTCGCGGCTGTAGGCGTAACCGCGGTGCGCCCACAGCGCGTCCTCGCCCTGGACGCCGCCGCCCGCGGACTCGTCCTCGCCGGCGTGCACGATCTGGAAGTGGTCGATGTAGCCGTCGGGCTCGTTGAAGTTGCCGTCGTTGTCGTGGTCCGTACGGTCCCACTGGTCGTACTTGGCGAGGTCGGCCTTGATGTCGGCGTCCGACTTGCCGGCCGCCTTCTGCTGCGCGACCCACGCGTTCACGCCGTCGCGGACCAGGTCCTCGACGGTCGGGCAGTTGGAGGCACCGCAGAAGTTGGAGCCGTACCGGGCCTCGTTGTAGTCGACCTTGACCCAGTCGGAGACCTCGCCGTCGACCGAGTAGCGGCCCGAGGAGGTCTTCTCGTAGTACGTCTTGAGGGAGTCGACACCCTTGCCCGAACCGAAGTACAGGTTCTGGAAGTGGTCCTTGTTGTAGTCCGACTGCCAGGCCGTGCTGTTGTCCTTGCTGCGGTCCGGCGCGGCGATCTCGTTGTGCAGCGGGCCGGCGTCGCCGCCGTACTTGCTGTCGACCTTGTCGCCGAACTCGACCAGGATCGTGAAGATCTGGTCGGTGCGCTCACGGCCCAGCTCGACGTACTTGTCCTTGCCCAGCTTGACGACCTTGGAGCCGTTCTTCTCCTGGACCTTCGAGCTGCCCTTGATCACCTGCTCCAGGGCGGTCTGCCGCTGCTCGGCCTGCTGCCGGCTGAACGGGCCGTCGATGACATGGCCCTTGCCCTGGTAGCTGTCGCCGTGCGAGCCGCTCGGCGGCGCGGCCGGGCTGTCGGCCTGCGCGGTGGTCGCCGCTATGGAGCCGGTGGCCGCGGTGGCGGCCAGGGTCACGAGCACGGCGGCGGATCTCAACGCCCGTCTCTTCGTGGTCACTTGGGTGTTTCCCTCCTCCGTGGCGGAAAGCCACGCATCACAAGTGACGCCATTTGACCGGAGGTAGGAAAGAAATAACAGACCTTGACTGTGACGAGTGCGTTGCATTATGCAGCGCGCCCGATCCGGTATCCGGACGGCTCCGTCGGTACAACGGGCGCGTTCGAACGTCCACTTGGTGGACCGAATGACCCCGTGCGCCCCCCATGCACCTGCACCGTGGGTAAGGTCGCGCTTACTGGTCGTTCCGCTCGGGCACACGTCGGAATAGAGTTGGGGCACGGTGGGCCACGAGCCCCGGACGCCCCGCCCTGCTCCCCCGCTGTCACGAGGACGGACATCGCCATGCCTCGACCGACTGTCGCACAGCTCGCCTACGGTTCGGCCACCGTCGTACTGTCCACCATCGCCATGCTGCTGCTGTCACAGACCAGTTCGGGGCCAGGCATCGGTGTCATCGCCATGTCGGCGGTCATCCTGGGTCTGTTCGTGGCACTGAGTGTGCCCAAGCCGAAGCAGACGCCCGCGCCGCGGCCCGTCGCCCCGCCGGAGGAGACGCGCGAGCGCGAGCCGGTGCACGAGACGGCGGGCCCGTGAACCACGGACCCGCCGGTCGTTCCGCTCGCCGCGCGATCAGCCGCTGCTGACCACCACGGTCTTGGCCGCCTTGTCGTGCAGGCCCTGCTTGTAGGGCTTGTCGAAGAAGCTCCAGCCACCACAGATGGCGGTCCAGATACAGGCACAGCAGAAGGCGAACGGAACCCACAGCACGAGCGCCCGGATCAGGTTGGTCTGGGTGCTCGGCGTCGCTCCGTTGTCGAGGTTGGCCACGCGCAGCTTCAGCAGCCGCTTGCCGAGAGTCTGGCCGGTCCTCGCCGTCAGGATGACGTCGTACGCGATGTAGAGGACGGCCGTCAGGAGTGAGGAGCCGGCCTGCTTGCCCGCGTTGATGGAGTCGCCGTCGGTGTCGAAGCTGGCGATGTCGAACGCCCAGGACAGCAGGCCGACGATGATGCCGATCAGCACCATGTCGATGATGCGGGCGAGGACGCGGCGGCCGCTCTCCGCCAGCGGGGGCATGCCGGCCAGGGGGTCGCCCGGGCCGGGGCCGCCGGCTCCGTACGGGTCGCCGCCGTACGGGGGTGGGGGCGGGGCCGTGTTGTCGTAAGGGTTCTGGGGCTGCTGGGGCTGCGGGTCCTGGGGGTTGTCGTACGGCGAGCCGCCACCCTGGTTCGTCGGCGGAGGCTTGCGGAACGGGTCGTCGTCCGGCGGTTCGGTACTCATGGCCCGAGTGGACCGCGATCCCGTGCGGAACGCACCCGGCGGGCCGCCGTCCGGATGACCCGGGCACCCGATTCCGGCCAGTCACGGTCTCGTCGCCGGGTGCGGTCCGGTGGGGGCCGGTCGCGCAGTTCCCCGCGCCCCTGGGTCGTACGTCGTCCGCGGGCCGGTGGCCGCTTCCCGCGCAGTTCCCCGCGCCCCTGGAAGCGAGCTTCGCTCGCCCAGGGGCGCTGAGCGGAGCGCGGACTTCAAGGGGAAGGCGCGCGAAGCGCACGCCTTCAGGGGCGCGGGGAACTGCGCGACCGGCCACGACGAGAGCCGCAGCCGAAGAACCGGGCGGGCTAGTCGGCCACGAAAGTGCGGGCCGCCTTGTCGTGGAGGCATTGGCGCCAGGGGCGGTCGAAGGCTCCCCAGAGGACGCCGAGGACGCCGATCACCAGGACACCGGGCACGCTGTAGGCGAGCCAGCGCTTGAGGGCGGCGCCGAACGTCGGGGAGCTGTGCTCCTCGATGTCCCGGACGGAGAGACCCAGCACCTTCTTGCCGAGCGTGCGCCCCCATTTGGCGGTCGGCAACGCCTCGTACAGCACCCCGAAGACCAGCAGGACACCGAGGACGATGCCCAGATACACGCCCGTGGTGCCGTCGATCAGCCAGACGGTGACCTGCCGGCCGGAGGCCTTGGCCGCGTCGATCTTCCCGTCGAGGTGATCGACGGCCCGCCCGTACAGCGGCACGGCGGCAGCGGCGGTGACGGCCCCGAGAACGACCGAATCGATGAGCCGCGCGGCGAACCGCTTGCCGAGCCCGGCGGGCCGCGCACTCGCCTGGGCCTGCGCGGCGGCGAGGAACGGATCGTTGGCCACCGGCTTGAACGGGGTGACGGGACCGCCGCTCTCCGGCGCCGCCGCGGCGTTCGGCGTAGCGAGCTGGTGCACCTGCTGCGCCCAGGAGGGCTGACCGCCACCGGGCCCCTGGGTGACAGGGGTGGGCAGGGACTGCTGTTGTTGCTGCTGCTGCGGCTGCTGTTGCTGGGGCGGGTAGCCGTAACCGGCCTGCGGCTGCTGCGCCTGTTGGGGCTGGGGCTGCTGCGGGGCCGGGGCGGGAGCAGGGGTAGGCGCGGGCGCCGGCGCAGGCGTCGGAGGCGTCTGCTGCTTCGGCAGGGCCCGGATCGCCATGGTGCCCTCGGTGCGGACGGGAGCGGCCGCGCCCGGCCGCACGGCGCGGATCGAGACGGTGCTGTCGGGGCGCTGCTGCGGCTCTTCGGCGGCCGGCTCGGGGGCGGCGGGCCCGCTGTCGGGAGAGCCCCAGGAGATCCGGCGGTCCTGCTCGCCGCCGAATCCGGACTGCCGGGAGGCGTCGGCCTGCCAGGCGGAGGCGGGTTCGGGCGGGGCGGGGGCGTCCACGCTGTTGACGGCGCCCGTCTCCGGTCCGGTCTCCGTCCGGACGGAGGGCTCCTCGTCGAGGAAGACCGGGCCCGTCTCCTCGGCGGGAGCGGCGGACTGCTGCGCCGGGGGCCCGGGTTGGGCGCTCGCGCCGGGCGGGGCCGGCAGCTGTTCGCCGTCGGACGGCGCGGGTCGGCTGGTGCCGGGGACCCAGGCGGCTCCGTTCCAGTACCGGACATATCCGGGAATGGACGGATCGGGGTAGTAGCCTTCGCGGGGCCTGTCGTCGCCGGGGGCCGGGGTTGGGGCGCTCATGTCCGTCGTCCCGTATCTGCTCGGGGGTCTTGTTGTGGCCTCTACGTCTATCAGACCACCGCGCCCGCCCGCGCCGCTCCGCCGTTACGGACCACTTTCCGGGCATTCGCGGATGCCCGGAAAAAAACTTCGGCGAACTCGCGTAATGCCGCGGCCACATCGGCCTCTCACCTTGTACGGGCCCGCTCGTGGACCCGTACAGGCGAGAGGAAGCGCACGACATGCACTCCGTGGTGGAACGCGAACTAGAGCTGAAGCTGGTGTTGTCGCCCGAGCGAAGCATCCCCGTCCCGGCCCGGCTGACGTACCGGACGAACGATCCCTACGCCGTCCACATCACCTTCCACGTCGGGTCCGACCACCCGGTCAACTGGACGTTCGCGCGCGAGCTGCTGGTGGAGGGGGTGTTCCGGCCGTGCGGGCACGGGGACGTGCGGGTGTGGCCGACGAAGGTGGACGGGCGCAGTGTCGTGCTGATGGCGCTGACCTCGCCGGACGGCGACGCGCTGCTCGAGGCGCCCACCGCGCAGGTCTCGGCCTGGCTGGAGCGCACGCTGCGGGCGGTCCCCCCGGGCTCTGAGGCCGAGCGGCTCGGCATCGACGCCGGCCTCGCCGAGCTGCTCACGCCCACCCCGGCCGACGACCTCTACCTGCGCGACCCGTGGGGGTCGGACGAGTCGGACGGTCAGTGAGCGGCCGGGGCGGACCGGTCCGCGGAGTGCGCGGCGGCGGTGGCGGGCGAGCCGACCTGGGCGGCGACGGAGGTGACGGTGAGGCCGAGGGTGAGGGCGGCGACGAGGGCGACGACGCCGGCCCTCAGCCTGCGCGACCGACGGGGAGTGCTGCTCATGGGGCACCTCGCGGGAGAGTGGAGGAGATACGGCCGGCACGCTGGCGGCCGACCGGGCGACCTTTCCACTGTGCGCCCGGCCCGCCACGTCTCCCAGAGGGCTTTCGTCCCTTATCTCCCTGTTATCAGAAGAGCTTGCCGGGGTTGAGCAGGCCGAGCGGGTCGAAGGCCGCCTTCACCGCCTGCTGCACCTCGACGCCGACCGGGCCGAGTTCGCGGGCCAGCCACTCCTTCTTCAGGACGCCGACGCCGTGTTCCCCGGTGATGGTGCCGCCGAGTTCCAGGCCGAGCGCCATGATCTCGTCGAAGGACTCGCGGGCCCGCCGGCCCTCGTCCGCGTCCTGGGCGTCGAAGCAGACGGTGGGGTGCGTGTTGCCGTCGCCCGCGTGGGCGCAGACGCCGATGGTCAGCGCGTACTTCTCGGCGATCCGCTCGACGCCTTCGAGGAGTTCGCCGAGCTTGGAGCGCGGGACGCACACGTCGTCGATCATCGTGGTGCCCTTGACCGCTTCGAGCGCGGTGAGGGAGAGCCGCCGCGCCTGGAGCAGGAGTTCGGACTCCGCCGCGTCCTCGGCGGGCACGACCTGGGTGGCGCCCGCGGCCTCGCACAGGGCGCCGACGGCGGCGAGGTCGGCGGCCGGGTCCGGGGTGTCGAAGGCGGCCAGGAGCAGGCCCTCGGTGGTCTCCGGGAGTCCCATGTTCGCCATCGCGTTGACGGCCTTGACCGTCGTACGGTCCATGAGTTCGAGGAGTGACGGGACGTGGCCGCCCTCCATGATCCGGCAGACCGCGTCGCAGGCGGCCGCGGCCGAGCCGAACTCGGCGGCCAGCACCAGCTGTTGAGGCGGCTGCGGCTTGAGCGCGAGCGTCGCCCGGACCACGATGCCGAGGCTGCCCTCGGAGCCGACGAAGAGGCGCGTGAGGTCGTAGCCCGCGACGCCCTTGGCGGTGCGCCGCCCGGTGGACAGCAGCCGGCCGTCGGCGAGGACGACGTCGAGTCCGAGCACGTACTCCGCCGTCACCCCGTACTTCACGCAGCACAGGCCGCCGGAGGCCGTGCCGATGTTCCCGCCGATGGTGCACATCTCCCAACTCGACGGGTCCGGCGGGTAGTAGAGGCCGTGCTCGTTCACCGCGCGGGAGAGCGTCGCGTTGATGACGCCGGGCTCGACGACCGCGATCCGGTCGACCGGGCTGATCTCCAGGATGCGGTCCATCTTGGTGAGCGAGACCACGACGCAGCCCTCGCTGGCGTTGGCCGCGCCCGACAGGCCCGTGCGGGCGCCCTGCGGGACGACCGGGACGCGCAGCGCGGTGGCCGTGCGCATGACGTGCTGGACCTGTTCGACCGTGCGGGGCAGGACGACGACGGCCGGGGCGCCGGCGTCGCAGAAACTCGCCATGTCGTGGGCGTAGGAGGCGGTGACGTCGGGGTCGGTGAGGATCGCCTCTGCGGGCAGCCCGTCGCCGAGCAGTTCGATGAGGGTGCGGCTCATGATCACAGCCTCGCACTCGGGGCCATCGGTGTGAACCCGTCTGTGGCCTCCACCGTGTGCTCTTCGTATTGACGCACAGTATGCGCCATGGAGATCGCCGAGAACGCCGAGGACGTCCAGACCTCCGCGCAGGCCGTGGCGCCCGCGCCGGAGCCCGTCGCCGCCCCACGCCGCCGCTCCCCCGCCGTGCGGCGGGCGGTCGTCGCGGCCGTCACCGGGTGCGCCGTGCTCGGGGGTGTGCTGGTGCTGCTGCCGGACGAGAAGCCCGCGCCGGCGCCGCTGCCCGGTCCGGCCGGGCGGGCGGTGATCGCGGCCGCCGTCGGGGCGCCGGCCGCGCTGCCGGATCTGACCGCGCTGATCGGGGAGCGCGAGGCGCGGGTGCGCACCCATCCGCGGGACGGTCTGTCGTGGGCGGCGCTCGGGGCCGCCTACGTGGAGCGGGGCTCGCGGACCGCGCGGACGGACGACTTCCCCAAGGCCGAGCGGGCGCTGCGCAGTTCGCTCGCGGCGCGGCCGCGGGGGAACGTCGAGGCGCTCGACGGGCTCGCCGCCCTCGCGGCCGCCCGCGGCGACTGGCGCGGCGCCCGGGAGTACGGCGAGGCCGCCGTGAAGCTGGCGCCGAAGCGCTGGTCGTCGTACGTCCCGCTGGTCGACGGCTATCGCGGGACGGGCGACTACAAGGCGGCGGACCGCACCCTGGAGAAGCTGTCCGGGCTCTCCTCGGGCGCCGGTACCGCGGTGACGCTGCGCACGGCGGCCGTGTACGGGGACCGGGGCTGGCGGGAGGACGCCGCCGCGGTGCTCGCCGACGCGTCGGCGCGGGCCGGTACCCCGGCGGAGCGGGCGGCGCTGTTGCAGCGGGGCGGTGACCTCGCCTGGGACCGGGGCGAGCCGGCCGACGCGCTGCGGCACCAGGACGCGGCGCTCGCCGCCGATCCGGCCGCTCACGGGGCGCTCGCCGGGCGGGCCCGCGCGCTGGCCTCACTGGGGCGCACGGCGGAGGCGGTGAAGGCGTACCGGCTGGCGCTGGCGAAGCGGCCCGAGCCCGGGTACGCGCTGGAGCTGGGCGAGTTGTTCCAGTCGCTGGGCGACGAGCGGGCCGCCGACGCGCAGTACGCGGCGCTGCGGGCACGGGTCGCCGCGCAGCGGGCGCACGGGGTGGACGACGCGCTGGTGCTCGGGCGGTTCGAGGCCGATCACGGGGATCCGGAGGCGGCCGTGGAGCGGCTGCGGGCGGAGTGGTCGCGGGCGCCGGGGATCGCTGTCGCGGACGCTCTGGGGTGGGCGTATCACCGGGCCGGGGACGAGGACGCGGCGCACTGGTTCCTGCGGCGGGCCACCGACCGGCAGAAGGGCGGGACGGTGCGCAATGCCTCGTACTCGTACCATCTCGGGGCCGTGGAGCGGGAGTTGGGGTTGTACGGGGCGGCTCGGCGGCATCTCGGGGAGGCGCTGCGCATCAATCCCGGGTTCTCGCCGTTGTACGGGCCCGAAGCGCGGGCCGCCTTGAACGCGGTGGGCTCGCCGCCCGAGGGTGGGGTTCCGCAGATGTGGGCCCCTAAGCCGGCGGTGGCCCCCGCCAAGGCGGCGGCCGCGCCCAAGCGCCGTTGAGGGTGCGCGGCCCGGGCGCGTGCGGCTCTCGCCGTGGCTGGTCGCGCAGTTCCCCGCGCCCCTGAAGGCATGCGCTGCGCGCAGCCTTCCCCTGGATGCCGCAGGCGGAACGCACCCCGGGGTGCT